>BOAV01000333.1 GCA_026002045.1 Spirochaetia bacterium | reverse complement strand
ATAATAATATCCTCCCGGCGGTTATACGCGCGGCCTTCGGCGGTGTCGTTTGTGGATACCGGCATGGTGTCCGCAAAGCCCGCAACCTGGAACCGCTGCTCATCTACTCCAATATCGGCAAGATAATGAAGTACATTTATAGAACGGGCGGTAGAAAGTTCCCAATTTGATTCCCAGGGGCCCGCGGGGTCCACATCCACCCGGTCGGTATGCCCTTCAATACGGAACTTGCGGCCCCTTAGATCATCGGACTCCAAAAGGGTCCCCAGCCGCAGCAGTATATCACGGGTTTCTTCAATGTTTATCCGGGCGCTGGCGGGGCCGAAAAAGGCGTCCGAGG
Source organism: Spirochaetia bacterium (assembly GCA_026002045.1). Classification (GTDB taxonomy): domain Bacteria; phylum Spirochaetota; class Spirochaetia; order Treponematales; family Breznakiellaceae; genus BNUT01. Next base: position 660 of record BOAV01000333.1, on the reverse strand, counting down.
CAAGGCTGATCACCAGCCCCCGTTCGTCATGGGTAACCTTGACCTTGTTTGATCTGACTTCGGGGTTAAAAAGACTTACCGCCTTACGCAGGGCGGTTCCCAGGGAGCGGCCCCTTTCCATTGACGGGAGGGTCATCATCGTACTGCCCATACTCGCCATCTTCCCCTCCGAGAGGGTCTCCCCCCCGGTCTTTGAACTAAGACTCTGCGGCCCCATGGCTGCGGAGATCGCCTGGGCGGTCGCGGTAGAAGCTTCATCGGGGTTGAAAAAGATGACGAAGAAGCAGAGCATGAGGGTAACCATGTCCGAATAGGTGGTGAGCCACTCCTGCCCGGTGGGCCCCCCGCCGCCGTCTTTTTTCTTTCTCGCCACTTTCTGTTTCCCCTCTATACTTTATTGTCGGCATGGAAAAATGCGTAGCATTTCTCCCAAGCTTAAAGATTAAAAAACTGAAAGTTTTTTAATCTTTAAGCACTTCTTTTTCAACTGCTGCCCGGTCCTTTGGGCTGAGGTAGGCAAGGAGCTTCATCGCGAGGATTCGGGTATTGTCCCCGGCCTGTATGGAAAGGACCCCCTCGATCACCATTTCCTTGGCCATACTTTCCTTGGCATCCTGGCCCCGGAGTTTTGCCACAAAAGGGACCATGAAGAGGTTTGCC
>BOAV01000332.1 GCA_026002045.1 Spirochaetia bacterium | reverse complement strand
CCGCTGCCTTTCAGAAGCGGTGGTACGCGGGGTAAGTGTGGTTACCACCACCCTTGAAGAGCATGATGGCAAAAGGATCGCGAAGATCGATGTGGAAGCAGAAACTGAACTTCTGGATATTATAGGAACCGCTGAGGCGGCATTGACCGTTCATATCAGCCGGGAAGGAAAACCGGAAAAGCAAACTATCCGCAGTAATGATGTGCTTCTTAGGTCGGGAAAAAATTATACCAAATTCACGATTGAGCTTAAGGACCCCGAACTCTGGTGGCCCGCAGGATACGGCGGACAGCCCCTCTATGAAATAGCAGTGGAGGTAGAATGTAACGGGAAGATTAATGCGTGGAAGCCCATTCTTTTTGGCATCCGTACCCTTACCCTGGATACTTCCCGAATTGACAATGAGAACAGAAACTTTTCGTTTTATATAAACGGGAAACGGATCTATTGCAGGGGGAGTAACTGGATCCCTGCGGATCTTATCTATGCGCGGGTCACCGGTGAAAGGTATAAAACTCTTATCCGTGAAGCCCGGAACGCGAATTTCAATATGCTGCGGATATGGGGCGGGGGATTATACGAAAACGATATATTCTATGAATTGTGCGACCGTAACGGACTTCTGCTTTGGCATGATTTTATGCTTTGCTGTACCACCATGCCGGATCATATTAGATCATTCCGGCAGGATGTAGCCGAGGAAATGGAATATCAGACTAAACGCCTGCGTAATCATCCTGCCATGGCCTTGTGGTGCGGTACCAATGAAAACCACTGGCTCTTTAATATGGTGGACGGTCCCAAATGGAAGGCCGATCCCCGTCACGAAAAACAACTAGGTATGTATCTTGCCAATCATATTGCTGCGGATACGGTACACCATAACTGTCCGCATATACCCTACTGGAACAGCTCGCCCTACGGTGGTAAGCGCCCGAACAGTCAGAACATTGGTGATGTGCATTACTGGTCAAACGCCACCATGAGCCAGGTATTGAAAGAC
>BOAV01000331.1 GCA_026002045.1 Spirochaetia bacterium | reverse complement strand
TTACCGGAAAACACCCGGTGGATGTTGGTAAGAAAGATATTGCCGGTTGTGCGGATGATGGAAACATCGTCCTGGATATGCAGGGTGAGCTGAAAATCGTCCTGCCAGTTCTGTCCCTCATAGCCGTTATCCGGCAGGACCGGGTCTTTCCAGAAGACCCGCAGACCGTCAAAATCGGCGCGGAGCCGTTCCAGAACAATGATGTTCGGGGCAATCACCAGAAAATTGGCCGCAAGTTTTGAATCACTTTCGTACCGTTTATGAAAATAGCACCAGGCGATGATGAGGCTTATCACCTTTGTCTTACCGCTGCCGGTTGCCATCTTGATAACAAAACGCAGCCAGTCTTCCTCAAACATTCCGGTTGATACCGCGCCGGTTGAATCGTAACGCAGTAAATCTATTTTATCCTTCACCTTAACCACATCGTAAAGATAGATTATTGATTCCACCGCTTCCCGCTGGGCGAAATAGTACCGGAAATTAAAGACCGTTCTGTCGAATTGGGGGAGTATGTGTTCGGTGTTGAACCACCAATTTAACAAAGCCTTTGAGGTTTCAGAAGCCCCCGCATATTGGGCGTCCCGCCACTTTTTCACTTCCTCCCGGATTTTCTGTACCAATGGCGGCAGGGAATTACCGAAGCTCGGATCATGGAAACTTTCGTCAGAAGGGGTCCACCGGCATTGGGGGTCAAGGAGTTCATAGGGGGACTGGGGGAATTTGCGGGGATTGACACATCAGACTCCTTGGTCGGCTTCGCCGCTTTTTTCCATAGACTTTTCGATAAGCTCCCGTTCGCGTTCCAGTTCTTTTTTCAGTTCATCCTCTGTCGGAAGATAGAGCATATATTTTGACGCAAACAGGCGGTCATTTTCTGCAAGTACCGAGTATTTTACCATGGTGTCATTTTTCTCAGAACACAGAACAATGCCAATGGTCGGGTTATCCCCGGGAAGTTTCATGTTGTCTTCAAAATACCGGACATAGAAATCAATTTGTCCGATATCC
>BOAV01000330.1 GCA_026002045.1 Spirochaetia bacterium | reverse complement strand
GGTGGAAAGGGGTGGATCTTGTCGCCGCCTACCATCATCCGGACCTGGGGCTTCTGGCGGCCAATCCCAAGAACGCGGATCAGCTGGCGAATTTCGGCCCTTTGCAAAAACGGGAGCTTCTGGTGATATATGCCGGCAAAGGTTCAAGAGCCGCCGATGAAAGCTGTTTGAAAGCGGCGAAACTTGCCGCCGCTCTTTTTGAAGGCGCAAAGGTAAAGGTTCCCCCGGAACTGCTCCGGGGGAATTTTACGGTAAAAAAATTGAAAAAAGCCGCCGCAAAAGCGGCGAAGGCGCCGGTCAAGGCTCAGCATGTACCCGGGACCGCCGCCTCTCCCGCCATCAAAGGCCCGGTGCAGATGACCCCCCGGTATTCCGTGACGGTTACCAATGAGCTTTTTCATAACGGCAATGTGGAAGCCTGGAAGCGGATTATCGCAAGCTATAGGGCCAAATATCCGGACCTTCAGGTGTACATTTATTACGAGGGCGAGCGGATTCTGGATATCAATTCCCTCTTTGGATGGGGGAAAGTTAAACACGGAAGCGCTATTCAATTTGCCGTTGCGGGAAACGGTATCAGGGATGTGGCGAAATTGCAGCGTTATCTGGCCCAGGGGGCAAGCAATCAGTTTGAGGTCTTCCTCCGCAATGCGGTGAGTGATGTTTTAAGGCTGTTTGGGTAGTTGGGGACAAATAAATGAATAGGCATATACATTTTTTCAGCCAAAAAGACCCTATCTCCAAAAAGGTTGGGGGCGAACTTTTGGGAATCCCGGGACGGGAGGCCAACGAATTGGCGGAATTGGCTCTGCCCATTCTGCCGGGTTTCATCCTGGATACGGAAATCGCCTCAGAAATTGATGGTGGGTCCATCAAAAAGGATATAAGCGCCCTTTTGGACAGCTGCGCCGCCATTATGGGGAAAAAGTATGGGGATGCCGAAAATCCCCTGCTTCTCAAGGTGCTTATTTCAACGAACATGGCAGTGAGCCCCTGGCCTGCGCTCTATAACT
>BOAV01000329.1 GCA_026002045.1 Spirochaetia bacterium | reverse complement strand
TCTTGAAGGAAAGATATACTTAAGGCCCATGCCGGTTCAGAACGCTTCTGACGCCCGTTCCGCGGGTATCGGCGGTACCGGAACCGCGGTTACGCTCCAGAGTAAGGTCCAGGATCTTGCGATAGATCTTCTCGGGCATCTTAAGCTTACCAAAGAATCCAATATCCGTATTTGGGAAGTGGCGGCCTTTGATCCTCCCCGCTGGGATATATGGGAAACCCCGCAATTACAGAAACCTATTGCCTATTTCGGCAATGAAAAGGTTTTTGATATGCTTTACCGGTTCAAAGATAATATTCCTTCACCCAATTACGGCGATTTATCCGCCGATGCCCAGACGGTTGTGATGAATACCGTTATGTACCAGGCCCTGGTACAAAAGCAGGACCCGGCGACCGTATTAAGAAACGCCGCCGCTGAACTCCGCGCAAAGCAATAGTTAACATGGATTGCCGTTTTCATCCGGATGGTGGAGACGGCATCCTTAATTGGTAACAGAGGATACCCATGTCGAAAAAAGATACGGCTTTAATACAAAATAAAATAGGTCTTTTACAGCGTTTTTTTTATTCGCAAAAGATGGCGCCCTATGTATTTGTGTTACCCTTTCTCTTATCATTTTTTCTCTTTTTTTTCTGGCCTTCGCTGCAAACTATTTTTATGAGCTTCCATAGGGTATACGGCCTTAATAACATGGAATTTATCGGGTTAAAGAACTATGCCCGCCTCAACAATATTCATTTTTTTAATGCGGTAAGAACCAACACCATCTATGTGTTTTTCTGTGTTTGTACGATTATTCCGGTATCACTGATCCTGGCTGTTTTGCTGAATACCAAATTTATCCACGGCCGTAATGTATTCAGGGCTATTATTTTTATCCCTTCCCTTACTTCGGTTATTGTAGCCGGCGTTGCATTCCGCCTGATATTTGGTTCCCTGCCTTCCGCTCTTGCCAACTGGTTTCTGAGCTTTGCGGGGATAGCGCCGGTAAACTGGACCATGAATGCCTGG
>BOAV01000328.1 GCA_026002045.1 Spirochaetia bacterium | reverse complement strand
ATTTTGGTAAGGGAACAGCTCAAGCTGTTCCCTTACCAAAATAAAGCATGAAGGTTAAAGATACCGCAGGGCTTGCCCTGCGGTTATTCATTTCCTTCTCTTTTGTGCCAACGATTCTACCACCATATTTTTTAATAATTTTATCATAAGTCTTTTCAATAGGGTTTCCAATAATAACATCAAATGTTAATTTACGAAAATTAAACGCATCAAAAATATTTTTTGCACATGTAAAGGCATCTTTACCAAATAAAAATGAACGATCTTTTATAAAATTAATTATTTGCATTCTGTATACGGAATCATCTTCTCGATTAATCCTATACGCAATATATCCAATTATGTTATATCCGTTAATTGACACAAATGAATGATAATCGTATGTCGAATTAGGAATTTCAAAATCATTACGCCATGGTGTGTATATTGCAAATTTATAAAACGGATCAAATGCTATATCATAAAATTTGGCCCTCAATTCATTCTCATACTTTTTTGCATAATCAATCAATTTTTATCTCCGCATATCTGATTTTGCTTTGATAAAACCAAAGCAAAATCAAATAGCCTTACTTTCCTCCACCACTGTTTTCCGAAAAGTTTTGGTACTTTGGGACACCCATATTTTTTAATTTTTGCTTTGCTTGATTTACACCATGCCCACCGTTAGGATTAGAAGCCCATTGCTCATAACGTTTCTTTGTGTTTTTTCTGTAATTCTTATCCGGACCTTGCATTTTTGCCATGCTTTTTACCCTCCTATGGTAAATTTTGCCAAATTTTCTAAATCTAAAACACCATGGCTATTTTTTAGAGCCATTGGAATTTCCATTTAGCTGCTTGTCGAACTCTGCAAGCTTTTTCTGATTGTTTTTCTTTTGAACCTGATTTGCAACAGTCAAACCCTTTGCTATTAAAGCCACAATATCAAGAATACCCATAAATTCACCACCTTATTTGTTTTTTGTACTCTTTGCTGAAAGTACCTATTTAGAATTTTACCATAAATAAAATATTTTGTCAACCATAAAAA
>BOAV01000327.1 GCA_026002045.1 Spirochaetia bacterium | reverse complement strand
CTTCATCCGGGTAACGGCAAAGAGGGTAACCAGCCCAAAGATGATAAAGGCGAAAAGGGTTATTCCCGTGGTTTCTATTGCCGAAAGCCGGGTTATTTTTATGAAAAATTGTGAAATAGCCAATTCAAAAACGGAGACCCCCGCGGTAATCCACGCGATGGTCTGTAATGCTTTTATTGTTTTCATGGTTTTACTACTCCTGCCCTTTGATACGTAAACCGGTTTTTTCATCAAAGAAATGAACCTTGTTTACATCAAAGGAGGCTATGACATTTTGCCCCCTCCCGATTGCCTGATCCGCAGGGATTCTGCAGCTTAGGTTAAATCCGCCCACATCAAGACCGGCGTTGTATTCCGCCCCCAGCAATTCCAGGGTGTTAACCACGGTGTTAAAAGAATAATTTTCGCCGCCGGCACTTTCTTTCCTTTCAGTATAAATACTTTCCGGGCGGAGGCCCATGACAAGCCCGCCCTTCCGGTAATCCTCCAGGGGTTTTAAAAATTTCCGCGGAATCCTGAAATTCAAAACAGGTTTTCCTTCCCCATTCATGCCTGTAAAATGATCCCCTTCGACAATACCCTTCATCAAGTTGATCCCCGGGGAACCGATAAATGAGGCGGTAAAAATATTTGCCGGGGTATGATAAATTTCGTAGGGGGTTCCGATTTGCTGGATATGCCCCTCGTTCATAACAACGATTCTGGATGCCAGGGTCATGGCTTCTATTTGATCGTGGGTAACGTAGAGGATGGTGGAACTTAATTCATGGTGCAGCGCGGAAAGCTCCTGCCTGGTCTGCTGCCTGAGTTTCGCGTCCAGGTTTGAAAGGGGTTCGTCCATCAGCAGAATCCCCGCTTCCTTGGCGATGGAGCGGCCCATGGCGACCCGCTGTTTCTGCCCGCCCGAAAGGGCCTTGGGGTAGCGGTTTAAATAATCATAGAGCCCCACGGTTTTTGAAACGTCCATAACCTTTTCGTGGATGCGGGCTTCCTTTTCGCCCCGTATGGTCAGGCTGAAACCGATATTGTGATAC
>BOAV01000326.1 GCA_026002045.1 Spirochaetia bacterium | reverse complement strand
ATGGTAAAAATCCCGATTTCGTCCACCGAGCCGAAACGGTTCTTCGCCGCCCGCAGGAAACGGCTGTCCCCCTCGTTCTGCTCAAAGTACAGCACCGTGTCCACCATGTGTTCCAGGGTCTTGGGCCCCGAAATGATCCCTTCCTTGGTCACATGGGCCACCAGGAACAGGGCGGCGTCATGCTCCTTCACCCAGGAGATAAGCTCGAAGGAGCAGTACTTCATCTGATTAACGGTGCCCGGCGCCATTCCGGCCTCGGCAGTGAAGAGGGTCTGGGCGGAATCCACCATAATTAACACGGGTTTTACCGATTCCAGCAGGGCGTTAATATCCTCAAGCCGGCCTGAGCAGCAAATTTCAATACGGTCCCCCAGGCTGCTCCCTTTGGAACTGCCATTCCCCGCGCCGTTTCCCAGAAGCCCCAGCCGGTCAGCCCGCATCCGTATTTGCCCGGCGGATTCTTCCCCGGAGATGTAGAGGATGCGCCCTTTGGTTTCCGCAGCGGCGGCGGCCTGCAGGAGCAGGGTGGACTTTCCGATCCCCGGCTCGCCCCCGACCAGTATGGCGGACCTTTTCATGATGCCCCCGCCCAGGACCCGGTCCAGTTCCGGGATGCCGCTGCCGATGCGGCTCCCCTCCTGGGGATCGATGGATGAAAGGGGGAAGGACTGGGGGATGCTGCCGGATCGCCCGCCACCCGCTCCGCCATGACCCGCGCCCTGCCCCGGTCCGCCCCGGCCGGTGACGGCAGTTTCGATAAGGGTGTTCCACTCCCCGCATTCGGGGCAGCGGCCCAGCCATTTGGGCTCCTCATGGCCGCAGGCGGAACACCGGTAGACAAAGGATTTTTGCTTTTTCACGGGGGAATCTTAACACAAACAGGGGGAAAATTCATCTGAAATTTGTCCGCGCTACCGCTTTCCCCCTCATAGGGACCATTATTGGACGAAACGCAAGGCGTTTCGCAGCATTGCCAGAAGCGGTTTTTTTGTATATTCTCAATGTCATCGGGAGTAATACATGAAGGTAGTCGTGATTGGCGCCCAGTG
>BOAV01000325.1 GCA_026002045.1 Spirochaetia bacterium | reverse complement strand
CGCTGAAAAATGGGGTGCTGAAAAGAACACCACCAATAACCGGATGGAATTGGGCGCGGTTATCGCCGCCCTGGAAGCTCTGTCCCTGTTTCCTCAGTCGCCGGAGCAGGTTACGGTCTACACCGACTCCCAATATGTCCAAAAGGGCATCACCCAGTGGATTCATTCCTGGAAACGCAATAATTGGCGGACCAGCGGCAAGGATCCGGTGAAAAACCGGGATCTCTGGCAGCGCCTGGATGAACTTTCCCAGGTTTTTCCCCTTGTTTGGCAATGGGTCAAGGGCCACGCGGGGAATCCATTAAACGAACGCTGCGACCAAATGACCCAGGATGCCATAGCGTCCCTTCGGTAAATTATTCCGGCTGCTTCTCCAGGGCAACCGCCAGCAGTTCCCCCAGGGCTGCCGCCTCTTCCTGGGTTAAGGTGATGCCTTTCCCCATCTTTTCATGCCCCGGCGCCCAGTCCCGGATATCGATTTTGGGATTCCGGCCGTTCCAGGAGACCAGGTTGATCTCCTTTTTCCATCCGCCCTTTTCTTCCGAAATGACCCCGTAATGCTTCAGAATATCATAGGTAATATCAGCCATAACAAGCTCCTAATTTAAGTTCCCGGCATTTTTCTGTAGATAAAGGGCCAGCGCCGAACCCATAAGGGCGTGGACATAGGGAGGCCGTCCCATCCCCTGCAATACATCCGCAGTGTTTACCGTTTCCACTTCAATATACTCATCCTCATCCAGATTTTGCGCGCCCGTATGCTGCAAGTCTTCGGCGAGAAAAAAGTGGACCCGGTTTGACATAATCGCCGGATTGGGGCTGAATTCCCCGATTTTACGGATCTTTCCCGCCCGGTAGGCGGTCTCTTCCAGCAATTCCCTGCCCGCCGCCGCTTCCGCATCTTCACCGGGCTCAAAAACGCCGCCGGGGAACTCCAGGCTCAGTTCCTTTGACCCGTGCCGCCATTGCCTGACCATGACGAATTCCCTGCCCCGTTCCGTTTCAATAACCGGTATGATGATAGCCCAATCGGCGGCGTCTATCACCGTATAGG
>BOAV01000324.1 GCA_026002045.1 Spirochaetia bacterium | reverse complement strand
CCCAGTTCTATGTCCAGAATGATCAGGTCAGGCGCGGTTTCTAAATTTTCCAGCAAAAGCCGCGCCTCTGTCAGGGCGGCCGCCTCCCCGGCAATATGAAAACGGCCCGCTGCGGTGAGCCGCGCCGCCAAACCCCGGCGTATCATCACATGGTCATCAACTAATACAATTGTCTGCATGACCGCAGGATATATGATTCATAAATATTTGTCGTGAGTGTTTACGCACAAAAATTCGACATGGGTATTACCTTGATATCATCCCGCCCAAAAAATTGTCCACAAATTCCATAGGTTTGATTTCCCTATTCAGAATCTGACAGATGCCGGTTGATATGGGCATTTTGAGTTTGTGCTTCTCCGCAAGAATCTTGACATATTTTGCGGCAACGGCTCCTTCGGGGAGGTAGCCGATTTCGCCAATACGGGCAAGCAGGTCTTCAAGACTGGTGAAGGGACGCAGGATATCCTTTTCGATGATCTCCCGACCAAAGCGGCGGTTCCGGCCAAAGACGGAGCGGCAGGTTACGTCCAGGTCCCCCACCCCGGAGATCGAGGTGAAGGTTTCCGGGTGGGTGGCGCCCATGGCCATGCCCAGGGTCTGGATTTCGTTGAGCCCTGCGGCGAGGAGCAGGGATTCCGTGCCGTCACCGAAAACATCTTCCGCACCCGCAGGGGGCCGGGTTTTGAGTGCGTCCAGAATGCCGAAGGCGATGGCGATGACGTTCTTTGCCGCCGCCGCCACCTGGACGCCCCGGACATCAAAGGACGAAAAAACGAAGAGCCGCTTGCTTTTGAGCAGGTCCCGGAAGCGGATGGAATTTTTGGCGTTCTCGCTGGCGGCGATGAGGCCGGTGATCTTCCCCCGGGACACTTCCTCGGCATGGCTGGGACCGGCGATGTAGACCAGGGACTGCCGGTAAAAACCCGGCAGGTAGTCCTCCAGGGTTTCCAGAATCAGCCGGGGGCTGCCCCCTTTGGCATTGCCCATGGGGCCTGGGAGGAAGCCCTTGGTGATCACCGCAATGGCGGTTTCCCCTTCCCGGATCGCGGGGAC
>BOAV01000323.1 GCA_026002045.1 Spirochaetia bacterium | reverse complement strand
GGGAAGGCGGGGTATCGGAATGTTCAATATAGTCCAGGGTATCCCGCAGATTTTTCCACTCATCCAGTAATTGGGGCTTCATATTTTATATCATATCAAAAAACACCCGGCTTTACAACGTTATTGACAAATACCGCCGGAACAGCGTAGCATAACAAAAATTGAGGAGGTTTTTATGAAGAGTATCAAGGATGTGTACAAGGATTTTTACACCGTTGATGACGCCATTAATTTTGATCTGGAGACGGTGAAAAACCTGCAGGAGACTTACTCCAACAAGCTCAAAGTTGTGCTGTCGGGGGGTAAATATTTCAAGAAGGCGGAAAACGCGAATTTCATCGACCATGCGGGCAACAAGTGGTACGACATGATGGGCGCCGTCGGGGTCATGACCGTGGGGAACAACAACCCCTTTATATGGGAAAATATCGAGAAGGTATTCAAGGCCAAGTCCTACGCCATGGGCGCGGTTTCCTATCATAATATCGCCGCGGCGTTTTACCGGAATCTGGCCCTTACCACACCGGGGCAGAAGCTTACCAAGGTGCAGATTGGCGGCGGCGGCGCGGAAGCCGTTGAAAGCGCGCTCAAGCTCTGCAAAATTGCCAAGCGCAATGATCCTAAAAAGACAAAGATTCTTTCCACCCTTGGGGCGTTCCACGGAAAGACCGCCGGTGCGGTTTCTCTGGGCGGCAAAGACACCTGGTGGGCGTATCAGGGCCGGCTGCTTCTCGATCAGGTTACCCATATTAAATTCAACGATGTGGAAGCCCTGAAAAAAGAACTGTCCAGCGGCATCTACCAGGGCTTTATCATGGAACCCATCCAGGGCGAAGGGGGCGTCAACGTAAGCACCGACGAGTTCATCAAAACCGCCCGTGAGTATTGCACCAAATACGATACGATTTTCGTGGCCGACGAGATCCAGACCGGCTGCTGCCGCACCGGCAAATTCTGGGCCTGTGAGTGGTGGGATGTTATCCCCGACGTGATGACCTTCGCCAAGGGCATCTCAGGCGGCATCATCCCGCTGGCCGGCCTCATCGCCAAACCTGAAA
>BOAV01000322.1 GCA_026002045.1 Spirochaetia bacterium | reverse complement strand
CGATGGTATTCCGGTACAGGGGAACCAGGGCCAAAACCAACAGGAACACCGGCAGCCAGAGCACGATACCGCCCACAAGCCCCCCGGCAACCAGGGTATTGTTAAACCGGGTAAAGGGCACAAAGGGCATGTTGTACAGGGTGGTAAACAGGGGCCGGAGGGCCTCAATATGGAGGATCTCCCAACCCAGGGCATCTGTCAAAGAAGAAATCAGGGGCATAAAAAGCTTGATAAGGGCCATCACCAGCACCTTTGAAGCGTGGTTATGATGAAAGAAGAAAGATACCACAAAAAGGACAATCCAGAAAATATTGCCCGCCGGCACGAGCCCCAAAAGCAGCCCCCAGGCAAAGCCCGCCGCAATCTGGCTTTTTTTCACATTGCCGTTCAGGGCAACGATAAGTCTCGCGATTGTTTGTACCATAATGGCTCTATGATAGTATCAGAAAGCTTCGGTGTAAAGTTCCCGCAGTAACCCACAATTCACGCCAAGTTCTGTCCCCAGATAGCGTTCCATGCCGCCAAAGTCCGTTTCGATCCGGGTAAAGGCCGCTTCAAGATAACTCCGCCGGACAGACATCACCGGCTCCAGGCGGGGTTCCTTTTCAAGCCATGCCCGGTACTTGTCCTTCAGGCAGGCGTGGGAAAGGAGATAATCCTGATAGATGGTTTCCCGATCAACGCCAATAGCCGAAAGGATCAGCGCCGCAGCCAGACCGGTCCGGTCCTTCCCGGCGGAACAGTGGAACAGCAGGGGAATATTCTCCTTTTCGGAAAGAATTTTGAAAAATTCCCGGTACCAGGGCCGGGCTCTATCCGGCAGAACCCTGTAGAGTTCTTCCATCAAGGTTTCCCCGCTTACCTCTTTTCCCACCCGGCTCAGTTCCACCATATTTCCTGCCTCAATGGACAGTGCATAGGTCTTTTTCACCGTAGCGATTTTGCAATCCGGGGCCTGCGCAACTTCGCCCATTCCCCTAAAGTCCAGGATGGTCCTGATCCCCTTCTTTTCCAGCAAAGCCCGGTCCCCATCGGAAGGGGCATTGAGATCCCCTGCCCGGAAAAGCAGC
>BOAV01000321.1 GCA_026002045.1 Spirochaetia bacterium | reverse complement strand
TCGAGGGGAAAGAAGAGGGCTCGAATTTTCTTCCCTTTGTGCCCTTCGTGTCCCGGCCTCCTGGGGTCCTTTTCTTATTTGTAGGTCAGATTTAGGCTTAATCCCGCATTACCTGAATAAGCCGTTCCTCGATTTCCGCAGAAGCCGCCGATCCGTAACGCCGTTCATTCAGCGGCAGTGTTACTTTTTCATCAAAAATGATACCGCCGGGTGGGTTCCCCAAAACAATGATCCGGTTTCCCATATACACCGCCTCCCTTGAATCGTGGGTCACAATAAGGGCGAGGCGGGGAAAATCAAGAGGGGAACCTTCGCAGCTTTCGCTGCCCGGTTGAGTATCTTGCAGCAACCTATTGGTTAAATCCATAAGCTGTATCCGCAGGGGAATGTCCAGGGACTGGAAGGGCTCATCCATCAGGATTATCTGGCCGGGGTATGCAAAGGCCCGGGCGATACCGGCCCGCTGCCGCTGGCCCCCGGAAAGTTCAGCAGGCAGGGCTGCCTCTTTATCCCCAAGGGAAACCAGATCGAGAAAATGCCGGGCACGGTTTTCAGCTTCGGTTTTTCCCATAATACCGGCAATGGGGAGCATCACATTTTCCAATACCGTTTTCCAGGGGAGAAGCCGGGGCTCCTGAAAGACAAAAGAAATACTCCCGCTGCTTTCCACAGTATTACCGTTAAGGGGCTTGAGCAATCCTGCGATAAGCCGCAGAAGGGTGGTCTTGCCGCAGCCCGAAGGCCCCAGAATTACCGTGGGATTTTCATCCCCTAAATTCAGATTCAAATTTTTAAAAAGAGGATTGTCGTCAAAGCCGAAGGAAAGATTTCTTATATTTATCACTGCCCGCGCCGCCTGTAAAAAAATTTGAGGGCCAAGCTCAAAAGCAGTTGGCTCAGGGCGGCGGCTAAAACAGTTCCGGCGGTCCAGGCAAACAGTTCCGCTGTTTCAAGTTGGACGCGTGCGCGCTGCATACCGGCGCCCAGGGCGAGTATAGGCTGGACCAGTACTTCCGCAGCGACCACCACCTTCCAGCAGAGGGAAAGGGAACTCCTCAAGGCCCCAATGACAA
>BOAV01000320.1 GCA_026002045.1 Spirochaetia bacterium | reverse complement strand
GCTGAAAAGACAGCATATAGCGTATGCCATGTGCTGTTTTTTATATTTCCATTTTTAAATATTATCGTTTGCCGTATCAAGATCCAATGTTTCTTGTGCCCCCAGCAATATGATGTTGGTTATGGTTTGTAAAAATTTCGTTGTCGAAGGTCATGTTACGCGGGTCTTTGTAAGGCGTGTGATCTACTACACCATTTTCATCAATATTATTTTTGTCAAACCATGTAGCATCAAGATAAAGAGTTTTTCCTTTATAAACAAGTGTAACCCATGCATGATTTTGTCCTGTTACCTTTTGAATATTGCTAACACCATTGATCTTGGCCACAGTGAGCCTATCAATCAAGAGATTAGAATAATCATCACAGACACCTTTTAATGGCTCTTTGCCATTTGGTAGCGTAACGAATGTAGCCTTACGACCAATGGCAGGATAATTGTAATCCATATCTTCTGCAACAGAAAGGAGGATATTATACACCTTTTCCAAAGATGGGTCCCTCCGCATTTCGTTCAGTTTTGCCTGAGAGACTGCTATGTCATTGTAAAAATCAATTGAACAATCACCACCAGAGTGGCGGTGGTATTTAGGTTCAAGTTTCCAATCGTGTACCCTACCAGATTGCGCAGGATAAAACCCTCCATTGGCCGATGGTGTTTTATCATAGCTATAGACTGTACTGACAACTAGGCCTCCATTTTCGGTAAAGTTAAAAATAAACTTGTCAATACTAAAATTGTCAAACGTCGAAGACTGTCCAGTTGACATCAATTTATACTCTTTTTCTATAAGGTCGTCCATCGCTCGATACCCACAAATATCTTTATATTCATAAGGGGTTCCAACCACATCAACTAAAATACCGTTGAATGTATTTGTTCTAGTATCAACAGTCATTGCTGAACCAGATTGAGCACTACTGGCCGAAGGTGGTAGAGGCTCTTCACTAGTGACCTGTTGGCTTTTGTCTATTTGTGTAGGCGTTGATCCACAACCAATCAACATCGCCGCAATTATAAAAACGGAAATATTTATCTTCATTTTATACACTCCTAAAATGTTATCTATATATAGA
>BOAV01000319.1 GCA_026002045.1 Spirochaetia bacterium | reverse complement strand
ATATACTTTGACTATTAATGGGACGCTCTTATCGCCTCCCTGAACAAAGACATTACTCTGATTAAAATTAAGTGAGGTAGCTATGGAAGGGAACGCCGGTTTTTCATTACTTGAACTTTTTACCATGGGGGGGATTTTCATGTGGCCCCTCCTCTTTTTCTCTATCGTCGTAATCGCCATTGCCCTGGAGCGGGCCATCTATCTGGGCTACCATAATCTGCATCTCGACGATCTTGCCGCAAGGGTTGACGAAGGCATCAAAACAGATACTCTCTCCGAAACCCGCGCATACCTTTCAACCCAAACCAAACGGCGCATGGGGGCCCGGGTGCTCCTTGCACTGGTGGACCGGTCCGGCCTGACCGAGGGCCGCAGCTTTTCCGAGCACCGGGTGGAAAAGGCGGTGGAGACCGAAGCCCTTACCTGCATCAATTCCCTGGAAAACGGCTTCAATTTTCTTACCGCCCTGGGTTCCCTTTCGCCCCTCACCGGGTTCCTGGGCACCGTTTCGGGGATGATCGGGGCCTTTAAGTCAATCGCCGAGGCCACCGAAGTAAACGCCCAGATTGTGGCAAACGGCATCTACGAGGCCCTGATCACCACCGTATTCGGCCTTATTATCGCCATCATCGCCATGATCGCCCATTCGATTTTTTCCCACATGGTTGACAAGTTTGCGGCGGACACGGAACAGGCCTGTTCCACCCTGATAACCGAAATCGCCATCCACTGTGAAGGCGGGCTGTCATACTCAGCGGCGGCCGGAAGAACGCCGAGACCGCCGTCAATTACAAATGTCTCCTATTCGGGAACATCATGGGAAGCGCAGGCTGACGGCAGGCAAAAATCTCCTGCAACAGGCGCCGGGGCCGCTGCGATAACCCGTTTAAATTTTACCAGCAACATTGTAAACGCAGCACTGATAGTACATCTTGATGTATCATCACGGCCAGATTCTCATTTTGCATTTGTCGGCAATCCGGACAGCTCTGCTTCCCTGTCAGATAATTATGCCAAAATAAGCGGCGCTGCATCAAAGGATGTGGCAATAAGGATTCCAACACCGGTAGCCCATTATATCG
>BOAV01000318.1 GCA_026002045.1 Spirochaetia bacterium | reverse complement strand
AGTATCTGGTTAAGGATTATCCGGGCTTCCGGGTGGGGCTCATTGGTATTACCACCCTGCGGACCCTGGTTACGGCCAGCCCCGACAAGAGCCTGACCTTTATCAACGAGATTGAGGCCGCCAAGGCTGCGGTGGATGCCTTGCGGAACAAGGAAAAGGCCGATATCATCATCGCCATTACCCATATTGGGGATGTAAAGGAATTCGAGGATCATGTGATTTCACCGGAACTGGCCGCAGCGGTTCCCGGCATTGATATCATCGTGGACGGGCACTCCCATTCCTTCTTTGAAGCCCCCAAAAAGGTTGGGAATACCTATATCGTTTCCGCCAATGAATGGGGAAAATATGTTGGCGAAGGGAAACTGACCGTGGTGGACGGGAAGCTTGCCGGTTTTGACTGGAAACCTGTGGAGATCAACACCGCGGAGGCAAAAACCTTTGCCCCCGATGCGGAAGTTACAGCCCTGCTGGCCCCCTATATCGAAAAAGCTAACGCCAGCCTTAAAGAGGTGGTGGGGGAGGCCGCCGAGGAATTCGTATTCGGCAACCGGCTTACCCGCTACCAGGAAACCGCCATCGGGAATCTGGTCACCGACGCCAATGTATGGTACTTCAAGAGCGCCTTTAACCAGGACATCGACTTTGCTTTCCATAACGGCGGCAATATCCGTACCGGTCTTCCCAAGGGAAAGCTTACCCAGGAACAGATCCTCACGGTGCTGCCCTTCGAGAACTACCTCTACATCGTGTCCCTTAAGGGATCCGATGTGCTGGAACTCTTCAACTTTATCGGTACTCTTCCCCAGGGTAACGGTGGTTTCCCCCAGTTCTCCAAAGAAGTGCGGTATACCATCGACAAGACCTCCGGTGACGGGGTTGTCAAGGATTTAACCATCGGCGGCGCGCCGGTTGATCCCAACAAGACCTACCGCTTCTGCACCAACGATTATCTGTTGGGCGGTGGTGACGGTTACACCGTGCTGACCAAGTCGGAAAACCCCTTCAACACCTCGCTGCTCCTGTCTTATGTGGTGGTTGAGTACATCCGCTCCCAGGGCGGCGTTATCAGCCCCTCAACGGACGGA
>BOAV01000317.1 GCA_026002045.1 Spirochaetia bacterium | reverse complement strand
AGTCGGAGTTGCCGATTGCCTCGGCGCGCCAGAATTCCTTCCCCGCCGAGGCAATGCGGATCATGTCGCCCCCCATCATGGTATGGCAGCCGTTGCTGTACCAGAAGGTGTAACCGTAGATATCCACCAGCGGCACGGGCCTAAAGTCGTCACCGCAGGCGGGGATGTCGCAGAAGTGTTTCGCGTTGCCATGGGCCGCGATAAGGTTTTTCTTGTCCGCTTCCCGGATCGTGTCCCGGCGCATCCTGAACCATTCCTGGGCCTTATCGTTCTGGAAATGGACCATGTCCACCGTGTCGGGGAAGCCCTGGATCTGCCGGGGCATCTCCACCTCATCCCAGGATGAAAGACTGTAACGTTTCCAGGCGTCCCGCAGTCTGTCCAGGTTATCATCGTACTTTTCCCGCAGCCAGGTACGGAATGCTGCCTGGGTGGCGGGGCAGTAGCAGAGGGACCGGGCATCGTAGAGGGAGCATTCGTTCCAGATATCGTAGCCGTAGAGCCCCGGATTGTCCCGGTAATGTTTGGCCAGTTCAAAGAGGAAACGCTTCGCCTCGGTTAAAACTTCCGGGTTATCCAGGCACATCCGGGTAAGGCCGATGGCGTTGGAGCCCCCCATGCTGCTGTGGAATCGGGAGCCGTTGGCGGTCTCCAGCCGGGCCTGGGGATACTTGTGGTAGAGCCAGTCCGGGGCCTCGTAAATATGCTCGGCAATGATGGTCTTGATGCCGTATTTCGCCGCCAGCGCAAGGTGCTTGTCGAAATTCTCAAAATCAAAAACGTCCGGGGCGATGTGAATCGAATTCCAGGTGAACCAGTGGCGGAACATGGTGTGGCCGTCCGCCTTTGCGGTTTGGTAGTCCCGTTCCCAATCATACTCCGGGGGATTGGACCGGCGGTAATAGACCGCCCCGATTTCCACCGGCACGCCGGTTTGGGTCTCGTACTTTTTCAAGAAGGGATGATCCACAATCAAGGACGTGTCCTGTATTACATGGTTCGCTTTCACCTTGTTCCTCCTGTAAAAGACCTGAGGTTTATTATAGCTCTATAGAGACTATGACTTATATATACTTGTTTGGAACTTTTTTAA
>BOAV01000316.1 GCA_026002045.1 Spirochaetia bacterium | reverse complement strand
AATTCCCGAACTGTACACCGGTGTATTCAAATCGTCCGGGATACCGTTTGGTAGACCATATTTTGTCTCTCACCAGGTAGCGGCGCCGTTTTAGTAAGGCAAGGAGGCGCGTCATAGAAACTGTTGATTCAAAATCCGTACCCGGTGTTCAGGTTGATGACCGTATTCTGAAATGGCTCGTTGGTGATAACGGGCAGATTCCGTCTGAGCTGTGTTCCTGCTGCATCGTGCAGTTTGAACCGGGTGCGAGCGCCAAGTAGCCTTATTACTCATATTCTTGTATACCTCTGATAAAATAAAGATACGTAATTTAGACAAGTATAGTTTATCAAGTGAAATAACGCAAGGATTTTTTTAGGTTCTGTTCCATTATTTCCGGGTTCCGATGGCATGGTCCTCAGCCCCAGCCGGTTGTCTTTAAAAAAACGTCCCAGGAAGCGTCCGAATAGGAGCCGTGCCCGCCCGGTTCAATAACATGGGCGCATTTTCCGGCGGACCCCAGGGCCTGATAAATGCGTTTTACGGTGACAAACTGTTCCTGCGCCGCCGTAACCGGAAATATGGGATCATCTGCGGCGTTTGACACAACCAGGGGCCGGGGCGCGATAAGCCCCGCCAGATCCCCCATGTCGAAATATTCCATCACCCGGGGAATGTAGTTGCAGGGGCAATGGCTGATAAGGCCGATGGATGCGGCGTAAGAAGAAAAACAATCGATGGGAAAAGCGGCGGCAATGCGGGAATCAAGGATGGCGGAATACAAAACCGTGGTCCCGCCGCCGGAAACTCCCATGATGCCGATACGATCCGGATCAAAACCAGGGAGGTATTTCAGGGCGGCATCAATACTGCGCATCACATCCCATACCCGTTCACCGGCGATGGTCCGCCCCACCAGCAGGGCTGAAGTGGCAATGCCGTCACGGCAGGCCGGTTTGTGGTCAAGGGGGTTTCCGCCGTTTTCGCCCATACCCCGCTGTTCCAGGGTCAGGGCCGCAATGCCACGGGACACGCACTGCACCGCATAGGCCTGTTTCAGGAGCTTTTCATCTGAAATTCCTGAGCCGAGCCCCGGCGGGATGCCAAATTCGTCACCCGGAGGCCGTCCCA
>BOAV01000315.1 GCA_026002045.1 Spirochaetia bacterium | reverse complement strand
CTACGTGGGCGCCGGGGCGTGGAATACCCGGTACGGGAAAAAATCCCGCTACTATATCCTGGCAGGCCAGGCCAAAACCGGCGAAGCCGAGGCCACTTTGCAGGCGCTTCTGCGGGAAAAGGAATCCATGGCCCGCTACGGCTTTACCGCCGGGGAAATCGCCATTGCCAAGGGTTCCGTGATTTCCGATCTGGAGGCTTCGTCAAAACGGAGGTCCAGCATCCGGTCGATAAGGACATCGATGAGCCCCTCCCGGTAGCCGGCCAGGTCCGCCTTTACCGGCTGGGGTGTCCGCTTGTAGTACAGGTTGAACTGGGTGTAGGTCAGCTCCGGGTCGGTGATGATCGCCACCTCAAGATTGCCCTTTTTGGGGGCGGGGAGTTCATATTTGGGAAGAATCAGGGACGAAGCCGGAGCAGGGGCGGTAAATTGGGATATCAGTTCCGCTTCCAGGACCGCGCCGTCAAAGTCCCCAACGATGATCAGGGCCATATTGTCCGGGCGGTACCAGCGGCGGTAAAAACCCGCAAGCCGCTCCGCCGGGGCATTCTCGATAATTTCCGGCAGGCCGATGGGCAGCCGGTCCGCATAAGCGGAGCCCCGGAAAATGATGGGTAGCAGCTTCCGCCGGACCCGTTCCATAGCCCCAAGCCGGGAACGGTATTCTTCCATAATGACCAGCCGCTCATCATCCACATCTTTGGGATCAAAAGTGATGGCCCTTGTCCAGTCATCCAGCACCGCCAGGGCCTTTTCGGGTATTCGCGCATTTTCTGTCGGTACCTCAATGCCGTAGACCGTGCGGTCAAAGCCGGTGTAGGCGTTTACCTCAGGGCCAAAACGCATCCCCAGGGAGCGGAGGTAGTCTATCAGCTCCGATTCGGGGAAGCGGGTGGTGCCGTTAAAGGCCATGTGCTCCACAAAGTGGGCCAGCCCCTGCTCGTCATCATTTTCGTTGAGGGACCCGGCGTTTACCGCCAAGGTAAGGTAGGCCCGGTTTTCCGGTTTTGAATTTTCCAGGATAAAATAGCTAAGCCCATTGGGAAGTTTGCCGCTGCGAACCGCTTCCATAAAGGGCTGGGGAGTTTCGGGACGGCCCAGGCCGCCGTAGGCTTCGATTCC
>BOAV01000314.1 GCA_026002045.1 Spirochaetia bacterium | reverse complement strand
AGGAGTGTAAAGTATGGGTAAAGAACTAATTGCGGCGATAAAGGCGAAGCTGGCGGCCATGAAGAAGGTCGAGGCTTCCGGCTTTACCGATCAGACCAGGGCGGCGGAATACTTTAAGGAAAAAGAGTTTATCCTTGAAGAAATCGTCAAAACGCTAGAGGCGGTTGCGGATGGGCAGGAGGCGGAGACCGAAGCCCTGAAAAGCACGGTCAAGAGTCTGCGGGATGAGCTTAAAACAAAGGCGGCTTATCCGAAGGAACTGACCCGGCGGGAATTGTGCTACTCCATTGGCAGGGGGATTGCGGCGGCCTGGGCGGGGAACAATAAGACGCTGGCGGAGCTGGCTTTCTCCCCGAACTTTAAGGCGGATAACTGGACGAACCCGAAGGACGTTGCCTGGGGGGAAAAGGGATGGACGGTTAGCAAGGCCGCCCTGGGGGATCCGATGGGGAACATGGCCACCAATGACCAGTACCTTATCAATCCGATTTACGAAACAGAGATCATGCAGGACGCCGCAAAAAAATCGGTGATGATGCCGCTGGTCCGTCATCGCCCCATGATGGGGCCGTCTATCTTCCTGCCGACACGGAACCGGGGCGGGGTGCAGCTTCATTGGCTCACTGCCTACGGGCAGGCTATCACCGGGAGCAAGCCGCAGGGGGCGCAGCGGGTTGAATTAAAAGCCTATACCCTGGCGGGATTCATTCCGTGGTTCGATGAATTTGAGGAGGATGTCTTTGTGGACCTGGGGGCAATCTTCATTGATGAGTTCACAGAGGCATATGGGGCTGAATTTGATCGTCAATGCCTCCTTGCCGATGATGATCCCTTTACCGGGGTGATGGAGGCGGATGGGACGGTCAAGGTTCAGATTGCCGGGGCTAATATTAACGCTCTGACATGGAAGGATTTTAGGGACGCTGTTTACAAGGTTTCGGCGGAGGAGCGCAAGGACTGTGCATGGTTCCTCCATGAAACGGTACTCAACCATATCGCCAACATCGAGGACGATGAGGGCCGCCCGATTTGGCGGCGGCCTACGGAGGCAATGCCGGGAAAGCTGGACCTGTACCCCTATCATGAGGTGTCCATCATGCCGCAGCTT
The DNA here is from genome assembly GCA_026002045.1 of Spirochaetia bacterium. Taxonomy (GTDB): domain Bacteria; phylum Spirochaetota; class Spirochaetia; order Treponematales; family Breznakiellaceae; genus BNUT01. The sequence continues at coordinate 17 of BOAV01000314.1, read as the reverse complement.
GCGGACATTGGAGCGAA
>BOAV01000313.1 GCA_026002045.1 Spirochaetia bacterium | reverse complement strand
CCGGCGCGCTTTCAGGGGACACCGACAACCTTGTCAAGCAGGCCGTCGATGGCGTACCCCTCGTGGTGCCCTCTGACCCCGGCCGTCTTGCAAGCCAGTTCGGTATTGCGGACCTCAACATTTTGATGTCCCCCTATGTCCTTACCGACTACAAGGTGCTGGAGAAGCTTCCTTCGATTGCGCTGTACAAGGAATGGCAGGGGAAACTCGAAGCCCAGGGCATTAGTTTCGTGGCGGATATGTTTAACGGTTTCCGCAACTTCTACACAACCACAAGGGTTGAGAAAGTCGCCGACCTCAGAGGGCTTCGTATTCGCGGGTTTGGCAATGACATCGGCGTTGCGTTGGCAAAATACCTTGGCTTCGCGCAGACCACCATGGGCGCAGGGGATATTTATCCGGCCGGACAGTCAAAATCACTTGACGGCGCCGAAATTCAGGCGGCTTATGCCGACAGCGCCGCTTTCTATGAAGTTTTCCCCTACCTCGCCATTACCAAGCACTATATGCTTCAGTCAAGCTTTGTTGCGGGAACAAAACTCATCAACAGCATGACGCCTGAGCAAAAGGCCCTGTTCACCAAGACCATACAGGACGTTGCCGCGAAATACTCCGGCGTTGTCGCTTCCGAAGAGCAGGGGCTTTTGGATAACTACAAAGCGAAGGTGGCCGGAAAGGGCGCCGTAATTGAGACAAACATTGCCGAATTCCAGACCGCTATTGCACCGTTATACACCACCAACGACCTCAAATTTTCCGCGGGCCTCAAGGACAATCTGTTTAAACAATTAGGGTTGTAGTAAGAGTGAGGAGTGGGGAATTTTTCCCGCTCCTCATTTTTTTGTCAAAGGGGGTTGTGCTATAATGAATGTATTACGCAAAATATGGGCCGGTTTTTGTAAGGTTGAACTCTTGCTCGCCGGCATCGGGTTTGTTTTATTGATTGCCCTTGTTTTTATGTCGGCCATATTGCGCTTTCGCATGTTCAAGCTGTCAATGTCGTGGAACATGGACCTGGCCATGCTTTTATTGGCCTGGACGGCTTTTTTGGGCGCCGATTGTGCGTACCGGGATGGTCAGCTTCTCGGCATCGACCTGGTAACGCGGAATTTGCCCAGGGCGATGCAA
>BOAV01000312.1 GCA_026002045.1 Spirochaetia bacterium | reverse complement strand
CCCTGCCTTTTTAACTCCGGTTCCGCCATCGGCCGCAAGGGGATCAACGCCATCGAGCTCGATAACGAAAATATCGCCCTGATTTATTGGTTTAGCGAAGGGGAGGGGAAGAAGTTCATCAGCCGGGGCTCCTACGAAGTGGAAGAGATCCCCGGCACTCCCTGCCGCCGTGGGGTGCTGAACCGGGACCGGCTGGACAACGTGAAGGCCCGGATTGAGCTGCTGGGGAATTAGGAGAGATGTTTTATTCTTTATCGCCCTTGCCCTTGATGACATTGTATCCGGTATACCCGGCCTCCTCAAAATTTTTTTCAGGATAATTCCGGGCGGATCGAGGTGATTTATCAGTTCAGAGTCTGGGGCCTGCTTGCCATCTTGCGCTGCAATTCCGCCGCCCGTGCCGGGGGCAGCTGTGACAGCCAAACAGATACAAGGGAAGCGGCGCCTGCGGCCTGAGCAATTTCCTCGGTCTTCCGGAATACGTCGATAACGTCCTGATCATCCATGGCGGTAAGGATACCCACCGCCTGCGCCGGATTCATAGCGGTCAGATTCCGGGCGTTCTGTTCAACGTTCCTCTCTTTATCTTCGGCTTCCCGGCGCAAAGCATTAAATGAATTCTCCTGTTCTTCCAGCGCTTTTTGCCGTTCCTCAAGTTCCTGGGCCATTTGTTCGATTTCGCCGAACCGGACCTGGATCTGCTGATCCCGGCTGTCCATCTCCCGGCGCTGGAGTTCCAGAGCCTCAAGGCGTATCGCCAGCCGTTCCGCATCCAGATTCAGAATGGGTTCATCAGGGGAAACTGCCGGCCTTGACCGCCCTTCCAGCCCGAGCCTACGGTATACCGGAGCCAGCGTAGTCTTAACATCTATCACATTAAGATAATCGAACCAGACAACACCGCCAACGGCAAGAACTATAATAAGAAGTAATAAAACAACAATCCGTCCCAAAATGCGCTGCCCTCCCTGAGCAATTTTATAATAAGCCCTATAAGTACATAATCGTCAAGATAAGTCTCAAATTATAGAGAAAAATCACAAATTCCACAGAATTTATTGGCATCGCAAAAACTACTACAAAAATATTTAAATTCTCCGATGTTTAAAAAGGGTTAGAAAAGTGATGAACTT
>BOAV01000311.1 GCA_026002045.1 Spirochaetia bacterium | reverse complement strand
ACTGGTACATCGGGGCGGAGGACAGCAAGGTCCACTTTGGCCAGATCGAGCCGGGATACAGGCGCTGGATTGAGACCATGGCCCAGTGGTACAAGGAAGAGCTGATCGATCCGGATATTATCTCCCTCACCACCGCCCAGCAGAACGCGAAGATGACCAACGGCAGCGTCGGCGCCACCGTGGCTTCCGGGGGAAGCGGTATGGGAACCTGGACCCCTGCCGCCCGGGCGAACAATCCCAAGTACGAAATTCTGGCTCTGGACTATCCCTCCCTGACGAAAGGGGAAAAACGGGTATACAGCATCCCCAACCAGGTCTACTCCAGCCAGGGCGGCGCCGCTATTACCACGGCCTCCAAGAACGTGGAAATCGCCGCCCGGTTCCTGGATTACGGTTACACCCAGGAGGGGCATCTGCTCTACAATTTCGGTATTGAGGGTGAATCCTACACCATGGTAAACGGCAAGCCGACCTATACCCCCGACATCCTGGCCGGCGGCGCCAATAAGTGGCCCCTGGCCCAGGCGCTGACAGCCTATGTGCGGTCCACCGGATCGGGTCCCTTTGCCCAGGATGAAGGCTACATTGAGCAGTATTATATGATGCCGGAACAGAAACAGCTCCTGATAAACTATGTGGTTCCCGGCGCCGGCAAGTACATCCTGCCCGCGGTTACCGCCACTCCGGAGGAGAGCCGGGAATTGGCGTCCATCATGAACGACATCAACACCTTCCATGACGAAACAGTCGCCAGATGGCTCGTGGGGACCGATCCCGTCAACGATACAACCTGGAACAACTACGTCAACACCATCAAGCGGATGAACATTGACCGGGCTATCGCAATTCAAACCGGCGCCCTGGACCGTTTCAACAAACGTTAATTGATGTTATAATGTAATGGCTTACCGGCGGAAGGCTGCCGGTAAGCTTTTTTTATGGGGGTTCTATGAACGGAAACGGATTAAAAACAACGCTCCGTAAGGATATGCAGCGGAACTGGAGCCTGTACCTTTTGGTCTTGCCGGTTGTTATTTTCTACGCTCTTTTTGCCTATAAGCCCATGTACGGCGCCTTGATCGCCTTCAAGGATTTTTCCCCCCGCCAGGGATTCATGGGGAGCCCCTGGGTAG
>BOAV01000310.1 GCA_026002045.1 Spirochaetia bacterium | reverse complement strand
TGGGCTGCATCCGGATTTCCTTCAATTTGAGCAATTTTTGCTTTTTTTTGGAATCCCGGACCTTTTTTTCGTTCTCGAATTTATACTTGCCGTAATCCAGAATCTTGACCACCGGCGGCGCCGCTTGTGGGGCAACTTCCACCAGGTCAAGCCCTTGGGCCTTGGCAAGTTCGAGGGCCTCCAGGGTAGTGATAACCTGCTGATCGCCCTCGTCCCGGATGAGACGAACCTCCCGCACCCGGATCTGCTCATTTATCCGTAAATCCTTATCCGACAACTGACCTCCTCATTGGATTCGGTCAAACGGGGTATGAACCGAATACTTATTTTTATTATAGCAAGCCGAGGGGGCTTTTGTCTACTGTACGGTTGAGGATAGTATAGAAGTATGTATACCGCGCGGGTAGAGGCCGATTTTGCGGCGGCCCATTTTTTAAGCCACTATCACGGAAAGTGTGAAAACCTCCACGGCCACAACTACCGGGTCCGGCTCTGGGTCCGGGGGGAAACCCTTACCTCAGGCGGGATGCTGGCCGACTTTGGACTCTTAAAAAAGGTCCTCCGGGAGATATGCGCTTCCCTTGATCACTCAAACCTGAACGACAAACCGGTTTTTGCGGACGACCCCAGCGCCGAACGGATCGCCCGGTATATTTTTGATCAGGCCCTGGGGGCCTTTCCCGGCGCATCCCTGGACCCAGCGCTGCTTTGGGCGGTAGATGTCTACGAAACCCCCACCAGCATGGCGCGGTATTCTAAAGAGTAGTCTCCCCGAACACCACCGCCGTAAAAGTGTAGAGCTCCGCTCCCGGCGCTTCATAAGAATGGGGCGGCAGCCCCGCCTTGACACAAATATAGTCCAGGTATTCGTCCAAATCCCAGCCCTGCTCAACCGGCACCTGGGGCAGCAGCACCCCCGATCGGAAGCGGTGGATAAGGTAGAGCCCATGGACTCCCACCCTTACCGAGCGGGGATCGGGGCATTTTGCCATGGGGGAGAGGGCGGAAATTTCGAGGGTACAGCGTTCCGGTTCGCCGGCGGAAAGGGGAGGGAAGCGGGGTCAGAAAAAGCCGCCTCAACCGCCATGGTCTGCACCGTTTTTTCCAGGGGCCAGGCGGCGGTCATTCTTCCGATACAGCCCC
>BOAV01000309.1 GCA_026002045.1 Spirochaetia bacterium | reverse complement strand
CGTCTATGATAAAAGTCAAGCACTTTTTTGCAAAAATGTTTGACTTTTCAACAGTTTTGTATAGGCAGCCAGCTTTGCCTCATGCTTTTTCGCGTCCCGTGCATAGTGATATTCCCCCTTCTTCAACATTTGGTAGATTTCAGCAAGCACCCGCCTCCTCAGGCCGGTCCGGACCAATCCCGCCTTTTTATATTCACAAAGCCGTTCATACCACCGCCGCAGTTTCAGACTGCTGTCCAGGACATGATTGAGTGACTGGGTCAGCAGGGTCGCCGCAAGCTTCCGCCCCTGCTTGTTCGTCCCCCTAATACTGGTCGAAGTATTGGAGTTTGACACCTTGGGAGCAGAACGCAAATAGCTGGTAAAATGTTTTGAGTTCTTAAACCGGCTCACCTCAATGACATCCGCGATGATCGCTATGGCGATGAAGACGCTTATCCCCTTCATACTGGTCAAAATATCGATCTCCCGCATAAAGGGCTCCCCATGAACCAATACCTGTTCCTTGAGTACCTCCACATCCGCTTCATCCCGCTCAAGCCGGTCCAGAAGCTGATTCACCTGAAAGTTCAGAGCCGTCTCGGGCGAGAGGCCCCGTATCTTGGCCCGGCTTCGTTTGTCGAAAATCTCTTCCTGGGTAAAGCCGTACAGTTGTTCCTTCAATAACGAGTGTATCCGGTTCTTCAGCTGGGCGTTTTGCTTCTTGTACAACCGATAGGTCGAAAAAAGGCTCCGCAATTCCTGTATCTCAGGAGGCGGAAGGGTCACCGGACAGGCCGTCTGTTCCCCGGACAGCACCTGCATCTTGATGAGCCGGCACAGCTTGTCCGCATCCAGCTTGTCCGTATTGGTCCGGGCAAGACTGATTTGTTTCAGCTCGTAGGTGTTAGCGATGATCACCTCCTTCACCCGGTCTTTAAACAACCGGACAAAGGAAAACGTCGTTATCGTCGCCTCCACCAGCACATGGGTGTCCGCCATCAATGTTCCGGAGAACGCCGCCAGCCCCGCTTCGTTCAGATCAAAGGTCTCGGTACGTTTGTCCGCAGACCTTTCATCCCGATAACAACAGGTGAACTTGTTCGTGTGTAAATCGATCCCGATAAATTGCATATTCCCTCCGAAAAACTTGATTGTTCGGCG
>BOAV01000308.1 GCA_026002045.1 Spirochaetia bacterium | reverse complement strand
ATTTTAAATGAAGGGATCGGTCTCTACTATGCCCCGGATGATGTGGTAGGGACCTTTACCGTAGAAAACGCCGATGAGGAAGTAGCCTCCGGGGCGCTGGTCCGCTCAGGCTTTTTTGACCGTATCGCCGTAGGGGACGAGCTTATCTTACAGAATGAAAAAACGGAAAGCCTTGTCCCAAAGGAGAGCCAGACCAACCCGGAACTGCAGAATCTATTGCGGAAGCTAAGATAAACTATTTGCTGCGGATCAGCGCCGCCAGTGAGGCGTCAATCCACTCGTTTGCTTCCCTTGGGAACTGTGCCTTTATCATAATAAATTCAAAAAGCGCTTCCCGGTAGTTGGCGGAGAAAAAGAGGCTCTGCCCCAGGTAGAACCGGGCCCGGGCTTCGGTAAGTTCGCTGCGGGGGATGGTGAGGTAGCGGCGTAATTCGGCAATGGCTTTTTTCCAGTCCCGGGCAAGGAAGGAACCCTGTACAATGGCTTTAAGGCCGGATTCTTCCCCAATACCGTTGTTATCTTTATTCAAATCCACACTGAAAACCCGGGGTTTTTGAGGGACCGCAACTTCAGGATTGCGCTTGGGAATATTCGACAGGGCCTTTGCTGCCTCGGGGCTCAGGGGGATGGAACGGGATAATTCGGAAAAGCTGTCTATCCCCGGAACGGCGTAATTGAGGGCCATCGGCATATCAAAGGAATTCGGCGCCGATGATTCATTCCGCTTCATTAATGGCGTACTGGACAGCATCAAGCGCACCCTCCAGGGGACTCAAGCCCCGCCGGGGCCGGTTACCCCGAACAAATGAAAAACCCCTCCGGCGGCCTGCGAAAAATATTTTTTAAAACTGCTTTTGTTACCGGACTTATCCTTGCTGTTGGAATTTGCGGGGCCCTGCTTTTTTTCTCCCTCAATCCGGGGAGGAACCTTTTTGCCGGCGCCTCTGATCGCGATGTCTTTCACCGGCTGCTCCGGGAATATGACGCTTTTCTTGCCGCTTCGCGGACTCCTCCGATTTCAGGCCCCGCAGAGCCCGATTCTTTAAACCGAATGTTGGACAAACTTGAAAAAAACGCCCAGGGGGTGGAAACCTGGCTTTCGGTTTTGAAACGCCGCCGCAACCTTGCCCTGCGGTCCCCCCGC
>BOAV01000307.1 GCA_026002045.1 Spirochaetia bacterium | reverse complement strand
CGGGCGCTTAACACAGTATTACTGTTGAGTGATGCCTGCGCTTCCGTGCGGGGAATCCACTCACCGGAAATGGCGGTAATGTCCTTGGGAATCTCGATGAGCACCGGACCGGGGCGGCCCGATTGGGCGACGATAAAAGCTTCGCGGACAATTTCCCCAAGCTCATTCACATTTTTCACGATCCAGTTGTGCTTGACCACGGGCATGGAAATCCCCGCGATGTCCACTTCCTGAAAACTGTCCTTTCCCAAAAGACCTGTGGCCACATTCCCGGTAATCACCACCAGAGGCACCGAGTCCATGCCTGCGGTGGCAATGCCGGTGATCAAATTTGTGGCTCCCGGCCCGGATGTGGCGATGCACACACCCACCTTGCCGGAGGATCGGGCGTAACCATCGGCGGCATGGGCCGCATGCTGTTCGTGGCTCACCAAAATGTGCCGGATGCGAGAGCGCTGTTTGTAAAGTTCATCATATATATTCAAGACCGCCCCGCCGGGATAACCGAACACGGTATCCACCCCCTGTTCGATTAAAGCCTCAATGAGGATTCTTGCGCCGCTATACTGCATACAATTGACTCCTTATTCTTTAAACACAGCTCCTGCTGCGGCGGATGTCACCTGCTTCGCGTAGCGCGCAAGATAACCGGCGCTTATCTTTGGAGGCAGGGGCTGCCAGTTCTTGCGGCGCTCCGCTAATTCACCGTCACTCAATTTGACAGTAATACTGCGGCCAGGAATATCTATATTGATGATGTCCCCTTCCCGCAGAAGGCCGATGGGGCCTCCTTCCGCGGCTTCCGGGGAAACATGGCCGATGGCGGCGCCCTTGGTGGCCCCGGAGAAACGGCCGTCGGTGATCAGCGCCACCTTGTCGTCCAGGCCCATGCCGGCCAGTGCGCCGGTGGGGGCAAGCATCTCCTTCATGCCGGGGCCGCCCCGGGGTCCTTCGTAGCGGATCACGATCACATCGCCGGGTTTTATCTTACCCCCCATGATGGCGTCGAAGGCGGTTTCCTCGGCATCGAAGATCCGGGCGGGGCCCTCATGTTTTAACATTCCCGGGGCGACCGCACTTTGTTTTACTACGCAGCCGTCTGGAGCCAGGCTGCCCCAAAGCGCCGCAAGCCCCCCGGTTGACGAATAGGGGTTT
>BOAV01000306.1 GCA_026002045.1 Spirochaetia bacterium | reverse complement strand
GCCGCCCTTAGTCCGCTATTCCAGTTCGTTGGAATATGCCATTTTTCCAGCGTTCCCAACTGCGACAAACCTGTTGCCGCCGTAGGCTATGCTAATGATGGTGCTGGGGCCAAATGTGCTGTCGGATGCATCCGTCCAGGTTATGCCATCCGCGGAATATACCATTTTTCCAGCGTTCCCAACTGCGACAAACTTGCCGCCGCCCCAGGTTATGGCGCTGGAGCCAAATGTGGTGGTGGATACTGCCGTCCAGGTTATGCCATCTGTGGAATACGCCATTTTGCCACTACCCCCACCCGCGACAAACCTACCGCCGCCGTAGGCTATGCCACCGACAGCGCCGCTGGAGCCAAATGTGCTGTTGGATACAGCCGTCCAGGTTATGCCATCTGTGGAATACGCCATTTTGCCACCGTTCCCGCCCGCGACAAACGTGCTGCCGCCGTAGGTTATGCTTGAGATGTGGGTGGAGCCAAATGTGCTGTCGGCGCTGGATACAGCCGTCCATGTTATGCCACCATCTGTGGAATACGCCATTTTGCCATCCCACCCAACCGCGGCAAACTTGCCGCCGCCGTAGGCTATGCTTCGGATGGTGCCGCTGGAGCCAAATGTGCTGGTGGTGCTGGATACAGCCGTCCATGTTATACCGTCTGCGGAATACGCCATTTTGCCAGATTCCCCACCTGCGACAAACTTACCGCCGCCCCAGGCTATGCCGAGGATGGTGCCGCTGGAGCCAAATGTGCTGGTGGTGCCGGATACACCCGTCCAGGTTATGCCATCTGTGGAATATGCCATTTTACCATTATACCCAACCGCAACAAATTTGCCGTTGCCCCAGGCTATGTCCCTGATGATAGCGGTGCCAAATGTGCTGTTGGATACAGCCGTCCAGGTAGTGGGACTGCCTGTTCCGCTACCACCACCACCTCCGCCGCCTGTTCCAGTTGAGCCGCCGCTGTCGGTTGGGCAGGCCGTCAGAACCAATCCGAATAGCAGCATGGCGGCTATTGCCACTTTGCTGATAATCCCCGTCAGAACCATCTTTTTTTTCATAAAACAACTCCCTTTTAATAGCCCTATGGATTTTTTCGCATGACCCCCCACCGCAAGGCAGGGCATTGTTGTTTGTTATCCTAAGGGCGGCCCGCC
>BOAV01000305.1 GCA_026002045.1 Spirochaetia bacterium | reverse complement strand
CGTTTCGCACTTTTTAAGGTACGGATCGGTACGATGTTTTTTTCCATATCGGTCATGAGCCCCTTGAACAGCTCGTCCTTCCGGTAATCCTCTTTCTCCAGCATCAGCCGGATAAACTGTTCCTTGTATAATCCTATGGCGATATTTTCATTTATCCTCACCTCATACCGGAGCTTCTTCTTTTTGGCTTTCTTCGCCGCTTTCCGCTCCGCTATGGTTATTAAATCCTCCGTCATATTAAAGACCAGTGCCTGCGCCCAGAAATCCTGTTCCACATAAATACTCGCTTTCCCCGTCACGCTCTCAAACTTCAGCTTGTTCTTTAACGTATGATATTTCTTCTCTATCCCCCACCGCTTCCGGTACAACCGCCGGATTTCTTCCGCTCCAATACTTTCCGGCAGATTCGTTACCAGTGCCCCCTCTTCCCCGGCAAACCGCGCCTTTATTATCCGGGCATGGGTTGACCCCTTCTGTTCCAGTTCCGCAACCCGTTTGAGCGCTTCTTCTTTCAAATTCCTCAGACGGTTCTTCGTGTGCTGGAGTTCTACCCATTCATCATCACTCCTCATCCCTTCCATTTCTGCCTTATAATTCCTCTTATGAAGCCGAATGAGGTAGTTTACCCCTGCTTTTTCTATATAATTGATGAATTCCAATGATACATAATTCCGATCAAAGATGATCACCGCCGACCGGCTTCCCACTATCCGCCCTATCGCGTCTATATGCGCCTTCGCTTCCTCTTTCTCATCGCTCCTGAAATGATGTATTCCGATGTCCAGAAAAAACCGGTTATATACGTCATATATTCCGCTGAAATTCGCCCGCGCTACTGCCTTTCCATACTTGTTTTCACTTTCCCCGTAGGTCTGCCGGTTCTCTGCCGAATTAGGTATTTCCACCCGGCTGCCGTCTACCGCCAGTACCAGATACCCTTTCCAGCTTACGGCCTCATCCTCTTGGTAATATTCCCGCAGGTACTCCCGGTTCAGGATGCGAAATACCTCAGGGTTTAATTTTTGCCGCTGCCGCAAATAATCCTGTTTACTGACCGTCTGCTCTGCTTTTCCCGCCATTTGAAAATACTGCCGTACTTCCATGGCCGTACTCAAGGCCTTCTTCCCCAAGGTGCATATCAGCATGTCCCCCAGC
>BOAV01000304.1 GCA_026002045.1 Spirochaetia bacterium | reverse complement strand
GTATACCCCAGATAATTATTAAATATTTTCCCCTGCATATACGGGTATTTTTTTTCCAATGCATTTTTATAAGACAATGAAACGGTAATTATGGCATCTGCAAATTGTAAATACTTCTCCTCTGCCTTGTCTCTTGATTTATGAGGGATGTTTCTACTCGAAGCATTGGTAACTTCACCAAAGACAGTTGTAAAATCAATCGGATCATGAAAATTAACCAATAGTTTACAACCTATTTTCTCTTTTAATAATTTACCAAGGATAATACAACCCAATTCCCCACCAGAAGTTGCAAATAATATATCCTCTTTATGAACAATGTTTTTTAAATACTTTGTCGCCTGAATGGCCCACCATTCCAGGTAATCATCCACAAGACCAGTATACTCAAAGGCAGTAAATAATTTATGGGAACCAATATAGGGAAGTAAAATATGTTTTAATTCTTCATCAATCTCAATTTTATTATTTTCATAACATGGAGATATTATCCAAACTTCATAGCCTTTCTTTCTTAAAGAATTTATTGTTCCCTTACGGGCAATCCCCCCGCCGCCATTTTTCCTGTCTGGATAAGTTCTTGTTATATAGTATATTCTCACAATTTTATTCTCGCTTGATAGTTAATACGGTTAAATAACCTTCCCAATTAAAAATTTTATCACCAATTTCAAAGAGACGTTTAATAGGGATACAAAAATTCCACCAATTATAAATACTTTTTTTAGAAATAACTTCTCTTTTTTTTAATGATAATCCTGCTGATTTTATTTCCTTTTTTAAATTGTAATAACAATATGCACGCGGATAAGGCCATCTTCCAGCCAGTTTTCTAATTAATCCTCCGGTCATATACGGAACAGACAGAAAATTAGGAATACCGATTATGATCGTTCCATTCTTTTTTAATACCCGTTTATATTCAAACAATGCTGATATAACTTCTTTTCTCTTGAAATGTTCGATAACGCCTGCATTAAAAACAATATCAAATGTCTCGTTTTCAAAAGGCATCTGAAACATATCTCCAATAATAAAATTTGCCTTTTTTTCATATTTTAAAAATAGTTTTTTAGCTACATTAATTGCGTCAGGATTCAGATCAAGAAGAAATTTATTAAAATTATCCGATAGGATTAGACTGGTAATGCCAGTTTCAC
>BOAV01000303.1 GCA_026002045.1 Spirochaetia bacterium | reverse complement strand
GTATGTTAACCGGGCAGGCGGCGGGGACGGCGGCGGCAATCTCGGTGCAGGATAAGTGCGTTCCTGAAAAGGTCAGTATGCCGAAACTTCAGGAAAAGCTGGTAAAACAGGGCATTGAAATCCCAGGGCGGTGAAAAATGATAAAGAACAACCCTAAACACAAGAGCCTTACCGGCGGACGGTGGCAGGAAGTAGCGATGCTGTCGCCCATGTTCCTGGGGTTTTTGGTATTCACCATTTATCCCATCCTCTGGGTTATCCGCTGGGCGTGGTTTGACTACGGGGGCTATGGCAATCCGATCTTTGTCGGGGTGGATAACTTTGTCCGGGCCTTTAGCCGGGACCCGGCCTTCTGGTCCGCCATGCTTAATACCCTGTACCTGGCCGTAGTAAAACTGATACTGGAGATGCCCCTGGCAATCGTGCTGGCCTTCTTCGTCAATAAAAAGGTAATGGGGAGTTCGGTTTTCAGGATTATCTACTTTCTCCCCACGGTCTTTAGTATTGCGGTAATCGGCATGATCTTTACCATCCTTTTCAGCGCCTATAACGGTATTGTCAACGCCGTTCTGGTCAACCTCCATATCGTAAAGGCCAACGTCAACTGGTTCGGTTCCCGCTGGATGGCCATGACGGTGATCCTCATGGTTTCGCTCTGGTCCACCTTTGGTCTTAACATGATCTACTTCCTCATGGGACTGCAAAATATACCCAACGAGCTTTATGAATGTTCCATGCTGGACGGCGCTTCCGGCCCCCGGCAGTTTTTTTCCATCACCCTTCCCCTGCTTGCCCCGGTGATGCAGATAGTCTTTATGCTGAGCCTTTTGGGTACCATGCGCCTTGCGGATCTGGTGCTGGTTATGACCAACGGCCAACCCGGAGGCTCCACGGAAGTGGTGATGACCTATATCTTCAAATTCTTCTTCCAGTACGGCGATGCGGGAAAGCGGAACCAGTTTGGCTATGGATCGGCGCTGTCGATCATTACGGCGATTATCCTTGCGATAGTAACCGTGATTTACCTGAGGCAATCGAAAAAACTAAAAGAAATTTATTAGGAGGACCCTATGCGGGCGGGAGTAAAAAGACTGACGGTTTCGTCGGCAGTGATATATGCTTTTCTGCTGATCATGGCGGCGATTGCCCTGTTTCCGGTGGTT
>BOAV01000302.1 GCA_026002045.1 Spirochaetia bacterium | reverse complement strand
GTCCCAGGTCCAGTTCGGTTTCCCTGGGGTCCGGTTTTTTGGAGGTGACCTCCAGCAGCCCGGAGATCGTGTGCCCGAAGCGGGTGGAAAAAACCCCGTGGGAGAGCTGGGCGCTGGAGACCATTTTTGGATCGAAGATCGAAATGCCGCCCCCCCAGTGGTAGGGCCGGGCCAGGTAGAACCCGTCCAGGGCCGCCTCAAGGTCGCCGGGGTCGCCCCCCCGGATCGAGGGCATGGCGTTGAACATCCCCGAATAACCCACCCCCGGCAGGAGCTTGATCGAGGTCATCACATCTTCAACAATGCCGATTTCCGCAGTCCGGGCCAATTCCGCCCCGGAAATGGCAACGCTGCGGCCGGATCGTGATTCGCTCACCCCCGGCCTGCTGGCTTCGATCACCAGTTCGCTGTTTTCCATGACCCCGGACAGCCGCAGGGCCATGGTAAAACGATCCGTTCCGGGGATTACATTAAGCCTGCCGTTTTCGTAGCCCGGATAGGCCCCCCGGATCACCACCTGCCGGTCTTCGGGGACAGAAATGAAAACCTTGCCGTTTTCATCGCACTCGTGTTCCGTCCCGTCCCAGGAGCGGATAAGAGCCCCCTCAAGGGGGATCCCCAGTTCCCGGTCTTCAACGTATATTTCAACATCCCGGCCAAAGAGGGGGGCGGCAGCGGCGAGAAATGAGACAAGCAGCAAAATACCGGCAAGCCGCATTTTCATAGGATAAAGGTATATTATGGGGGGAAATAGATCAACATGTTTTATGGAGGCTTATTTCAGCATCATTCCTGCCGCCTTGATCATAAAATTCTACAAGTATTGAGAAATATTTTACCTTTGAGTTTTTCCTAAACAGTGAGAAGATTTTCTATTACGAAGAATTGAATTGAGGAGAATTGATATGAAAAAAAACGTAATTTTGTCAGGAATTATTTTTTTGCTGGCTACCGCATTGGCCTTTGGCAGAGGCGGGCAGCAGGGTGCGGCTTCGGGTACTACCACGGTAAAGTACGCTTTTTGGGGCTCGCCGGACGCGATTGGCGTGGAGGGGGATATCATCGCGGCATTTGAAGCCAAATACCCCACGATAAAAATAGAGCCGGTAGTTTCAGGCTATAATGAATATCACAGCAAATTGCTTACCATGATTGGCGGGGTTCCTCCGGGG
>BOAV01000301.1 GCA_026002045.1 Spirochaetia bacterium | reverse complement strand
AAAGCCGCAGCCCCAGGTGCTTTTCCAGGGCGGCGGCTTTCTGACCAGGACCTCTACGTGAATGTGGCCGGGGGCATCAGGATAAACGAAGTGGGGGTGGAACTGGCCCTGGGCTGCGCCATCTATTCTGCCCGGACCGGGCTCCCCCTCCCCGCCGGGCTGGTTATCGCCGGGGAACTGTCCCTTACCGGGGAAATACGCCCGGTGCGCCGTCTTGCGGGGCGGATCAAAACCGCCAAAGGTCTGGGGTTTGAGCGGTTCATCGGTCCCGAAGAAGGGGCGGAGATGGTCCGGGATATCAAGTCCGTCATTAAGCTGATTTTTTCCAAAAAATAATACAAAACATTAAAAATTACGCCTTTCATTTGAAAATATACTTGACGCTTTTTTTAAACTGCGATAGTGTTTCTATGTATAGGATAATTTTTTGAGTATTTTGTGGTACGGTAATCATCAAATGGGTATGTCCTGTTTAAAAAGCTTGCGATTCTGCGCTTCTCTTCCCGAAATCTTGCGTTATCCTAATCAAATTTTTTTGCATCCTTTTCTCCAAAAGGGGAACGGAGTCGCCCATTTTATTGGGCGTGAATAACGCGCGTACCCGGACGCACCAATGGTAAGCCGGGTGAAAGGAATTTTCTCAATGGCCAAGAAACTGTATGTCGGGAATCTCTCTTACAACACCACCGAGGATGGTCTTCGTAACCTGTTCTCTGAATTCGGAGGCGTCGCATCTGCCAAGATCATCATGGATCGTGAAACCGGCAATTCCAAAGGATTCGGATTTATCGAAATGAACACCGATGAAGAAGCCAGCGCCGCGATTGCGGGAACCAACGGCCGCGAATTTGACGGCCGTCAGCTCCGGGTAAACGAAGCGATGGACAAACCCCGCCGGGACCGCGGCGGCTCAGGCGGCGGCTACGGCAACAACTGGTAAGCCGCCAACAACGGCAAACGGGCGTCTTGAAAAAATCAGGTGAGGTTTTTTAAGCTGCCGGTAAAAAACTGTTGTAAATGGTATGGGTGTTGTTTCCGGTAAGCCGGAAACAACACTTTTTTTATGTCCTGAACTTGTTCAGCCCAACTTCCCCCGGGAGAGCTATTCCCCCATCAATGTAGTGAGGGTCTCAAGGTTCATTTCCCCGGCAATATCTTCCAAAGTTTCCCGGATATCCTC
>BOAV01000300.1 GCA_026002045.1 Spirochaetia bacterium | reverse complement strand
GTCCTTGCTGGCCCATGCCGAAAAGATCCAGGCCGCCTCCCCGTCTGCAAAGACGGTTCCTCCTGTTCCTGCCCCAATACCCAAGGCGCCGGAACCCGTGCAAAGGGCTGCGCCCGCATCTGCGCCGCAGGTTCAATCAACAGCGTCCTGGAAAGCCCCGCAGACGCAAATTTCACCCTGGGTTCCGCCGCCGAAACAAGATTCAAAGTTCCAGTATCCCCTACGGCAATTACCAAAGCCCTTGCCGGTAACCCGGCTGCGGCCGCCTTTTGAGGACCGGAAAAGTCAAGATGTGCCCACCGACGGCAGACCCCTTATGCTCAAGCTTTTTGTGAAGGATCAGAATACCTTTATCGGGAAACGGAATACCCATCTGGTTAAGCAGGGCTTTAAATTTACCATTGGGGGCGGCAAATCCGACTTCCTTATCTTCCTGGTTCCCCTTCCGCCCTGTATTGCGGAGCTCCATTATGAGGAAAATCACTGTATCCTGGTTCCCCGCAAGGGCCGGTACTTTCCGGACATCGGGGACGAGCCGGTTAAAGACTGTATCGGCAAGACCGTCAGGATCATTTCGGATAAAAACTACGAACTCTATATGAGAATGGAATGGTACGAGGACCCCTTAATAAAACTGAATGCGTTGCTGCGTTCGGTTTCTGTACCGGGCTAAAGGGTTGTCGAACAAGTCTAATTTAAGAATTCAAAAAACCCGGCAGCTTTCTGCCCAGTTCTTCCCCGGCCCTAAGTCCCGCTTGATAAAGGGCTTCCAGTTTTTTCCGGCTGCGCTCCGAGCGCTCCACGATAATATCCGCCGGAGGATAGATCGCGATACATCTGCCCGCCGCCTCAAGCTGTTCCACATCATTGAGCTCGCGGTTATACATGGCCGGACGGTTGAATATGGTTTTAGCAAGGTTGGGGTACTTGTTCATCATTGCTATGTACAATGTTTTGTAAAAAAAAGGATGCGCCATTTGCTTTTTTTGGTAGCCCTTGGGCCGCGTCAGAACTGCCACACTTTTGGGATGACCGCTCTGCATGGCATAACGGACCGGAATGGAATCGGACATGCCGCCGTCCAGCATCCACCGCCCGTTTACCGGCACGGGCTTGCTGACAAAGGGCATACTGACCGATGCACGTATCTCCTGCATCATGTCCTTTTTGTTCGACAGAG
>BOAV01000299.1 GCA_026002045.1 Spirochaetia bacterium | reverse complement strand
GGACATGGCCGGGAAAAAGATAACCGGCGCTCTTGCCGATAACTATATCCTGAAAAAAGTCCTTGAGTAAAAATGGGTGACAGGCGCGGCATCAGACATTAGCATGTCTCCCTTGTATTAAAAAAACCCACAGCAGAACTGTGGGTTTTTACCGTCTTACCTTTTTTCCTTAACCTTCTCTTTTTCCCGTAGCATTTTCTTCTACTGTTTGCTAATTCGTTATATTACAACGAATTAGCTAATACCGGCGAAGAGACTTGAACTCTTACACACTCGCGTGCAATAGATTTTGAGTCTATCGTGTCTACCATTCCACCACGCCGGCTGGTAGTTTTATTCTACACGAAAAGTTTTCTACATTCAAGATAGAAGCGCTTTTCGCAGGCCTCCCCCATGGAAAAGCTTTTTTGGGGGAGGGGCCCGGAGTGGGCTATGGTTTCAAGAGGCCCTGCTTTCTGAACGGGGGGAGGAGTATGCCTACGGTTGAAGCGCCTTCCGCAAGGCGGAGCAGTTCCTTTTCCCCGTGGATGTAATCAATGGAAGGCAGTCGGGTCCGTTGAGTTCCGGCTTTTTGCGCTGTCTGCCGGATAAAGCTGTCCAGCAGGGGTTGAAGGCTGACGGTGGCAATCCCCTTGGCATCGGTTTCAAGAAGGATATGCCTGTTACCGGAGATAAGTCCAAACCGGTTTTTGCCGGTTTTTACCAGGGCGGAAAGGGCGTCGGTTCCCTCATCCACCGGATGGAGATAGGCGCCGGGCAGCAGGGAAAGGATGGACAGTACCTCGTTAATACCAGTGTTAAAAATTGCCCGGTGGATCGGTTCAAATTCAATCCCCGGATCGTAGATGTTTTCGATTTCTACCAGTGCCCAACGCAAGGGATGATCCTCCAGCCCGTTTTCCCCCTTGTGGGTCTGCTTGTATTCCTCCCAAACCGCCTTGGCGCTTGCCAGGGAATGGTTACCGTCCCCCACAGCAAAGAGGAAGGGACTATCATGGGGGCCATCGGCCTGCCGCTCCCCATAGCGGGTTTCTGACCGGCGGACCAGCGCTTCAAGTTTTTCGGCGATATAGGTCCATTGATCTTCCCGATCCAAGAGCCAGCCGGAGATATGCCCGCTATCCATCATCAGGGGACTTTGGTATGCGGGGGATAAATGCCGTACCTGATCCGCAAGGCCG
>BOAV01000298.1 GCA_026002045.1 Spirochaetia bacterium | reverse complement strand
CCGATGCGCCGATTCACCGGATTGCGGATCTCGGTATCGTAGGGGACGCCTTCTCATTTGTCCCGGAAATTATGAAAAGGCTGGAAAAACGATGAGCGAATACCAAAAACTGAACGCAAAAATTATAGAAGAACTGCGCCGTATCGCGGGGCCGGGGAATGTGATTGTGGACGCGGAAAAACTGGAAATCTATTCCCACGACGAGACCGATGCCGCCGAATACGCCCACATGCCGGAAGCGGCGGTGCTGCCCCAGACGGCGCAGCAGGTTTCTGAAATCGTAAAACTCGCCAACCGGGAACTGATCCCCATCACCCCCCGGGGCGCCGGCTCGGGGCTTTCCGGGGGTGCCATACCGGAATACGGCGGCATCGTCATATCCCTTGAAAAGATGAACCGCCTTATCGAACTGGACAAGGCAAATATGGCCGCCGTGGTTGAGGCCGGCATGGTCACCAACGATCTTGCCCAGGCGGTGCAGGATGAGGGACTTTTTTTCGCCGGCTACCCCATGAGCCTGCAAACCTGCGTCATCGGGGGCAATATCGCGGAAAACGCCGGGGGCGGCAAGGCGGTAAAATACGGGGTTACCGGCAGGTATATCCTGGGCCTGGAACTGGTCACCCCTCAGGGGGAGATTGTCCAATTGGGGGGAAAGCTTGCCAAGGACGTTTCCGGCTATGATCTTAAATCCCTGGTTACCGGCTCCGAGGGAACCCTTGGGATCGTTACCAAGGCCATCATCCGTCTGATTGGCTACCCCGCCGCACGATCGGATCTGCTGGTGTTATTCAAAACCCCCAGGGAGGCCATAGACCTGGTGCCGGTGATCCTCTCCCAGGGCATTACCCCCGTAAGCATTGAATTTATGGACCGGCTTGCGATCCTCACCAGCTGCCGTTATCTCAACGAGAGCCTGCCCTATGAAGACGCCGGGGCCATGCTCCTTATCGAACTGGACGGAACCAATCCGGATCAGATTGAGGAAGACCTTATCGAAACCGGCAAGCTCTGTGAAAGCAGGGGCGCCCTGAATGTATATGTGGCGGAAGACCGGAACAACATCGAGCGGATATGGAACGTAAGGCGGAATATTGCGGAGGCCTTTAAGGTCTACAGCCCGGTCCAGAGCATTGAGGACATCGTGGTGCCCATTTCCCGTATCCCCGAGGTGATCCCCGAGCTGGAAAGGC
>BOAV01000297.1 GCA_026002045.1 Spirochaetia bacterium | reverse complement strand
ATGTAAACCCCGGGTCCTTTTTGAGTTTCATATTATCCCCCCCGCATGGGTTAGTATGGGCAGGATGACCGCCTGTACCAGAATCAACAGGTAAATACCGGTCAGGATAATCGCTGCGGGTTCCACGAAACGGGCGGCGGCTTCCCTGCGTTGGGTATCTTTGGCTGAAAAATAAGCGGCGATTTTGTGGCAGGCCCCCTCCAGATCGCCGTTTTCGTTGGCAATGGCAAGCCAACCGGTTATATAGGGCGAAGAGATACTGCTTTTTAAAAAGGCTTTGTGGAACCCTACGCCGCGGGCAATTTCATTCTTGACCGCAAGGAGGGTCCGGCCTTCTTTTGAGGGACCAAAACTGTTCATACACTGGGAGAGGGCTTCAAGCAGGGGGATATTGCCGCGCAGCAGAAAAGAAAAGAGATAAAATATTTTAAACTGGGGGGAATCCTCTGAAAAGATGCGGTAAAAAACAAAAATCATCAGGGCGGCGGAAACCAGCAGGAACAGGCCCCCAAGAATCATGCCCTGCGTGGCGGTCTGTATCACATTTTTAGACAGGAACCCTGCGCTTTCAAAAAAGGGGATGCCCTTAAAGATGAGGGCCAGGGTACCCGCGCAGGCAAGGGCAATGATGATCGCCGGGTAGGCCATAACGTTCAGCACATTCTGCCGGGTTTTATCTTTCCGTTTTAAATCGGAAATGATACTGTCCAGAATTTCGCCGATGGTCCCGGTTGCTTCGGCGGCCCGTAACAGGGAAATGTACATGGGGTCAAGGGAAAAACTCTTGGGGGGCAGCAGGGATATTCCATCGGAAAAACTTCTGCCGTGTTTCATGCTGTTCAGGATGCCCTCCGCTGTTTTACGCAGATCCCCTGCAATGCCCTCCGCAGACATGATACGGAGCGAATCGATCAGGCCGGTATTTTCTTTTACCAGCATGTGGAGCATCTCAAGAAAATCTGTTGTTTGCTGCTGCCTTTTCATGCCGTTACTCCCAGTTCCCGCTGAATTTCGTCTTCCGTGGTAATTCCCGCTTTCACCTTTTCCCTAGCGTCATCAAGGAGGGTGATATGGTTTTCCTTTTTGAGCAAAAGCCGTAGTTCGGCAGGGTTTATTCCCCTGCCGATGCTGTCAGAGAGTTCATTTGAGAAGGACAAAAATTCCGATATGACAGTCCTGCCGCTGTACCCGGTCTTGAAGCAGG
>BOAV01000296.1 GCA_026002045.1 Spirochaetia bacterium | reverse complement strand
GGCTAAGAGAAGGCCCCTCAAAATTGACAAAAGCGCCGAAACATACATTGATGAATATGCAAAATACTTCCCGGCGGGCTTTTTTGACAGCGCCGAAAATCAGCTCCTGATCGCCCTGGGTGAAATTTCCCGGATGCTCAGGCTGGATGATCAGAACAACGGGGATGCGGCCCTGTTAATCCGGCCCATGATCTGCGGTAACGGAAATTCCGGCGAAGATCTCTGGTCCGCTTCCTGTTTCAGCCGGAATGTGTTTACAGGGGAAAAGAAGCTCCAGGGTGATTTCGGCGCCGGGCGCCTTAAGGAACTGCAAAAAATCGCATGGACCCTGGAAGATAAATTTAAGGAAATCCGGCGGATTCATTTTACGGTGGAAAACGGGAAGCTCTGGCTGATTGAGCAGGGGCCGGCGGAGCAAAAGTCCGTCCGGGCGGAGATTAAACTGCTGCTGGACTTGGCGGGGCGTAAAATTGTGGATAAGGCATTCGTGGTTAAGGCCATTGAGCCCCTCGCCCTTAATGAAATCCTCCATCCCATTATCCATACCCCCAGCGTCAGGGGATTAAACCACTGGAAGGGCGGTATTGCCGGGGCCCCTGGTGCCGCCGTCGGCAGGGCTTTTTTCAGTACCGAGGGACTGCTGGAAGCCCATAAACGTGCCCGGCAGAAGGGGGGGGGACCAGCGGTTCATTCTGGTGCTGGAATCTTCTTTTGCGGAGGATGTTAAGGCCATTGAAGTGAGTTCCGGGGTGCTTACTGCGAAAGGGGGCTATGCCGCCCACGCCTCGGTGGTTGCCCGCCAGTACGGTAAGGTGTCCCTGGTGGCGCCGGGCTTGAAAATCAGGGGAAAGAAGGCCAGTCTGGGGAATTTCACCTTTTCCGAAGGGGATTACCTTACCCTTGATGTGCCTTTTTACGGGGAATCTACCTTATATGCGGGGGCCGCCGCTCTTATTGAACCGGACCCCAGGGAATCGGGGCTGCTGGAATTTATCGCCCTGGTGTCGGATCTACGATCGACGACCGAAGGCCGAAAATTCCGAATCCGGGCCAATGCGGAAACTCCCCGTGACGCGGCGCTGGCCCTGTCCTTTGGGGCCGAGGGGATCGGTCTCTGCCGGACGGAACACATGTTCTTTCAGGGGGACCGGCTCAGGGTGTTTCGGGAAATGCTCCTTTCGGAGAATGAAAAGGAACGGAAGCGGGCCCTGGCAAAGCTCCAGGT
>BOAV01000295.1 GCA_026002045.1 Spirochaetia bacterium | reverse complement strand
GGTATATTCAAGGGTATAAGCCTTGGGCACCGTCACAGCGGCATCATCCTTATCTTTAACAAGAAGGGTAACCAGCGCGGCAAACTGTTTTACAAAGGGCAGGAAGACGATGGTATTCACCATATTGAAAACCGTGTGGAGCATGGCCAGGTGAGTCGTGATCATGGGGTCGTGGATCAAACCGGGAACCATGGTTCCGGGGGTAATGAGGCCCACCAGGGCCAGCAGCGGTTTGATCAGGGGCAGGGCCCAGCAGGTGCCGATTACATTGAAGAGCACATGGACCAGGGCGGCCCGCCGGGCCGCGGTTTTGGCGCCGATGGAGGCCAGGGCCGCGTCAACAGTGGTACCGATGTTGGCGCCCAGGATCATGGCGGCGGCCATCTCATAACCTACTATACCGTTAAAAGCCATGGTCAGCATAATGGCGGTGGCGGCGCTGGATGAATGGATGATCAGGGTCATCACCAGCCCTGCGCCGGCGCCGATAAGGGAAGATACAAACCCCAGGTTGGACACCGCCGAGATAACATTGAAGCTGTCCCCCAAGTTCGGCATGGACCGGGTAAGGAAATCAAGGCCCATAAAGAGCAGGCCGAAACCCAGGATCGCCTCGCCCAGAGCCTGATGTTTCCACTTTACAATGTGGAGGATAAACCCGATGCCCACCGCGGGCAGGGCCAGTTCCGAAAGCTTGAGGGAGAATCCCACCAGGGACACAATCCAGGCGGTAACGGTGGTGCCGATATTGGCGCCCATGATCACCCCGATGGACTGGGTTAAGGTCAGGAGCCCGGCGTTGACAAAGGACACCACCATGACGGTAGCCGCCGACGAAGACTGGATAATGGCGGTAACCGCAAAGCCGGTCAGCACCGCCATAAACCGGTTGCCGGTCATAAAGTTCAACACCCGCTGCAACCGGTCGCCGGCGGCCTGCTGGATGCCGTCGCTCAACACCTTCATCCCGTAGAGGAAGAGGCAGAGCCCCCCGATAATCCTGAAAAGAGTGCCGATTATTGCCATAGCGCTAATATACCCTATGTGCCGCGAAAAAACCAGCCTTTGACGGTGCGGCGGAAAGTACAGTATACTCAAGGCAGGAGAAAAAACTAAAAGAAATTTATTAGGAGGACCCTATGCGGGCGGGAGTAAAAAGACTGACGGTTTCGTCGGCAGTGATATATGCTTTTCTGCTGATCATGGCGGCGATTGCCCTGTTTCCGGTGGTT
>BOAV01000294.1 GCA_026002045.1 Spirochaetia bacterium | reverse complement strand
CCTGGTCAAGGGGGCGTCCCAGGGAGAGGGTTTGGGGAACCAGTTTCTTTCCCATATCCGGGAAGTGGGGGTGATTGCCCAGGTGGTCCGCTGTTTTGACGATCCCGACATCATCCATGTGAGCAATTACGGTAAAAGGTGATATTGACGGCCGCATCTCGAAGGCCTTTGCCCAGGTTTTTTCCAAACGGGGCTTTAAAACAAGCGTTGCCGCAGACGCAGCATCGGCGGATAGACCATACACCCTCTCTGCGGACTTCAAAACAGCAGACGCGCCCGTACCCGATTCAAAGTATCAATTCACACGGTTTGTGCTGACCGGTTCTTTAACGGATAAAGACGGTACAGCGTTACTGTCATTTTCTGAAACCGGCCGGGAGGGGCATATCACACAAAGCGATGCGCGGCAACGGGCGATCCGCAGTGCGGAAACACTTATTACCGAAGGCGGCTTTGCCAAGGAATTTAACGCATACCTTGATTCATTAAGAACGATAACCCATTAAAGGCCTTGTGTTACCGTGTCTGCAAAATCAGGAGAAATTCCCGGTATGTGTATTCTTTACACGGCTTCGGGGATTTATCGAGAATGCCTTAGCTTATAAAATACTCCGAAGGCTGCAGGGTTTCGCCCTTGCTCCCGGTTGCCAGTTCGTCTGCGCGGTGCAGGCGGCGGGCGAGGTCCCGTGCAAGGTTCATCACGATGA
Organism: Spirochaetia bacterium; assembly: GCA_026002045.1. Lineage (GTDB taxonomy): Bacteria > Spirochaetota > Spirochaetia > Treponematales > Breznakiellaceae > BNUT01. The sequence continues at coordinate 526 of BOAV01000294.1, read as the reverse complement.
GGGTAAAGACTTTGATGTCCTGTTTGTAGATTTCGTGCAGGGTGGTGTTGGAGAGGGAGACGATCTCCACGGGGCTTATGGCCCGGACCGTAGCCGCCGAGGGCAGCATGTCCAGGACTTCCATCTCCCCCACGATGTCCCCCGTCTGACACTCCGCCAGGACCAGAGCGTTTTTAAACACCTCCGCCCGGCCGGAAATGATAAAGCGAATCCGGTCGTTTTTTTCCCCTTCGGTGATGATATCTTCACCGGCCGCATAGGTCTCGTGTGTCATCAGGGGCAGTATCTCATCGATCTGCTCCATTAAAAGGCCGCCAAAGAGGGAATATTTGCTTAAATGGGAAGAATCTATCATAGTGTCTTTATCGGCTATTATACCACTAAATCATTAAAATATGCTATATGACTATTAAGTTGACTCCCTGTTTTCCTGTATGATATAATTATGAGATAGGGGAAAAGCGATGGCACAACAAGCAGCATTGACGTTATTACAATTCCAGGAGCGCTTTAAAGATGATGAAGT
>BOAV01000293.1 GCA_026002045.1 Spirochaetia bacterium | reverse complement strand
TCCATAAGTTAAGAATTATAATACAGATCACGCCTTGATAAAAGGCTTGGCAGGGACTTTCACAGATGGCAAATTACGAAAAGTTGGATCACTGGTCGCTGAGGGCCCAAAAAGAAGGCTACCCCGCCCGCTCGGTGTATAAGTTGAAAGAAATGGACGAAAAATTCGGCCTTTTCCCGGCGGGCCGGAACCGCAGCAATCCCTTCCGGGTCCTGGACCTGGGGGCCGCGCCGGGGAGCTGGAGCCTCTACGCGCTCCGCAAACTGGGCGGCGGCCTCTTTCTTTCCGCGGCGGACCTTTCCCCCCTGTCCCGGCAGTACGACAAGGGCCTTTTCGGCGGCGACAACGTTTTTTTTATCCAGGGCGATATTACGGCGGCTGAAACCCGCAAGGCCCTCCTTGCCCACGGCCCCTACGCGCTGGTGATGAGCGACGCCGCCCCGGCCACCATGGGGAACCGCTCGGTGGACACCCTCCGCTCCCTGACACTTGCGGAAATGGCGCTGGACTACGCGGAGGCCGCCCTGGAAAAAGGGGGCAATCTGGCGGTAAAGGTCTTTCAGGGCGGCGACACGGCGGATATCCTCAAACGCATCCGGGAGCTTTTTAAGACCGGAAAAAGTTTTAAGCCCGCCGCCTGCCGCAGGGAGTCATTTGAGACATACTATTTGGGACTGGAAAGGAGATAGGGCTCCCACAGACTCAGACAGAGAGAAGTTATTCAAGATTGATATTGATAACCAGAATTGCCGGGGCCGGAGGAAAGCGTATTATCCGGCAAAAACCGGTTCCAGAACTATTTCAAGGCCCTTTAAGGTCTCCACCGGGGCGGTTCCTGTTGCGCCGTAGGAACGGAAAAAAAACCGGTCGCCGTTAAAACCATAGCAATGGATGGTTTTATGCTCAGGATCAATAACCCAGTATTCCTTTACGCCCGCCTGCCGGTACAGGTCAAATTTGAGTTCCATTTCAATCGCCTTGTTGGAAGGCGACAGGATTTCCGCCACAAAGTCAGGCGCGCCCCGGCAGCCCTCCGGCCCCCGCTTTTTTTCGTCACAAACCACGACAATGTCGGGCTGGAGAACCGTATCGTCACTTTCATCCTCTTCATAAAAGAGCCGCACGTCATAGGGGGCGGGGAATACTTTGCAGGGCTTGCCGGTCAGATAAACCGCAATCTGTTTGAATAATTCCCCAAGAATTAACTGATGATACTCGTTCGGGGCAGCCATGGCCACGGCTTTACCC
>BOAV01000292.1 GCA_026002045.1 Spirochaetia bacterium | reverse complement strand
TTTCGATGTGCTGTTCAAAGCCCAGGGACAGGATAAACCGGATTCCTTTCAGGCTCTTGTCATCATAAAATGACTGGACCAGCGAAAGGATAGCCAGGGCAACCCGTTTCATGGTCTGCAGGTTCTGCGCCCCGTGCTTTTTCATCGTGGTGTTTTGGTCATCCTTGAAGGTAAAATCAAGCTGCCAATGGAGCTTGTTTTCTACGTGCCAATGGGAACGGACCGATTTGGCAAATGCCTCAAGGTCAACGATGCTGGCGATGAAATACCGCGTGTCAACCGTTGTTTCCCCGTTCAGCTTCTCCAAAGTCCGGCGGACACAGCCAATGCTTTTCAGGGCCGCCCATTCTTTTCGCTGCGCAAGCCAGGAAAGGTCCTGGGTCAGGTAATATTCCCGCGTGGCAACCCCGCTCTGTTCCTTGTCAACCGTCATTTTGTACTTCGTTTTGTCTTTTTTCAGTTCATCACAGACAAAATCATCAAAATACTGCGAAACATCGTCATAAAAGGCGTGTTGGTTGGCCTTCAGCGCGCCTACGTAATCCCCGCGCTTCTTTATTACCGCCGCAACCGTATCTTTCTGGGTGTTAAGCGCGTCCCAGGTAACGATGCTGCCACTGATGCTCGTGATGTCCAGCAAATCCCGTACCGCCGGTATCTCATTCGTTTTCTCGTCTACCACCACTTCCGACAAGCACAGCCCCCGATCCGTCGAATAGGCGCTGACCGTGTGCATCGCCTTTACCGCATCCCGGTCGGTCTTGTTCCGTTTGCTCCCCCGGGAGGTCTTCCCGTCTATCGCGATGATATTCGGTTCCTCCTTTTCCCCCTCATCCGCGGTATCCGGCGCTTGCAATAGCCGCCGCTGCCGCGCCGTCTCCGCCATGATGTCCATGCGCCGTATCAAAAACTGGATGCATAAACTATACAACACCGTCCCGTCTATCATCGACATCACCCGCTGGATCGTGTCGTGCGAAGGTATCCCGTGGGGTAATACCAGAAAATTCTTGAGCCAGTCCTCTTTCATCTGGGCAAACTCCGCTATCTCTCCCCATTCATTCGCCCGCGCCATCACCGCCAGCAGGCTTATCATCACGATATCCGAGAGCAGATGCTCCACATACGGCTCAAACCGGGTGTCTTCGATGTCTTCGAATTCCTCCCGCAGTTCCAGTAAGGCATCTATTCCGACATTTTCTATGATGATGAACCCCGTTTCTCCCACCATCTCTTTGATCGCTATAA
>BOAV01000291.1 GCA_026002045.1 Spirochaetia bacterium | reverse complement strand
GCCTTCGCACCTGATCCGGGGAGGAGCAGATCGATGAGGGCCTCCTCGGCCCGCTTTTCCGCTTCCGCGGTGACCGATTCCTGAATGCAGGAACACCAAGTCCATCCCCCTTGCCAAATGCCCCAAATGCGGTGGCGACATCGTTGCCCGGAAGACCCGGGGCCGGGACAAGGAATTTTACGGCTGCACCAATTACCCGGACTGCGATTTTATCAGCCACTTCAAACCGATAAATCAAAGCTGCCCCAAGTGTGGCCAGTTCATGGTTGAAAAATACGACAAGAAAAACGGGGCCCACAAGGCCTGTATTAACCCCGAATGCGATTATCTCCACAGTGATGATGAAGTTGATCTCGCGGCGGTGGCGGCGGAAGAAAAGGATGATGCGGAATAAATGACGAAAGACAGCGTTATTAACAGCGAAATGCCCCTTTCCGTTCAGGAATACCTTTCCTACCTTTTCGCCGTGCGGGGGATGTCCGGCCGGACCATCGAAGCCTACGGAAAGGACCTTTCCCACTTTGCCAATTATTGCGGCAACCATGGGATCGATCCCGATGCGGCAAACCAGCATGAGGTGCGGGGCTTTATCGCCGACCTCAGCGCCGAAGGCACCGCCGCAGTCAGCGTGAACCGGGCACTCTCTTCCATCCGCGGTTATTACCGCTGGCTCATCCGTTTTAACCGCCGTTCCGACAATCCCTGCGATGCCCTGCGGAACCTCAAGAGCCCCAAGACATTGCCCAGCTTTCTCTGGGAAAAGGAGATGGCAAGCTTTGCAGAACTCCCTGATTCCGCAGGAATACTGTGGCCCGAGCGGGACAAGGCCCTGATCCTCACCATGTATTCGGCGGGGCTCCGTATTTCAGAATTGGTATCTTTAAGCCTTGACAAAATTGATTCGAATCTTGGCGGGGCCCGGGTACTTGGAAAGGGCGACAAGGAACGGTATGTGTTTTTTTCCGATGAGGCCCGCGAAGCCCTGGCAATTTATCTTGGTGAGCGGAAACTGAAAATCAAGGGCGAACACCCCACAGACAAACTGTTTATCAACCGCAAGGGGGGACCCATATCGGTACCCGGTGTGCGGTGGATCATCGCCAAATACGCGGAACGCTCCGGGCTGGGAAAGAACATCCATCCCCACAGCCTGCGCCACAGTTTTGCTACACACCTCGTGAATTCCGGCTGCGATGTCCGGGTGGTGCAGGAGCTGCTGGGTCACGCCAGCCTTTCCACCACCCAGCGT
>BOAV01000290.1 GCA_026002045.1 Spirochaetia bacterium | reverse complement strand
CAGGTTGACGGGGCCTCGCCCTTTAAGCGGTTCCGGTATATCACCGCTCCCCATCTGCTGCCCACCTTTGTGGTGGTCCTGGTACTACTGGTCAAGAGCGGCTTTACCGCCTTTGATTTCCCCTATGCCCTCACCGGCGGCGGCCCGGCACGGGCTACGGAAGTCATCGCCATTGCGGTGGTAAATGACGCCTTCCAGAATTACCGGTTCTCCGTGGCCAATGCGGAGGCGGTGGTGCTTTTCATCATCATTGCTACAATATCCATTACCCAGATCAAACTTTCCAACCGGAGGTATCAGGATTGAATCATACCCTTGCCGACGGCCGGGTCTGGCGGATAATCAGAAATATTATTCTGATACTGGGGGGATTCATGATCCTCTCTCCCCTGTACCTCGTGGTGGTTAATTCCTTTAAAAGCATGGAGGAGGCAAGCCGGGGCTTTTTTGCGCCCCCGCGATCCTTTTTAAATTTTGATAATTTCAAGCGCCTTTTTGCGAGCCAGAATTATTTGGGATATCTGCGGAATTCTTTTTTTATTACCGCCGCCTCCCTTTTGATAGAAAGCATCCTGGTCCCCGCCGCCTCCTATGCGATTGCCCGTAATTTCAAACGGCCCTATTATAAATTTGTGTATATTTTTCTTATCCTGGGGCTCTTCATCCCCGCCCAGGTAGTCATTCTGCCGGTTACCAAATTTATCACCACCCTGGGCCTGCTGAATCAGATGGGGCTGATCCTGCTCTATTCAACCTACTGCCTTACCCGGGGAATTTTTCTCTATGTAAACTATGTGCGGAATATGCCCATCGAACTTGAGGAGGCCGCCCGGGTGGACGGCTGTAATGTGTTCAAAACCTATATCCATGTGATCCTGCCCCTGACAAGCCCTATGCTGGCAACCCTGATAGTCATGGACGCCCTGTGGTACTGGAACGACTTCATGCTTCCCCTGATGATCCTGAACCGGTCCCGGGCCTTTTGGACCCTGCCGCTTTTTCAGTATAACTTTAAGACCGAGTATTCCTTTAATTATACCATGTCCTTTACGGCGTACCTTATGTCCATGCTGCCCGTTCTGATTATCTATATCATCGGGCAGAAGAGCATTATCAAAGGTTTGACCGCGGGCGCCATTAAAGGATAAGGGGAGATTATGAACAGCAGGGAACGTTATTTTGCGGCGGCGGAAGGTCTGCCGGTGGACCGGGTTCCGGTGTGCCTCTGGCATCATTATACCGGGGAGAATGAAT
>BOAV01000289.1 GCA_026002045.1 Spirochaetia bacterium | reverse complement strand
CCCTAGTGAATTAAGAAGAAATAGTACCAAAATCAGTAAGATTACAATAACAAAAAACCAATTTGAAAATTGTAACCATCCTTTCGTATTTTTTATCATTTCTGTTAGTTCATTTATTTTTTTTGCGTTACAGATATACTCTTTTTTGCCCGTGGTTTCCTTTTTTTAGGTTCTGTTTTACCCTCTATAGAATCGCTTGCTGATGACAGATCATCTTCTTCGTCCTCGTTGATTTCATCATTTTGCGACACCTCAATTGTTTCTTCTTCAAGAACAGGATAATCTTCTTCTTTTAAACCGGAAAGTTCAAAAAAGCGTTTTCTCTCATCATCTGAAAGTTTATAAAGATATTGCCCTACCAGTTTTTTGAAAACATCGGGGAATCTCTTAATATATACCTGCACAATTCCACGAGAATACATTTCACCGTTGATTAAATATGACAAAATCTGCACATCGTTTTTGTCTTTTAATTTTCCGTTATCGCCATTTGCAATGATTTTATCCAGTTTGTGAGCGCCATCAGGTGATAATCTTTTTTCATAGAGTATACGCCTAAAATCCTTGAGTACGCTTATAAGCATTTCAAGAGGCTCATTGTCAGAATCAGAGAGCATATCAATTCTGTAAGGATTGACCAGCAAGTAATACAACAATTGTTCTTCCAGTTTCATTTCATCAGGAAGTTTTGTAATGTTCCTGGACTGTAGGTATTCTTTATATGATATACCATAGAAAATACTTTCGTTCTTTGTTTTCATTCTTTGCAGAATTGTTCTGTAGATACTCTTTATATTGGTAATATCCACATTTGCCTGATCGCTCGCCGCTTCGTATGTAATACCACTTTTTTCAAGAAATTGCGTTTTTTCTTCTTCTGACAACTTGCCGATATATCTGTCAAGTTGCGCCTGAAAAATATCAGGGCAAAGCATACGGTATTCCTGCACAAAACCCATAGAGTCTTTATCACCTGATAAGAGTTCTCCTGCCAATTCTACATCGTGACTATTGCCTGCTTCTCCTCTCGCCATAGCAAAATCATCTGGTTCAGATAATTTGGATTCAAAAAATATGCGATGAAAATTATTTATGTTGACAACTGTTTCATTCTTTTTATCAAATTGTTTGGCATCACTTATAAAATCCTTTATTATTTTTTCGCCTGGAACCAATGATTCTTCCCGATCCAGTTTTATATCATGTTTTTCATTTTGTTCCACTGTCTCCATGATTTTTTCATTTAATATTATTTCTCCA
>BOAV01000288.1 GCA_026002045.1 Spirochaetia bacterium | reverse complement strand
CACCATTGCCAATCAGGCGCCCGCTGAATACACCTATTATGACCGGGGCATCCGCGTCACCCGTTCCAATGTCATCATAGACGGCCTCACCCATTTTATTGAAGGGGAAAAGGAACAGGGCGCTCCCTATTCGGGGTTCGTCAACGCCGAGTCATGCGCCCGGCTCCGGGTCGTGAACTGCCACTTTTCCCCCCACTACACCTACACCACCATCGGCCGGGCAAGCCTGCCGGTGATGATGGGCTCCTACGACATCCTTATCAACCGCTCTGTTGACGTTTCGTTTTTTAACTGTCGGCAGGACAGTATCATGGACCGCCGTTACTGGGGACTTTTCGGCAGCAACTTCTGCAGGGACATTCTGGTGGACGGCTGCGTCTTTTCCCGTGTTGACGCCCACCAGGGGGTAACAGGGTACACCATAAAAAACAGCTTCATGGGTCACATGGGCTTAAAGGCCATAGGCGGCGGCCTCATGTGGGTGGAAAACGTCAGCCTCCTGGGAGAGTCCATAGACATCAGGGGCGACTACGGGAGCGTGTGGGACGGCGATCTCTTCCTCAAAGATATTACCTGGCGGCCTGAAAAAGCGGACGCCTGCCTTATCAGGAACGTAAACCGGGGGGGCCATAACTTCGGCTACCCCTGCCGCCTCCCCCGGAAAATAGTCATCGAAAACCTCACCATACTGGACGGGGACCTGGCCATTGGAGAAAACAGCGGAGTAAGCCTTTTGGAGATACACAGCGAAACCAACGCAGACCTGAAAAGCTGGACGGAAAAGGCCCCAGGAGACGAGCCCTGGGATTATCCCTATGTGTTTTCTGAAATTATCGAAATCAGGGGAGTAAAAACCCAAAGCGGCAGGGGTTTCCGCCTCTTTTCAGCGTCCCCTGAAAAGTGCTATGCCGCCGCCATCGGTGAAACAAAGGGGGGAAAGATTAAGCCCAACTTCCGGGCCATCATTGACGATGTTGATGCGGTTACCATCGAATTGGGCGGTGAAAACATTGAATACAATGGAACCCATCGGCTTCTCCCGGAGATTACTATCAGGAACTGCCCGGCGGTTAAGGTTGACCGGGGAAAAAATCCGGGGATAATCAGAATCGAATAGAGCGTTGCGGGAATGTCCGTTTTGTAGTATACTTGGGGTATAAACAGGTTACTGGAGGTTTTATATGCCATCAATTACATTTGAATCGGTCATTCGCGGTAACATGGTTGAAATTCCAGAAAAATACCTTGCAGATTTCAGTTC
>BOAV01000287.1 GCA_026002045.1 Spirochaetia bacterium | reverse complement strand
CAATTCACCCCGTTTTCTCCACCCCTTCGGCGTCTCCAACCCGCCCCATTACATGTCCCTGCGAATCGAAGGACAGCGGAATGTCAGTATTCAGGTTGCCACCGGATACATTGATTATGAATACTGCATCGGCATCCTCAAGCTGGTACTCTTTGTAGTTTTGGCCGGCCTGGCCCTGGCGTTTTTTACCCTCCTGCTGGAAACCCTTCTGGTAAAGAACGGAGACGGGGCACCAAAAACCGGGAGACAGGAGGAAGACGAAGGGAAAGAAGAAATTTCGGCAGATGATTTATTGAACAGTCCCCCGGAACTTTCAGGATCTGTCCTTGCGGACAGGGAAGAGGCCGAAGACCAGGGTCCGGAGCCTGCCCCGATTGATGAACCTTTTGCAAAACCGGAACTTCCTGTGGATGCCGCAGATATTGAACCATCGGTCGGCATTTCTCCTCCGGCTGCTTTGGATGTTCCTGAGCCGGAACCCAAAGGGCTTTACTCCCCACGGGGAAATATTGGATGGGAGGAGTATACCTCCGATCGGCTGGAGGCGGAACTGCACCGCTGCGCTTCCTACGAACAGGACCTGGTATTTATCGCCATGGAATTCAAACCCGCAGCCGGGGACGACGATGACCTGTACGGCCGGTTTGCCGCAGAGACGATAAGCTTCTTTACCCAGCGGGATCTCATTTTCGAAAAAGGGGAACGGGGAATTTCGATCATCCTGCCCAACATCGATCTGGATCAGGGTTTCGCGAATTCCCAGGAATTTCATGGCCAGGTATTGAATAAACTTTCGGTTTTTTTCAGTTCCCCCCACGATGTCTGCATCGGCCTGAGTTCACGGACAGGTCGGCTTATTGATGCGGAACGGCTTGAGTTTGAAGCCATCCAGGCCCTCAAAAAAGCCCGGCAGGATCCGGTGGCCCCCATCGTGGCCTTCAAATCCGATCCTGAAAAATACCGGGAATTCGTCCGCAGCAAAAATCAATAAAACCGCAAAGGCGAATAAGGCGCAGAAGGAAAAAAATCCTTCACTTTTCAAAGTACGAAGCTTCCCGGAAAATCCGGTCCGCCGACCAGGATGCAAGGGCATAGATATAAGGCGAACCCGACACGGCTGCATACCGCTGATTCGATTCCCCCTGCGCCGGGCCGATGCGGACGCTGCGGATACTGCCGTCACCCAATTCCAGAACAATTCTGCCATCGTTAAAGACCGCATCTACGGCATTTGCGGAAACAAAGTCTTCCCCCTCAGTATTCAGGATGCCGCGGATATAG
>BOAV01000286.1 GCA_026002045.1 Spirochaetia bacterium | reverse complement strand
CCAAAAAATTATACACCATCCCTGCGCGGCGGGTGGATATTGCGTCCACCATCACCTTTATACGGAAGGACTGGCTGGATAAACTGGGGCTGGCCCCGCCGCAGACCACCCAGGAATTCTACAACGCCCTTGCCGCCTTTAAGGATAAAGACCCCGGCAATGTGGGAAAGAACCGGGTTATCCCCTTTACCATGATGACCTCCGAGTCCCCGGCGGCCCCGATTATCATTAATTCCTTTGTTGATCCCAATGTCAGCCGGAAAGACCGCTGGATTAACGGTGAAACATTGCTGCCCGGATATAAAGAAGGGGTCCGGTTCCTCAACAAAATGTACAATGATGGGCTTATTGACCGGGATTTTCCCCTGTACAACAACAGCGCCGATTGGTACAACCTGATCAAAAGCGGCGTAGTCGGCTCTTTTACGGATCTTTGGCAGCGTCCCATAAGCCAGGATAACCGGGTGTCGGCGACCCTGCGGGAAAATATTCCCGGCGCCGAGTTTATCGCCATCGACCCCTTCCAAAATGCCAGGGGTATAACCGCCAAGAGCAGTTATGATGTAACCGGCGTATTTTTTATGATCCCCAAGGCATCAAAAAACCCCGAAGCGGCGATGCGGTATCTTAACTGGCTTGCAAAGTTTGAAAACTACAACTTCCTGCAAATCGGCCCGGAGGGCATCGTCCACGATGTGGTGGACGGGCTCCCCAAGGTAAAGCCCGCAGCCGGCGGCTGGATACAGAATGTGGCGAACAACATGGACTATACCCTTCCCATTAACGGTCTGGATCTGGGGGATGCGGACAAAAACGCACGGGTATTTATCTTCTCCTATCCCGATGCGAGTCCTGAGTGGATCGTCAATGCCCGCAGCCTGGCCATAAAAAATTCCAGCCCGGACCCCTTTGTTCCGGTTACCATTACTTCCGCCCAGCGTAACGCCCAGGTCCTGGCGGACAAGAAAAAAGTCCTGCTGGCCACCACGATAACCGCAGGCTCCGCCAATTTTGACCGGGTATATGACGCGGCAATTGCCGATTACCTTGCCTCGGGATATCAGGAAATTGTTAATGAACGCAGGGCGAAATATATTGAGTAAGGCCGGATTGTATTGAGACTATGGCTCCCCCGGCGGACGGTACGCTGTCCGCCGGGGCTGTTTAGAGCTATAGTACGATAATGAGATTGAAAATCCCCCTGTTCTGGCTGCCATGCTTTTTTGCGCTTCTTCTGACCGGGTGCGGGGTAAAACATCAGGAAGCCGGGACAAGTCCCGATC
>BOAV01000285.1 GCA_026002045.1 Spirochaetia bacterium | reverse complement strand
ACGGGATTCTCATCTTCTCCGGCGATTTTGGCAAGGATTCCCGCGGTGCCGGGGGAGAGGAGTTCCGGGGCAAAGCCGTAGGGCCAGCCGTCGGCATAGGAGTACTCCGCCGCGTATTTCAGATGCCGCTCCGCAATGGCGGTGGTGAGGGTCGGGTCCGGAAAGGGACAGTCCGCCCAGGCAAAATAGGTGAGGTCAAAACCTGCAGCCAAGACGGACAGGGTTTCCAGCAAGTTCTTCCGGGTCCATGCGGGCTGTGACACCACCTTCACATCGCCGGGAAGATCGGAATAGACCGCCCCTTCCGCACCCAAAAGGACCACTTTTCCCACACCGGGGAAACGCCGGACCCGTTCCAGAGCCAAATCCAGGGCGCATTTCCCGTCAAAAACCTTTTCAAAGGCGGCAGGGAAAAGGCGGCCTCCGTATAATACTGCAAGGGAATTCATACCCTTTAAGTATCGGACAAAAAATAAAATGGTTGACAAAATCAACATACACATATTATGTGTAAAGAGGCGTAAAAATGAAAAATATTACATTGGCAATGGATGAAGAAATCCTTGTTCTGGGTAGAGAATATGCCAAAAGGCATAATTTGTCTTTTAATGCACTGGTAAGAAAATCCCTGGAAAAGACAGTAAAACGTACATCTAAAGACTGGTTAGATGAAATGTTTAAAGACATTGATAAAGAAAATGTAAACTCGAAAGGGGAAAAATGGACAAGGGAAGAGCTGTATCGTGGATAGTAGTACAAAACGGATCGGCAATAATTGAACAGGGGGAATAGATATGGAGATCGTTTGCCGGGAATCCGCTTTTAAACACCACCTTACCGAGGCGGATATCCGTCATGCTGCGGACCTTTGGTCCGATGCCACAGCCCGTTACGATGGCCCGGTAGAAGACTTTGACAACAAATATATACTTATCGGTTTTGATACGAAAGCAAACCCGGTTGAAATATTGTATAATGAATTTGGCGACAACGGGAAAAACGTATTCCACGCTATGCCGTGTCAGGGTATGTTTTATCATTTGCTAAAGGGGTAAAAGAAACGTATGAACGAACTGGAAAAGAAAACAGGCATGACTGACGAAGAAGCTGACTATTGGGACGACTATTTTACCAAAAATCCGCCTAAAGTCGATCCCTCCACAGGATAAACGCATAGAAATTCCTCATAGACGTAAAACCATGATAAAATACCCCGGAGGGAGGGGGTATGGCAAAAAAGAGCAGGAAGCTTATAGCGATCAAAGAGATGGTGGGAGAAACGGGGTTC
>BOAV01000284.1 GCA_026002045.1 Spirochaetia bacterium | reverse complement strand
TCTTCTCAGTGATATTGAATTTCGCCGCCGGAGCGGGTATACTCTCCTTACTATTTTTTGTGAGGATGGTGTTTTATGAATCCGGCGTTGGAGAATTTGAAGGCGAGGGGCTTTTTTCAGCAGTGTACCGATGCTGAGGGGCTTTCAAAGTTGATGGATGAGGGGCCGGTGACCTTTTACGTGGGCTGCGATCCCACGGGGCCCAGCCTTCACATCGGCCACATGGTGCCCTTTTTCGCTTACCGCCACCTCCGCGCCGCGGGGCAGAAGGGGATCGCCTTAATCGGCGGGGGGACCGCCCGCATCGGGGACCCCTCGGGCAAAACCGAGATGCGGAAAATGCTGAACTACGAAACCCTGGACGCCAACACCGATTCAATCCGCAACCAACTGGACCGCTTTATCGGCTTTGACGGGGAGAGCGCCCAATCGGCCAACAACAAGGACTGGCTCGCGAACCTCAACTACATCGACTTCCTCCGGGAAATCGGCAGCCACTTCTCCGTGAACCGTATGCTCAGTTTTGAGGCCTACAGGATGCGGATGGAGACGGGCCTTTCCTTTATCGAATTCAACTACCAGCTTTTGCAGAGCTACGACTTCCTGGAACTCTACCGCCGCTACGGTTGCCGCCTCCAGATCGGCGGCGACGACCAGTGGGGCAACATCGTGGCCGGGGGAGAACTGATCCGCCGCATCGAAGGCGCCGAGGTCTTCGGCATGACCTTCCCCTTGGTGACCACTTCCGATGGCAAAAAGATGGGCAAAACCGAAAAGGGCGCCATCTTTCTCGATCCGAAAATCACCAGTGCCTACGAATTTTTCCAGTACTGGCGGAACGTGCAGGACGCCGACATCCGCCGCTTCCTCCTGATGTTCACCTTCCTCCCCATCGAAGAATGCGACAGCCTGTGCGCCCCCGGCAGAAACCCAAACGAGGCCAAAGAAAAGCTCGCCTGGGAGGTGTGCGCCCTGATCCACGGCAAGGATGAGGCCGACAAGGCCCTCGCCGGCGCCAAGGCCGCATTCGGCTATGGCACCGCAGCTGCCACGGGGGGCGACAAGTCCGCCATGCCCCAGGCGGCGCTTTCCCGGCAAAAATTTGAAGCGGGTTACAATGTGGCGGACCTCTTTACCGATGCGGGGCTGGCCCCCAGCAAAAGCGAAGCCCGCCGGCTCGTGCAGCAGGGCGGGGCCTTTGTTTCCGGCAGCGGCGAACTTGCGGCGGTTACCGATGTGACCGCACTGATTGGATCCGATGTTCTCGACGGCGAAGGGGAGCTGGTACTGCGGGCG
>BOAV01000283.1 GCA_026002045.1 Spirochaetia bacterium | reverse complement strand
ATTTTTCCACAAAAATTTTTACCGGGGTGTTAGGTGTCGGATCACAAGTTCCTGAAAAGCAGAATCCTTCTCAGACTGGGGATGGTTTTATCCTTCGTGTATTTTATATCTTCCCTGGGTGTTTTTTCACTTCCCGTGATTATGCCCGCCGGGGCAGCGGCATCCGATAGCGGCATTGGCGGTATGGTTTATTATGAAGCCAGCCTGGTCGAACAGGAGCCCGCCGCTATTTCCGGGGATTCAGAGGATATGGGCATTCCCGAACCGGAATCCTTTTCCAAACCCCGGATGCTCCTTTCAGATTCCTACAAGGTCCAAAGCGGGGATATGATTGGCATCCTGGCCCGGGATTTCGGCCTGAATGAGGATACCATCATCTCCTTTAACGACATTAAAAACACCCGGACTTTGCAAATCGGCAAGGTACTGAAAATACCGAACCAGGACGGCATCCTCTACACCGTAAAAAAAGACGATTCCCTGACCAAAATTGCGGAAAAGTACAGCGCCGATGCGGAAGCCATCCAAACGGCAAATGAGCTTTTTTCCGATACCGTACATGCGGGGACGGTTCTTTTTTTACCGGGCGCACGGCTGGACTGGGTTGAACGTCAGGAAATCAACGGCGACCTTTTCATCTGGCCCGTAAGGGGGTATATCACCAGCGCCTACGGCCGCCGGAGAAGCCCCATTACCGGGGCCATGCATTTTCACGCGGGTATCGACATCGGCGGCAACCCCGTGGGCGCCCCGATCAAGGCGGCCATGGCAGGCCGTGTCACCACCACCGGCTGGGATGATGCTTATGGAAACTATGTGGTGATCACCCATCATTCCGGCTACCGTACCCTCTACGGTCACATGAACATTATCCGGGTCAAGTCCGGCGCCTATGTAAGCGCCGGCGAACGGATCGGCGACATAGGCAGCACCGGCCAAAGCACCGGCCCCCATCTGCATTTTACCGTATACAAAAACGGCGTCACCGTGAGCCCCCGGAGTTTGATGAAGTAAAATCCAGTACCGAATCGACCAGATCCTTAAATTTTCTGTCCAGATTTTTTTCTGTATCTTTGCCGGGCTTTAAAATATCCTTGTTAATGAAGGGAATTCCGTCACGTTCCCGGATGACCTCATCTTCATCGTTGAAGGCTTTAAGGATTTTGGCGCGCTGGTTTGACGCAAAGAGGAAGGGCCGGGAAAACAGGGGCATACCCTTTCCGGACAATTCTGTAAGGCCCGTATTGTTTATCTCGGTCATAATGTAGACACAGTTTATAATAAAACCAGCCCCCCTGCAACCGTGCCTCCCCACGGGCACAGACA
>BOAV01000282.1 GCA_026002045.1 Spirochaetia bacterium | reverse complement strand
TGCTGTCCCTGGGGGCGACACCCGCTTCTTCCAGTACCGTGGCCAGCAGCTTCTGGGTGTTGAACACTTCGTGGCAGCAGCCGAAACTCTTTATACCGGGAAATTCCTTGTACAGCGTGCGGGTGCAGATGCTCATGGGGTTCGTGTAATTGATGACCCAGGCTTGGGGGGGCGTATTTCTTTACCGCCTGGGCAATTCCCCGGAACTGAGGAATAGTGCGGAGCGCCCGTATAAGTCCGCCGACACCGGCGGTGTCCCCCACGGACTGGTAGATGCCGTATTTTTCAGAAAGATGAACGTCCACCGCCATCTCTTCAAAATCTGCGGGGAGTATCGAAATAAACACAAAGTCGCATCCGGTCAGGGCGTCTGAGAGCGAAGGGTTTGCGTGGAATTTCCAGCGCCCTTCGTTGTACTTTGCCATGAGATCGTTGCCGATGACTTCGTTACTCTTTGCGGCGTCCGGTTTTATATCGTAGAGCTCAATGGTTCCGGCGATTTCCTTCTCGAATGCCAGATCCTGCATCAGGACCCATGTCCAGTTGCGGGAGCCCCCGCCGATATAACAGATTTTCAAATTCTTGATGTTAGCCTTCATGATTTATACTCCTTCCTTAATTTTAGCAATTCTACTCCCGCAAGAAGCACGATCCCTATACCGTGGGTATCATTAAGACGCGGCAGAAGATGTTCCGCATAGTACCGGGGATTAAAGGCGAATTCCGATCCCCGGCAAACGCCGTACACATTCCCCTCACGATCAATGGAATTCCGTTCCAGCGCCATCCACGCCTTGTCAGCGGCAATACGGTATGGCAGGGTATCACCCTCAAACCAGCCGTACCGTATGCCCCGTGAAAAGGCGCAGATAAACATGGCGGTACAGGATGTTTCCTGATAAGAGGAAGCCATGTTCAAGACCTGATGCCACATTCCCTCAGCATCCTGACAGGCAAGGTATCCTTCGGCAAGGGTTCTGAAAAAATCGATCAAAAAATTCCGCTTGGGATGATCCTCCGGCAGAACCATCAGTAATTCTGTCAAGGAAAAGACGGTCCACCCGTTGCCACGTCCCCAGGGAATCCCCGTATTCATTTCCCGTTTAAAATCATATACATGGGCCATAAGTTTTTGGTCTTCCATGAAAAGATGCCGCTTAAAACCTTCAAACTGATTTGCCGCATCGTCCAGAATGGCAGGATCTTTTTTTAAGCCGCTGTAACGGCAGAGAAATGGGACGCTCATGTAAAGGTCATCCGCCCAGAGGGTTCCGTTATGAAAATGGTGCATCTGCTGCCTGCGGTAAAAAGTCCCGTCCGAAAGCCGGTCCTGTTT
>BOAV01000281.1 GCA_026002045.1 Spirochaetia bacterium | reverse complement strand
TTTCGATGTGCTGTTCAAAGCCCAGGGACAGGATAAACCGGATTCCTTTCAGGCTCTTGTCATCATAAAATGACTGGACCAGCGAAAGGATAGCCAGGGCAACCCGTTTCATGGTCTGCAGGTTCTGTGCCCCGTGCTTTTTCATCGTGGTGTTTTGGTCATCCTTGAAGGTAAAATCAAGCTGCCAATGGAGCTTGTTCTCCACTTGCCAATGGGAACGGACCGATTTGGCAAATGCCTCAAGGTCAACGATACTGGCGATGAAATATCGCGTGTCGACCGTTGTTTCCCCGTTCAGCTTCTTCAAAGTCCGGCGGACACAGCCAATGCTTTTCAGCCCTGCCCATTCTTTTCGCTGCGCAAGCCAGGAAAGGTCCTGGGTCAGGTAATATTCCCGCGTGGCAACCCCGCTCTGTTCCTTGTCAACCGTCATTTTGTACTTCGTTTCGTCTTTTTTCAGTTCATCACAGACAATATCATCAAAATACTGCGAAACATCCTCATAAAAGGTGTGCTGGTTGGCCTTCAGCGCGCCCACGTAATCCCCGCGCTTCTTTATTACCGCTGCAACCGTATCTTTCTGGGTGTTAAGCGCGTCCCAAGTTACGATGCTGCCATTGATGCTCGTGATGTCCAGCAAATCCCGTACCGCCGGTATCTCATTCGTTTTCTCGTCTACCACCACTTCCGACAAGCACAGCCCCCGGTCCGTCGAATAGGCACTTACGGTGTGCATCGCCTTTACCGCGTCCCGGTCGGTCTTGTTCCGTTTGCTCCCCCGAGAGGTCTTCCCGTCTATCGCGATGATATTCGGTTCCTCCTTTTCCGCCTCATCCGCAGTATCCGGTGCTTGCAAGAGCCGCCGCTGCCGCGCCGTCTCCGCCATGATGTCCATGCGCCGTATCAAAAACTGAATACATAAACTATACAACACCGTCCCGTCTATCATCGACATCACCCGCTGGATCGTGTCATGTGAGGGTATCCCGTGGGGCAATACCAGAAACTTTTTGAGCCATTCCTCTTTCATCTGGGCAAACGCCGCTATCTCTCCCCATTCGTTCGCCCGCGCCATCACCGCCAGCAGGCTTATCATCACGATGTCCGAGAGCAGATGCTCTACATACGGCTCAAACCGGGTGTCTTCGATGTCTTCGAATTCCTCCCGCAGTTCCAGTAAGGCATCTATTCCGACATTTTCTATGATGATGAACCCCGTTTCTCCCACCATCTCTTTGATCGCTATAAGCTTCCTGCTCTTTTTTGCCATACCCCCTCCCTCCGGGGTATTTTATCATGGTTTTACGTCTATGAGGAATTTCTATGCGTTTATCCTG
>BOAV01000280.1 GCA_026002045.1 Spirochaetia bacterium | reverse complement strand
GATGATATGGCTGTAGTGGGCATTGCCCAAAACGGAAAAGAAGCGGTTGCTTTTGCGGAAAAGTATCATCCCGATATTATTCTTATGGATGTACTCATGCCTCCCGGAATGAACGGCGTTGAAGCGGTAAAAATAATAAAACCAAAACATCCTGAAATAAAAATTATCATGCTGTCAACGTATGATGAGGATGAATTTGTAAGGTCCGCATTACTGGCGGGGTCTTCCGGGTATCTTCTTAAAGATATATCCCCCACGGAATTAATTACGGTTATCCGGGCCTTAAAAAACAACGTAATACAAATATCTCCTGAAATTGCCAGAAAAATGGTTCAGCAAAAGTACAGCGGCGGCGACATTATTTCCGGTGCGGCGGAATCTTTGCCCTGGCTGAATACATTGACCAATAGGGAAAGAGAAATTTTTATCCTGATTACTACCGGCTACGACAACGAACAGATTGCCGAAAAATTAAACCTGGCCCCGCAGACGGTAAAAAATATAGTCAGTACCGTCTATTCAAAATTAAATGTAAAGGACAGGTTTGAAATTATCCGGTTGGCAAACCGCCGTTGACAAGAATCCGCTTCGAATACCATACCCTTGCCGATGTATAACCGCAGAACGGATAAAACGGGCGCCCGCACCCGTGTATGGGATTTATACCGTCAGATCCGCCAAAATCGCCCCGGTAAATGCCATAAGATCCGCCGGACTCAAAATCACCTGCATACCCCTCATCCCGGCGCTGACGCCGATAGTATCGAAGAGCTCCGCCGTTTCATCGATAAAAGTGGGGAACTGCTTCTTCATGCCGATTGGGGAACAGCCTCCCCGGATATAGCCGGTCAGGGGCTGAAGCTCTTTTACGGGGATCAAATCAATACTTTTTTCCCCTGCGGCGCGGGCTGTTTTTTTCAGGTCCAGTTCCTCCGCACAGGGGATGCAGCAAACCGTATATGCCCCGGAAGCGCCCTGCAATACCAAGGTCTTGAAGATCTGTTCCGCAGGCATACCCAAAAGTTCCGCCGCATGGACACCGGATAAATCCGATTCGTCTACGGGGTATTCTTTTACGGTATAAAAAATTCCGGCGGCGTCGAGCAGGCGGAGAACATTGGTCTTTGTCATATAATCAATTATAACCACAGAGAGCACGGAGGGAACACAGAGATCACAGAGGAAGGAAAAGAGAGGAAATTACGACTCTGTGTGAACTCTGTGTCCTCTGTGGTTAAATTCTTCAACTCATCTGCTCTCGTAAAAAGCCCAACACCTCCGCCCCCGAAGGAGGGCAGCCCGGACAGGAGGCGCCAATAGTATGGATGGCGGCGGTAAAACCC
>BOAV01000279.1 GCA_026002045.1 Spirochaetia bacterium | reverse complement strand
TATCAAGCGCGGTGGAAAGATCTGGATCCGTATTTTTCCGGATAAGTCCTATTCGAAGAAGCCTGCCGAAACCCGTATGGGTAAGGGAAAGGGCGCGCCGGAATACTGGGTCGCCGTGGTAAAGCCGGGGACCGTTATGTTTGAACTCGGGGGCATCGAGAAATCCGTTGCCCAGGAAGCCATGACCCTTGCGGGCTCCAAGCTTCCCATCAAAACTAAGTTCGTGGCCCGTGCGGATATGGAACTGGGAGCTTAATGAGATGAAGAATTCCTTTAAGAATTTGAGTTTCCCGGAGCTTAAGGCAAAGCGGGACGAACTTAACAAGAAGTATATGGAATTTCGTTTCCAGACCGTTATCGGTCATGTGGATAACCCGCTTCAAAAGCGGACCATGCGCCGTCAGATTGCGCGGCTTAATACCTTGATTCATGCGCAGGTCCTTACCGATGCAAAAGAGTTGGTCAGGAAGCAGGTGGCGGAACATGTTGCGGGGGCTAAATAATGTCGGATGTAGATCAGCCGGTTAAGGCGAAGAGCGGAAAGAAAGAATTTGTGGGGATCGTGAAAAGCGACAAGATGGCAAAGACCATCGTGGTTGCGGTTGAAACGACCGCCCTGCATCCCCTGTACAAGAAGTATGTACGGCGGATTAAGAAGCTTAAGGCCCGCGATGATCTGGACGGTATCATCTTTCTTCAGCTTATATTTATGCTGCGCCGCAATTGATACTTTCTGCGCTGTTACTGCCATTTACCGCTCCTTATAATGTGAAGCCCGTGGGCCTCACAAAACCTCCGGGGCCAGGGACACAATTTTCATGTAATCCTTTTCCCGTAATTCCCGGGCTACGGGCCCAAAGATACGTTTACCCTTGGGGTTTAACGCCGCGTCAATGATCACGCAGGCGTTATCGTCAAACCGGATGTAGGTGCCGTCCGGGCGGCGGTATTCCTTATGGGTCCGTACCACCACGGCCTTTTCCACCGTACCTTTTTTTATGGTAGAGGTGGGAAGCGCATCCTTCACCGCCACCACAATAATATCACCGATACTGGCGTACTTCCGCTTGGAACCGCCGAGCACCTTGATACACTGGACTATCTTGGCTCCCGAATTGTCCGCCACATTCAGGAAACTCTCCACTTGAATCATTTTCCCTACACTCCCTATTGTGCGCGTTCAATAATCGCCGCAAGTTTCCAGCATTTTTCCTTGCTGACAGGACGGCATTCCACCACCCGGACCCGGTCCCCAACTTTCGCATCGTTGGTCTCATCGTGGGCCTTAAGCTTCTTAATCCGCCGTACATACTTCTTGTACAGGTGATGCATGGCGGTCGTTTCAACCGCAAC
>BOAV01000278.1 GCA_026002045.1 Spirochaetia bacterium | reverse complement strand
GGGGATAATCAAAACGAAATAGACATCGTGGCCCTGGGGCTGGAGAAAAACCGCGCCCTGGCGGTGGAGGTTAAGCGGCAGCGGGGAAAATACAAACCCACCCTGCTGGCAGCCAAGATAGAGCGGCTTAAGGAGAAGGTTCTGCCGGGGTACGAGGTAGAGGGGCGGTGTTTGTCGCTGGAGAATATGTAGGACTAACACGCATAGCGTTGTTAAATGATTTTACACAAATTAATTTTGAATATACCGTACAAGAATATTTGTGTCCAGGTAATTTTCAAAAATGTTTGCACGATAATACCTGAAAGACCTGCCTTGTTAACAAAAAACAATTATAATCTATTCTAATTGTTCCCATGTATTTACCCCATACGCATTACGTAAATGTAGTACACCAAACATCACTGCAACACTAATAATTACAGACCCTATCATCGTACCAAGTTGGTCACCTTCGGCGGTGAGTAACATAACTATTTGTACAGCCACCAGCCCCCAAAACCCTAATTTCTTCCAGCACAAAATTAATATAATAGCAAATGCAGATGCTATTGCCATAGCGCCAGGGGTAAAATATTGCAAGTATAGATAAAAAATTCCGACACTCAAATTTCCGATAAGACATAACCATAACCAAAAAGCGGTAAAACCATGACGTATTTTTACATTTTTTGGCCTTGGAAAAAAAGACGGCTTTTGTGGCGGATTCTGTGGTATGGGCGAAGAATCTGCCATCGGTACAGGGGCTGGGGAAACAGGCAGGTTGATGGAAATTTCGGCAGGGCTGATGAAATTTCCCTTTCTCTGAAAGGTTTCTTCTACGACATTCCACTTTAATTCGGCTGTTCCGGCTAAAAAAATTACGGGATGAGCTTGTGGATTAATTTCAATTTCCCCATTATGTATTTTTCTCCCATCGATTACCGTACCGTTAGAGCTTCGGTCTTGAAATATGTACCTGGTACGTCCAGCTTGCGTCTCAACCTTTATATCAGCATGGTGCTGGCTTACTTTTTGGTGGGGCACAACAATGTCACAATTTCCACGCCCAACAGAAATACTGTTGTTATTATCCTTAACCATTGTTCTTCTGTTGTTTAACTCCAATTCAAACTCCCTGCAAGATTGAAATCTTTGCATCATATTTTTATGAGCCGCTTTATTTAGTATTTTTTGTGTATTAGCCGATATATTAGGATTATAATCTACAGCCTGTGGAAAATCATTCTGAATAATTGCCATCCGGGTTTCGTGGTCATTTGATCGTTTTTCTATAGCATGGTGACCGGTAAGCATATAAAACAAGACACATCCCAGGGAATAAATATCCGATCGTTGGTCTATATTATATCCT
>BOAV01000277.1 GCA_026002045.1 Spirochaetia bacterium | reverse complement strand
CCTTTAGGGTATTCAGCAATATCATGCTTCCGCTGATTGGAGAAATTTCCCAGGTTTCGATTATTCTGACGGTTACCGGGGCACTTAAATCCTTCGGCTATGCCTGGGTTATGACCGGCGGCGGTCCGGGACACGCCAGTACCTTTTTTGCTATTCTGATGTATACCAAAGCCTTTGAAGAATCACGCTTTGGTTATGCCAGCGCCATGTCCATAACGGTGCTTGCTTATTCGCTGTTGTTTACGGTGGTCTTCAAATGGGTATACGGCAAATTTTTAGATACAAATAATTGACGGGGTTATAAGGATGCTGCAAAACAGTACCGTTAACATGGGTTATGTAAGAAGCCAAATTGGGATTATCCTGAAATATGTTATCCTTACCTTTATGGCTGTTTTAGCCCTCTATCCCTTTTTGTGGGTACTCAACAGCGGGTTTAAATCCAATCAGGAAATTTATATGAATTCCTTTGGCTTGCCTCACATCTGGAAATTGGAAAATTATACCCGGGCCATATTTTCCAATTCCATGCGTACCGTTTTTAAAAACAGCGTTATCGTTACCGCATCGGTTTTGACCCTGGTAATAGTCTTTGGGTCCATGGTTTCCTATGTTATCGCCCGGGTATTGAACAGTAAATGGCTCTATATCTATTTTACTGTGGGCATCATGATTCCTATGACATCAATTCTTATCCCGGTATTCCTGATGTTACGGCAAATGGGGCTGTTAAATTCCCTTATGGGTCTTATCGTTATTTACGCGGCCTGTCAAATGTCGATGACTATTTTTGTCTTAACCGGTTTTCTAAAAAGTATTCCCCGGGAAATAGAGGAGGCTGCCATTATTGACGGCTGCAGCCTTGTTCAAGTCTTTTTTCGTATCGTTTTCCCCCTGGCCAAACCGGGGATCGCCACTGTTTGCACCCTGGTATTCATATACTGCTGGAATGAATACCTGCTGGCCACTATTATTGCCGGCTCCGGCAAATTGCGAACTATCATCGTTGCGGTGTATATGTCCAAGGTCGAGATGCGAACCGATTATGGTATGCTCTGCGCCAACCTGGTAATGAGCATATTACCGGTGGTGATCTTTTACCTTCTGTTCCAGGAACAGGTTATTAAGGGCATGACCGCAGGATCAGTAAAGAGTTAACCCTATCGAATTAAACCATAAAAAGGCATTGTTACCGGCAAATCCGGGTAGCAATGCCTTTTTATTAAAAGTAAAATCTATGCATTGAGTAGTCGGCGATAATGAATGACAAATACCGTGGGCTCACCGGGAAATCCTTTACGGAACTTATTAAACAATATCCGGAAGCGGATCAGGAGAGAATCCAGGCACTTATCAGCGGGGAGCTTCAA
>BOAV01000276.1 GCA_026002045.1 Spirochaetia bacterium | reverse complement strand
TACTTATTATATACAGAGAAAATTAAAGGATCATGAAACTTCAATAAATTTTCTAAGAAAATTAAGATTAATATTAACGGTGTTGAATGTGGATGATATAATAATACAAAAGGCATTGGAATCAGGTTTTTCAGATTTTGAAGATGCGGTTCAATATTATACAGCAGTAGAAAATAAAATTGATTATATACTTACAAGGAATACAGAAGATTATAAAAAATCAACAATAAAAGTATATACTCCGAGTGAATATTTAAAAATAAAAGAGATACAAAATTTAGAAAAAGGCAACGACGTATAAAATACGGTTTGATACCTGATAAAGATACATCTCAAATATTTTTTTAACCTTTTATACTAATGGAAAATAATGCCGTATTTCTTTCGCATAACGTGAAAGCTATACGACGTTTTTGTGCCCCGAATAAGGAAACCGTAGGTTTCCAGGGGCACAAAAATGTACCGGAGAAAAAACCCACAAAGGCGCTACTGCGCCGACTGGGGTTTTTCGTAGGTCAAGCCGCTACTGCGGCGCAGCGTATAGCGTATGTTATACGCCGTTTGTCCGTACCCCATTAGCATTTCAAAATCCTAATTCAACAAAATTTTTTTTCACTTTTTCAATAATTGAATCGGTGATATTATTATTTGAAAATTCTTGATCTAAAAACATACAGGAATTTATGAGAAAAAGCATATAATAACCAAATCGCTCAATATTATTATATCCTTCTTGTGAATATCCATTTTCACTTAATAGTGTATTCCAATCATTTAATATACCTACACCATTTTCAGTATTATTTAATTGTTCCAATAATGATTTGATGTCATTCTTAAATTGAGGGGCATTGTATACCTTATCTCTAAAATCGCTTCTTGATTTTTCCCAGGCAGAATTAAACCTTGCCCATATTTCTTGTGCAAACTGTCTTCGTTTATTTTCATTTTTTTCATTATAATAGCCTTTTTCCCTGCTAATCCATACATCAACATATCGTTCTGTATGCTCAATGCAAAAATCTGAAAAATCGTCATATACACGCATACGGTCACGCGGAAGATTTTGGGAAAAACAATTACTTAGTATCAAAAACAACATTATACCAGTCATAAATAATATTTTCTTCATTTAATCCCCCTATTAAAACCTATAATAACATTATTAAGAAGTATTATAAATGGTTTTTTACCTTTTGTCAATAGATTTATAATATTTCTTAAAAAAAGCTTAGGACAAATGGCGTATAACGTGGGCGCGGGTTTGCGCCGTGACGCGGAGGGCAGGCGAAGCCTGACCGTAGCGGCATGGCGTAAACCCGCAGTTAGGCGAAGTCCGCGTAGCGGCGAGCCTGACTGCGGGCTTGCCC
>BOAV01000275.1 GCA_026002045.1 Spirochaetia bacterium | reverse complement strand
TGGTACGGCCTTGATACAGCGGCGTAAGGCTGCCGTCTTTCATAAAAATTTCAAAACTGGGAAACCATGAAAGGGGAATTAACCGGATAAGCGCGGACACAAAAAACGCGAAAATAAAACCTGCCGACAAAGAAAGCAGCCCCAGGCCGATGGTTTCTATCACCAGAATATGCCGCACATCCCCTGCATAAAAACCGATGGCCCGCATGGTCCCCACTTCACGGGATCGTTCATGCAAAATGAGCCGGTAGGTAACCATGGCGCTTACCAGAATGATCACCAGCATCATCCCATACAAAAAATAAGTAATGATATTCATGGCGCCCAACAGGTCCGCTACTTCCGAAAGATATGCAGGAATAGTGATGACAAAGGTCTTAACGCCGCTCCAGGAGTAGTTTGCTTCACGGCTCAGTTCATCCCGATCCTTCACCAGGGGACCAACCGGTATCCTCTTTGCCAATGCATCATGGAAAATGACTTTTTTATTTTCCGTTTCTCCCCGGTCATCCAGGAATATACCGATAGTGGAACATTCGTCCTCCCCATATAACAGGAGATTGTTCAAAACCGGACGGGAAATATAGGCTTTATAATAACCAAAAATCGTGGAATCTTCCACGATACCACCCACCACAAATGCGCCGGTATTGCTCTGGCCGTAACGGGTTTGCGTTTCCAAAATAAGGCGGTCCCCAACGCGCGCCTTCAGGGCTTCGGCCACCGGAGCGGAAAGCATGATGGCATCTTCTCCCAACGGTTCCTCCTGACGTCCCCGATACACAAGACTGTCAAAATAAGCCGCCTCATTATCCCAGTCAACGCCGAGCACATACTTAAGCCGTACCATTGAACCGTTATAATAGAGCTTGCCGTCCATGCCGAACTGGGTCCGCATTACAACATGTTGAACATTGATATCCGCATCCGCAGCGGTCTGTAAAATATTATCCACTTCGTTTTTTTCCATGTGAAATTGCGATCCGGTATGCGTGTCATACCCCACCATAACAATATCGCCCGCATAGTGACCCTGAGCGGAATTATACACATTTTCGTACATTCCGTCTTTTATGGAAGTAATAAGGGTGACAATGCCGAATCCAAAGGTCAGGGCCATAAAGAGAAAGAGATAACGGCGGCGGTAGCGGAAGAGGTATTTCAGGGCCAACAGTAGTATCGTAATAAATTTCATGCACTACCCCTGCCGTACCGCAACGATGGGATCGATGCGGACCGCCGTCTCCACCGGATAAAGGGACGCCGCAAAACCCAGCCCCAGGGCAATACCCAGGGACGCCAACGCTACGGAGGGTAAAAAGCTTACGGTTATTACCCGGCTGCCCAGGAGTGAAGCGATAAGATCATTGGGGATAA
>BOAV01000274.1 GCA_026002045.1 Spirochaetia bacterium | reverse complement strand
AGTTGTGGACGATGTCTTGGGAGACAATTTCTTCATCCGCATACTGTAAAATGCCCTTGAGGTAGCTGGTACTGGCCTTCTTCAAAGCCCCGTCGATTTCTTCAATAGAAGTATCCTTGGTCGAGCGGAAGGTCAGGTCCACCACGGAGCCCGTGGGGGTGGGAACCCGGAAACTCATGCCGGTGAGCTTGCCCTTGGTGGAGGGAAGCACTTCCCCAACCGCCTTGGCGGCGCCGGTGGTGGAAGGGATAATATTGACCGCTGCGGCCCGGCCGCCCCGCCAGTCTTTCTGGGAAACGCCGTCTACGGTCTTCTGGGTCGCCGTATAGGAATGGATGGTGGTCATAAGACCGGTCTCAATCCCGATACCTTCTTTCAGGATAACGTGTACCAGAGGAGCCAGGCAGTTGGTGGTACAGCTCGCATTGGATACCACATGGTGCTTGGAAGGATCGTATTCTTCGTTGTTAACGCCCATAACGATGGTCTTGATGGGCTTGGAATCGTCCGCAGACTTGCCGGGGGCGGAAATAATGACCTTCTTTGCTCCGGCGGCAATGTGGCCGTAGGCCTTTTCGTTGGTATAGATACCGGTGGATTCGATAACATAGTCCACACCCAGTGCCTTCCAGGGCAGGGTGTCGGGGGTCTGGCCTTTACCGGAGATACATTTGATCTCGTGGCCGTTCACCACCAGAATATCCTCACCCTTGGTGCCGATATCAGCCTTCATCTGGCCCTGGGTGGAATCGTATTTCAACTGATAGGCGAAATACTTCGCATCGGTGGAAAGATCCACCACCGCTACCACATCAATCTTGTCTTTTCCGAGCAGTCCCTGACCCACTAGGGCCTGAAACACCAGGCGGCCGATGCGGCCGAACCCGTTAATTGCTACTTTCATTTGAACCTCCAATCGATAGTTTTATATTCAATAGAATAGAAAAAAGAAGGAAATTATTCAAGCCCCCGCTGTGGATTCCTGGGGCCGACACCTATGGTCTCAACGGTAAGTTCCGGTCAGCATTTCTTTTAATGTTTTTTCATCAAATCCTACGACCACCTTGGCCGCACTCCCCTTCCCTTCCCGTACCAGCGGCGTTTTGTAAAGCCGGGGATCGGCGAGGAGTTCTTCACGGGCATCGTAGTCCATGTAAGAAAGGCCCCGTTCCTTTGCGGTGGCGCATTCCGTATCAAGCATGGCTTCGCAGCCCTTCCCGGCATGAACGCCTGTCAGGGCAACCGCCATATCGTCCAGTTCACCGGGACTGGGGGGCTTTAGGGTTAAATCCCGGAACTGTACTTCCACCCGCCGCTCCTTAAAAAAACGGAGGGTCTTCTGGGTATTTTTGCACTTTTGGGTTCCAAAAACCTGAATCATTGTTT
>BOAV01000273.1 GCA_026002045.1 Spirochaetia bacterium | reverse complement strand
TCACCCAGTACTGGGCGCGCCCCCATACCCCGAAGGACAAACCC
Source organism: Spirochaetia bacterium (assembly GCA_026002045.1). GTDB lineage: Bacteria > Spirochaetota > Spirochaetia > Treponematales > Breznakiellaceae > BNUT01. The sequence goes on along the minus strand of BOAV01000273.1, from coordinate 1,343 downwards.
TTTGTGGAGCGGCTCATCGGCACATTCCAGAGAGAATGCCTGGATTATCATTACACACCCCTGAATGTCACGGAATTAACCGCAGTTACCCATGCTTGGCTGGATAAATACCATTTCTACCGGCCCCATCAGTCTTTGGGTTTCTTGACACCGTCGGAGTTTTCCGCCACCCTGGGGATATCCATTCCCCATCGGGCCGCTGTGTCCTATATGTAGTGAGTACGGACAGAGGTATTGCGTTAAACCCCGGCCATAATCATACTTCGAGTATACTCCTCAAAAGCCCCTCAGGGCAAGCCAACGGCCATTTTTTCCCAATAGCCGCCTTTTCCTGTCAACTCACCCCTCCTCATCCTGCATTTTGAGGAACTGATCGATATGGTTCAGCACAAATTCCTGGTATCGCGGCTTGAGGTTGCCAAAAAGGGCCAGCAATTTGGTTACCCGCGCGCCCTTTTCCGAGTTGTACCGGTCCCCCGCGCCGGTTTTAAGCCATTGGGGGTTCACGTCAAAGGAGTCACATATCAATCTGATGAGGCGGTCATTGACGACCCGTTTGTCCTGCTCAATAAGGGTAATGAGCGTCGCAGAAACGGAAATCATCTTGGCAAACTCACCTTGCGTTAATTTCAGTTCTTTTCTTAATGCTTTAACCCGCTGATTGACGTTTAAACCGCCCTTTTCACCCATACCGGAATGATAACTTAAAAAGCGCTCATTTTCAATTAAAGGCTGAAATTCGGGGAGTTGACAATATTACATTGTGTCTTTAATATAGTTTCAAGGTTATTTTTAAGAATTTTAGGACAATTTTATGGGAAATGATGAAAAGTTTGCATTGTTGAACGGTTTTAACCGCTTGTCCGGTGAGAAACAGGCTGAAATTCTTGGCATGGCCAAAGCATTCACCTTTGTCCAGTTGGGGGAGGACGAGAGGGCGCTGGCATTTGTTAATGGGGTAAACAGGAGCAACGGCAAAGACAGGAAAGGGAAGTTGGTCGAGAACGTTTAGGCGGAGTCATTGTTCCCGCTTAAAGAATAGAGTTGTTCGAGAACCAACCAGGTTCTCGAACAAGTCCAATATATACAGCTAGGGCTAGAAAATACCCTTTTACCCCTAAATTTGGCTTAAAGCCCGCATCAACCCATCCGTCAACCCTATTTCCGACTATCACCAAAAAAGTATACACTCAATAAAATATAAAAAGTAACCATATCAGCCCTTTAAAGCAACATTTCCGACGAAACCAGGCAACTTGCCATCGAACAGAATGGTCAAAGCGTCAGCAGCAGAAACAGTATGCTTGGCACAGGTCGATAAATAACTTCGGATACGGCAGAAT
>BOAV01000272.1 GCA_026002045.1 Spirochaetia bacterium | reverse complement strand
GAATTTTGCTTCCGCATGAACCGGCGGTTTTTTGCTCCACAGCTTTTTGACCGACTTTTGTGTGCCTGTTCTTCTACCACAACCATTACTTACAAAAATCTTGTGGAGACATCTTGATAGTCATATTTTTTTATAATAATTAAATGTTTCTCCAAATCTCAATTAATTCTTTACTCCATTTTAATATATTTGTTAAATATTTTATATCATTCATTCTATAGTCTAATCTCAGCGATGATTCTTTAAATGTCTTTGCTTGATCAATATTTCTATTTTTCATATTAATTATAGCTAGACCTGCCATACTTTCCGCTCTTAGCTTTTTATTGTCGAGATTTATTTCTAGGCATTTTTTGAAATATTCTTCCGAAATATTATATTGGCCCTTCTCGAAATATAGAAAGCCAAGATTATTATAAGGTTCAGCAAACCTATAATTTAATAATATTGCCTTCTTAAAGGCATTTTCTGATTTTTCATAATCAACTAAATGATAATAGACAATACCCAAATTATTATAAAGATCTGGATTATTCTCATCAATTTTTTCTGCGGCTTTTAAATAATCCAAGGCCGTTTCAAAATTGTTCCCCTCATCGTATATATAAGCCAAAGAAATATAGGAAAACTGATAGTTTTTATCTTCATCAATAGATTTTTTAAAATAATAAATTGCGTTGTGAAAGTCGCCAGAATAGTAATAAAACCATCCTAATGAATTATATATTGTCGATGTTTCGGTAAAAGGAATCATCGGGCGAATTGTTTCGTTTTCTCTTTTAGAAATAAAATTATCATATGCCACATTATAATTATCTTGTGCAATTACATAATCTGTATTTGAAATAAATGATAAATGAAAATATTTCATTGCATTGATATAATCATTTTCTTTAAAATAAGCAACGCCAATATTATTTAATACCTCGTAATTATTCTCATGTTCTGCTAAAGTATTATTAAAATAATCTATTGCTATTCTGTTCATATTTAATTTAAGATAACATAATCCATACAGATATGCTAATTCATTTTGATACTCGGAATAATGTTTATTTAACAATCTGAGAACTTCTTGATAATCTTCTAAAAGATATTTTGTTAAAATATATTCTATATCCGATTCATAAGACAAATCTTGAGCAATTATTGAATAATTATTATTCAACATATTTACGGACAATAATATGGTTAAAATAATACATTTTGCTTTCCTCATAATCATACCCCTTACATCTATTTTATCTGCTTTACAACTATTTGTCAATGGTTCGCATAGCCTCACGTTAAATCTAACCATGGAGCCGGACGAATCTCATGTAAAAATCTAACCATAGCCAACTACAATCAAACCCTAAAACAAGAAGTTTGGGGGCACCGTGGAGTTGA
>BOAV01000271.1 GCA_026002045.1 Spirochaetia bacterium | reverse complement strand
TGCCGGAGAACCAGTCGATGCCGATAAGGATCGCGATGCTTTCCAGGGGCAGCCCAAGGGATGTGGCGAGGAAGGTGTAGGTAACGACCATGCCGCCGGGTACCACAATGGTTCCCATGCACATCAGGATAGAAAGCAGAATCGCCATGCCAAGCTGATAGGGCCCAAGCACAACGCCGGTTGCCTGGCTGATGAACAGGATCGCCAGCACATAGCACTGCACCGCGCCGTTGCTGTTCATGGACATGGTGATGGGACCGGTAAAGTCCGCCACCCGGCGGCTCACCCCGAACTTGGTCACCGCGTCTTCCATTTTGGTGGGAAGGCAAATCGCGGAGGAGGTGGTGGTCAGGGCCATGATCGACATCTTGGCGAATTTTTTCGGCATCTTGAAAGGATTCACCTTGCAGAGCGCACCGGCCATCGGGCCGTACACCGCGAACTGGATCAGGTCGCCGATGAGCAGCGCCCCCAGGAACTTGCCCATGGGGATCACCACCTTAAAACCGGTGGAGCCTGAAACATTCGCCAGCAGGCAGAAAATCCCGATGGGCGCCAGGTTCATCACTATCTTGATGATGTTCATGATGATCCCGTTGATCCCTTCCATCACCTCAAGAACAACTTTTTTGCCCGAGGCCCTGGTATAGGCGCCCATTGCCACGCCGAAAAAAATCGAAAAGAGGATACAGGGAACCATGGCCCCCGCAGACATGGACCCAATCACGTTGACCGGCACAAAGCCCAGCAGGGTTTCCTGCAAAGAGCCTGTGGCGGCGGGGGGCTTGATATCAGCGGCGTTGGCGACCACAATTCCCTCCCCGGGCCTGATGATATTGCCCAGTGCCAGCCCCAAAAATGCCGAAACCACGGTGAAAACGATGATCCATTTGAAGGTATGGAAGCCCATTTTGCCCGCGCCGATGTCCATTTTGCCCACCGCCGTGGCAACCGAGGTCATAACCAGCAAAACCACCGACATTTGTATCAATCTGATGAAAATATCCCCGATAAATTTCAGATTTGCCGCCCAGGGACCGGCCAATGACCCAAAAACAATACCCCCCACGGTCCCAATCAGGATCAAAGTCGTAAGGGAAACCCCTTTTTTTGCCTTTTCCGCTGCCATATTGTACTCCTCAAAGAAAAATTGAGTTTCCCGATGGAAACTATTAAAATTTGTCCGCCATGACGGCCGCTTTTTAATAGTTCATTGTCTCATGGGTTTTGGGGGGTGTCAAGAAAAATTTAAAAAAAAACAAAAAATTCATAAAATGGCTTGATAAAAAAAGTGATAAGGGATATATTAAGTAGTGAAGATGGATTCCTGTTCCGGCTTATGTGCTGTTACAGGAGCCTAAAGCTTAATAAAAGTTGTGGGGAAGGAAAGAAAAGTT
>BOAV01000270.1 GCA_026002045.1 Spirochaetia bacterium | reverse complement strand
TACCAGGACATGCCCTTTAATCACGGATATCACTCCTTTTTAGGAATGAGTTTTTCACCAAATTTTGCGCGCACTTTTTCCCAAGTACCTTGTCAATATCATAAGGCGCAAATCCATTGTCATAATAAGGGCGGAGCATTTCAATATCATTGCCTGTTATTATTTCACCTTCCTTCAGGTTTTTGGTTACATATATCGAACGCCGCTGGATTTTTGTGGTTTGAATTTCATTGTCCTCGATCCGTTTTATTCCATCCCCCAGGGCATTGTATAATTCCAAACTGCTTTTAACCATTTGCTTCCATTCCGGGGGAGTTGTAGAAAAATGATGATCCGGGCCTGTCCTGGTATTATCATCTGTAAAATGCTTTTCGATAACCCTTGCACCCAGGGCTATCGCTCCAAGTACGGCAGAAAAACCCCTGGTATGATCGCTCAGCCCCAAAACAGTATCCGGGTAATCCTTCTTAAAGGCATTTAGAACATTCAAATTAATATATTTAAAATTTTCAGCGCTGGCGGTGTAATTGGTATTACATTGCATAAGTACCAATGCCGGATTAATTTCTTTAATTGCCTTTACCGCCCTGGCTACTTCTTTGGAATCTGACGCCCCGGTTGCCAACAGAACAGGCTTATTCTTTTGGGCAATATGTTTTAGAATATCCGGCCATGTTATATCTCCCGATCCTATTTTATAACACTTCACATAGGGATCAACATCATCAACCGAATCAAAATCATAGGGACTGGTAAAATACTCGATACCCGCTTCATCGCACTTTTTTTTCAGCAAAGGAGTCCAATCAGCGGGAACGCTCGCATCCTGATATATCTCAAAAACTGATTTTTGCCAGTTCCTCTGATGGCTTAACTGCCCAAGCTGCTTAAACCCTTCATCACTGACTATTTTTTCCGCTTTAAAATTTTGAAATTTCGCCGCATCCGCTCCGGCTTCTTTTGCCAATTCAATCAGCTTAAATGCCCGATCTATATCGCCGTCATGGTTCGCCGCAATATCTGCGATAAAGTACGGGGGATACGTCAATCCTATTTTACGGTTTCCTATCAAGATTTCCATATGCTATATATCCTTACTGTCCAAGACAAGAGGGTAGATGTTTTTATAAAATTTCCTGTTGTCGGTCATATATTTATATATATCATCAACCATAATGCCGTAATTATTAACCGGCGGGATTGCGCTTTTGTTTTTCAGGCAAATCATTTTGGAAACTTCATTATCAGGGACAAGATTAACGTTCATATTAAAAATATTTTTTATTTTCTCCAGAAGCTGGCCCTTTGAAATTACCTCCGGCGCCCCGATGTTAATTATACCGGAATATTGCACTAAATTCAAAGCCGCCCTTGAGAATTCTACATTACTAATACCGTT
>BOAV01000269.1 GCA_026002045.1 Spirochaetia bacterium | reverse complement strand
CACCCTTCAGTACCAAACCCAGGCCCCCAACGGATCGATACAGATCAAGGATATCCGCTACCCCCATTGGGTAGGTGTTCCGGGGGAAAACGGCAACCCGGCGCATCCCTTAAGCGCCTTCTTTGCCGGCGCCGACCTTTTCTGGCCCAGCCATATCGAACTGACCGCCCCGGAGGGGGTGGAGGCGGAGGCTCTCTTTACCACCACCGCCGAAAGCTGGGTACAGAAGGAGCAATTCGCCACAAATCCCGATATCCCCTATTTGATGGAGAGCGATGGCTCCGAACCCCTTGGAAAAAAAATCCTCGCCGTCAGCCTTGCGGGAAGCTTCCCCAGTTGGTTTAAAGAAGTGCCCAAACCTGAGCGGGAAGGCTCCGGTGAGGAACTTCCCGACATGCCCCCGGAAACCCGGCCGTCCCGGATCGTCGTTATAAGTGATACGGATTTTGTAACGAACCTCTTACAATATCCCGGCAGCCAGCATAACCTGGATTTTGTCATCCAGGCCATCGACTGGCTGAAAAATGACGAGGGCCTTATCGGTATCCGCAGCCGTCAAAGCCAGACAGGCCGCCTCGATAAAATAATCGATGGCCCCCGGCGTTCCCAGGTGATGGGCTTTGCCCAGTTTCTCAACGTGATCGTCATCCCCCTGGCTGTGGTCGCAGGCGGGCTTTGCCTTTCCTGGAAGCGCAGACAACGGGCGGCCAAAGAACCGGCTGCGGACAGAGCCGCCGGTGACAAGGAGCGCACATGACGGCCTATAAGAAAAAATTCTATATTCTTTCCGGTATTGTGGGCTTCCTGACCATCATCTACGTCCTTACTATCATCTTCGATCCCGAACGGGTTGGGACCCGGACCGCCGCCTATACCTGGCTGGAACCAAAATTCAGGGACAGTATCGATGTTATTGAAATTCATGATCCTGCGGCGCTTATTAAGTTGGTACGAAGGAACAACGTCTGGTTTGTTTCTGCCGGCAGCACGGCCTCCATGCCGGTGGAATATCCCGCCCGGCAGGCCCGCATCGATGACTTCCTGGGTATTTTGACCCGCCGGGGGGCCTGGCCCGTACAGGCTTCGTCCGCTTCCGCCCACGAACGGCTGGGGCTTACCGAAGCCGCCGCTTCCCGCATAACCCTGCGGGGAGGTGCGGGGTTTCCCCTGCTGGACCTTCTTGTGGGAAACGGGGATATTACCGGACGGAATATTTATCTGCGGAAGGCAGGACAGAATGAGGTCCGATCCGGTGAGGACCGCCTTTCGGCATATATCGCGGGCAGCCGGAATTCCTGGTACAACCTGCGGCTTTTCCCCGACAGCGAAGACGGTACGCTTGACGTGGATATCGTACAGCGTCTTACGGTTTATCCCCCCGCTGAATTTACTGCGGAGGGGAC
>BOAV01000268.1 GCA_026002045.1 Spirochaetia bacterium | reverse complement strand
TCCCGGTTGAGATCGGTTTCGACATGAACATGCACATCCTTTCCTTTGCCCCGGGCGGCTGTCATCCCTTTGTGGAAACCCATGTGCAGGAACACGGCGCGTACATTCTGGAAGGGGAGGGCTGTTATTTGCTGGACAACGAATGGCAGATGATCAAACAGGAAGATTTTGTCTGGTTTGGCCCCTTTGTAACCCAGGCAGCCTACGGAGTGGGAAGGTCGAATTTCACCTACATCTACTCCAAAGACTGCCATCGGGACGTTGCGATATAGTGTTCTGTCCTAAACAGAAGACATAACCACAGAGGGCACAGAGGGAAGATCACAGAGGACACGGAGAGTGAAGAAAATAAGGGAATTTGAAGTCTATTTAGTATTCTCTGTGCCCTCTGTGTAAATTCTCTGTGATCTCTGTGGTTATTTCTTAGTATTTTTTTAAGTGGCTAAAGGAACCTTGTGAGGGGATTATGAACGTGGAGCTGAAACACATCTCAGAGAATCTGCTTACACTGCGGAGAAGGCTGAAACTTTCGCAGCGGGATTTTATTCAGAACTATTTGAGCAATCCCGAAGGCGTCCCCCTGATCAGCGTTTCTACTTTTTCCAATATTGAAAACGGAAGTACCGTTGGTATTGAAGCCTTGGCTGAAAATGTGGCGCAAAAGCTGAATGCCGATACATCGGTTTTTCTGCTGGACCCCGATGATTTCGCCAAAAACATCGAACTGTTTTTGGGTGAAACACTGGAAGTCCAAATGGACCGGATTACGGTGTCCCGCAAGGTCAGCAGCAGCGAGGTTCTGGTGCAGGGTGTCTCCGATTTTCTTATGGAAGCGGTTATGCGGGGTGAGATGCGGCCCGGCTCAAAACTGCCCCCGGACCGGGAATTGAGCGCCCGCTTTGGGGTGGGCCGTACCACCTTACGGGAAGCCCTGCGGGTGCTGGGCAGCCTGGGGATCATTACGATCCTGCCGGGACACGGAACTTATCTGGCGTCCAGTAATGCCGGGTTTCACAATTCCCTGTCCTGGACGGTGCTGCTCAGCGACAACTCGGTGGACCATCTCATTGTTGTGCGCAACGAACTTGAGGCGGTTTCCGCCCGGCTTGCGGCGCAGAACGCGGACAAAGTTTCCGTTGGGGAATTGGGCGGGATATATCAAAAGATGAAAACGGCCTTTGATGAAGCGAATTTCAAAGATTTCCTGGATCTGGACCTCGACTTTCATCTGGCTATCGCCCGCTGTTCCCAAAATCCCATCATCCATGATCTGCTGGCCACTTCCCGTAAAATGCTCAAGTTTATCAGCAAAAGTGGTATGGTGAATCTGGAAAATCTGCGGGATATCTATGACGAGCATGGCGATATTTATAACGCCATTGTGGACAAGGACAGTACGCGCTC
>BOAV01000267.1 GCA_026002045.1 Spirochaetia bacterium | reverse complement strand
CGGCCCTGGCTGCCGTGGGCTAATACATTTTCAGGAGTTACCAAAATGAGCGATTCAGAAGGATTAACCGAAGCCGGGGTATATTCCCGCAGTGTTGCCGCAAAATACCCCCATCGGGCTATTACCTCGTCAAACGGGCGCAGGAAATACGCCCCGGGCCGCAAGCCATATACCCCGCAGTTTTCGGAAATGGCCACGGTCTCGGTCCGGCGCCTCGCCTGGGCCATGGGCGCAAAGGTCCAAATGCCCGCCGCAGTGGATCTTATGGTCCGGCTTTTGCCGTCCATCGTGGATCCGGCGAAGGTCTGCCTGTCTTGTCAGGACAATTCCAAATGTCAGGGTTGCGTATTCTGTACCACCCTTACACCGGAAGAAAAAGCCGCATTATTAGCGGCTTTATAACTCAACGCCGCCCCCCGGCTCGGGGGGCATAGGGGTATTTATGGTTTGCTATCAGGTTTTAGCCCGGTTCGCTTATCAGCAGTATAAACCGGTATTGGCATTTATCCGCATAAAAAAACAAGAGGCTCCGGCCTTTCTTGTAGCGGCCGCTGTGCCTTTCGGTTCGCCCGGTAAACTTCGCCGCTGGTTCGCAACAGAAAAGGAAGCGGCCCTTTTTGTTTCACATCTTCATAAGGTTTATATCAACCGTATTTGTCCAAGCCCCGCTTGTTCAGGTGGGCAGCTTGAATTATTTCAGGAGGTCTCAAAATGAATTACTTTGAACATTGCGAATCGGTAGAAGAAGCAAAAAAACGCTACCGGGAACTGTTAAAGCAGTACCACCCGGATCACGCAGGACCGGAAGGGGAAGCCGCCACCGTGGGAATCATAAAGGAGTTTAATAATTTCCTAAACGGCTTTATGTCAAATTCCTTTAATTCCTATTATGCGGACAAGGAATGGAAACCCGCCGCCGATGCGGTTAATCCCTTTCAGGAAATCTTACAGAAGATCATAGACCTTGATTGTGAAATAGAAATCATAGGCTACTGGATCTATTGCTTTAATTCAAAAGAAGTCAGGGAAGAACTAAAGGCCCTGGGCTTTTGGTTTTCCGGCAAGCATAAGGCATGGGTTTATTCCGGTAAACCTAAAAAAGGCAGAGCCAGCAAAGAAACCTTGGACGAAATCAGGGCGAAAAAGGGCAGTCAGAAAATAGACCGCGAAAAAGAGGAAAAGGAAAAAGCGTCTTATAAACTGGTCGTATAATCAAAACCACCCCGGTCTTGGCGCCGGGGTATTTCAATTTTATGAGGGTTGATATGGATTACACCGTATTCAAAGTCATTAAAGAAAGAGTTAAAAATAATTGGATCACTATTGGATTTTTGATCAATAGTGATTTATTTTATTTTGATATATCGACCTTCATTTTAGATGGCGGTATTGGTTTCCCGCCCTGTAA
>BOAV01000266.1 GCA_026002045.1 Spirochaetia bacterium | reverse complement strand
TTGGCCTTCGGTATTTTCTTTAAAATGGCAGATAACTTGGCGTCCTTACCGGCTTCCGCCAAATCGTAGGCATTCTGTAAATCAACCCAGAATGTAACGGGCTTGCCAAAGTATTTGGCAAGACGAAGCGCGATGGAGGTAGAAACCTTCAGCTTTTGGGTGATCAAAAGTCTGATACTTGACTGGCTGAGATTGATGTCAGCCGCAACTTTGGCGGGGCTCAGATTGTATTCATTGATGAGGGCCTTAACAACAAGTCCGGGATGTTCAGTTTTCGGCATTTAATACTCCTTGGTAGAAAAATTATTGTACTTAGTATATGTAATAAAAACAAATTAATCCAGTAGTAATCGAAAAAAAATTAAAAATCTTCCAGCGGTTCATCACTGTCCATCATTTCAGGCAGGGTATATACCAAGGTACCCGATTTGCGGACCCGCAGTTCCGCGAAACCCTTACTCACCAGGGAGTCCAGATCTTTTTTCGCTTCCTCAATGGGGATATTTGCCCCAAGGGCCACTTCGCTGGCGGTAAGGACGCCCTTATTTTCCCTGGCAAGTTTAAGGATAATCCGCTCAACGCTTTCCTTTTCACGCACCACATGGGATTCCCCATCGTTAACATAACGCCAATTTCCATGGGAACCCCTGACATTTTGCGTGGGTCCCATGTTATTGTACAGGGCATTGCGGATATTCGCCTCCCGTACCTGGCCGGGAAGGGTGAGAAAATCATAAACGGAACCAATCATGGCAAGTCCCCCGGTGCATGCCCAGAGAATTCCCGATGGGATCTTTCCCAGATAAAAACGGTGAAACCCCAGGGCTCCGAATCCGGAAACAAGCCACAAAAGATACGCAATCCCCACACTGTACATAAAAACCTCCACAATAGCCTTGACCGGCCTATTTGCGGCCCCTTGTCGGCGGCCTTAATTCAATAATACTGGAATCTTACTTTTTTTTCTAGTATATCTTATACAATGCCTCTTATTGATATCGGTATTAATCTGATGAACAGCGCCTTTGACGCGGACCGGGATGAGGTGGTCCGTTCTGCGGAAGCGGCGGGGGTGTCTCCCCTGATCATCTCAGGCAGCAGTGCGGAATCCAGCCGCCTGGCTCAAGAATTCGCCGCCCTACATTCAGGGAAACTCTTTTCCACCGCGGGGGTCCATCCCCACAATGCCAAAGACTGGGACGCCGGGACCGCAGACCTGCTCCGCAGCCTTGCTTTGCACAGCGAAGTAGCGGCCATCGGGGAATGTGGTCTGGACTATAACCGGGATTTTTCTCCCCGCAACAAACAGCGTTTCTGTTTTGAAGCCCAGATCGCCCTTGCCGCGGAAATGAAGGCGCCCCTGTTCCTCCACGAGCGGGACGCCTTTGATGATTTTTCCGCAATCCTGC
>BOAV01000265.1 GCA_026002045.1 Spirochaetia bacterium | reverse complement strand
GTAATGGGGAAACGCTTTGTGGGGCAAATTTAGTACATGGCGCCCTTGTGATGTCTCTTGACAATAGTATTTTGTTGCGATATTATTTTTTATAGGTACAGAACGATTTAAGTACTCCCCCCGGAAATCGTTTTGAGAGGCTCAAGGGGAACAGAAAAGACCAATGCAGTATACGGATTAACGATCAATGGCGGGTGGTCTTTAAATGGCTTGATGGTAATGCCTATGACGTAACCATCATGGATTATCATTAAGCATAGTACCGGTAACACAGGAGAGCGCCATGGACAATGATAGACTGGATTTGATTTCCCCCGGCGCCATTTTATTTGAGGAATTTATGGAGCCGCTTGGGATAACTGCGTATAAGCTGGCCAAGGACATAAAGGTACAACAGACAGCGATAAGCCAAATACTAAAGGGCAAGCGCAGATTATCAGTAGATATGGCCCTGCGTTTATCACGCTATTTTGGTAATTCGGCGCAGTTCTGGCTTAATATGCAGGATCATTATGACCTTGAACAGGAGCTTGAAAGAAAAGAGTCCCTGATCAACGAAATAATCCCCTATAAGAAGCTGAAGGAAGCGGCATCGGCATAAAAGCAGCCCCCCTGCAACCGTGGCGGCCCACGGGCACGCAAAGGCATAATCGGGGGTCCTGTCAGGGGAATTCATGCCCCGCAGGCGGGTCACGAATTCCCCTGACACCCCCTCCGCCGTTATCCCATGCGTGCCCGTTACAAACTCCGGTTGCAGGGGGGCTGCGCGGGTAATGGGGAAACGCTTTGTTGGTTTCCTTTGGGCCGTGGCCATAAAAACAGGCCGCCCCCCTTGCGGGAGACGGCCTGTTCAGGCTTTCTATACCCAGTCTTAACGGGCCCGTTAACGGCCTATGGACAAGCTGATGGACGTGATGGGCTCAACTACTGCCCCGGCATTTGTGGCCTCAATGGTAACCACATTGACGTTATCCGCAGCGTTGGCATATTCGTTGATGGTGACATCATCTACATTACCAATGGCGGTATCAAGGTCACCTGCCAAGGCAGTCGCAATAGTGCCGACGTCGTCCAGGTCAGCAACAGCGGTAACCCCGTCGCTGTCATCATCGCCGTTGATCCGGATCGCAATCTCACTGGCCTCATCGGCGAAGGCGCCGATGACGGCAACGGTCCAGGTGTCTTTTTTCCCGGGGGTAACTGCACCGGCAACTGAAGCAGGAGTGTTTCCAAAGACATCATCAGCGTTGGTGCCGCCTACCGTAATTTCAGGGTCTCCGACCCCGTCATAACTCGCAGGGATGCCGGTGCTCGTCAAGACAATAAACTTATCATCAACACCGCCGGCCCTCGCCTGTACGAAGAGATCGGCATTAGCATCAAGGACGGTATTGATTGTAGTTATAGCGGCAG
>BOAV01000264.1 GCA_026002045.1 Spirochaetia bacterium | reverse complement strand
TTACGAACGACACACACCGAACGCTAAAACGATCGCCGCAATGCAGGAAGCAAAAAAAATTGAAGACGATTTAAGTGTAAAAGCATATCCCAATGCGGATGAACTTTTTGCTGATTTGGATGCAGCATGTACCAAATAAAACCACTCATAACGCTCACCCGAACCGGAACACATGGCGAATTATTTTAAATGTGATGAGAGAATCCCACCATCTGCGGAACAAGATTATACTCGCCATGGTTCTCTATCTTACCGTGATTGGTGTCGCGGTTAATATTTTTCTCTATACCTACCTCCTCGCCTCGGTGTCGGCCAAGGCGGAACGGCTGGACCGGATGAACCTTGGGGCGGTAAAGACCCGGCTGGATCGGGATTTTGCCGCGATCTTTTCCCTGGCGGTGCTCTGCGCCAATGACCCTTCGGTAATCCGGGCGGTTTCCCGGCGGGACCGCAGCCGTCAGGAAAGTCTTATGGATAGCCTGGAGGCCCAGGATAAGATGAACGCATACCTCCGGGTAAGCCAGGTCGGTTCCTATGTGGACAAGCTCATCCTCTCAGGCGGGGATGGCCTTTTTGTCCAGGCCCAGTCGCGGCAGGGCGGGGAAATTGCCGATCAGGAACGGCTTCACGCCCTGCCCCTCTACACCAAATATACCTCGGGGGATGGCGGCTGGGCCGCCGACGCCGGTCCTTCGATCTCGATTCTGGCGGGCCGGAACCGGGACAGTTACGCTATTTTTTTCCCGGTTTGGGGCTACAACAACAGGGCCGAGGGTTTCATCTATGTGGAAACGGGGCTTGATCTGGTCACCGATGTTTTCAGGGAGTATGCCCTGCTGCCGGGCCTTAAAGCAACGGTCGCGGAAGGCGAATCCTTTATCTCGGCAACGGGGAAACTGGTAAACGGGAGCAATGGCCCCGGCGGGCTCCGCGCCCTTGCCGATGGGACGCGCTTCCGGCGGGACAAGCGAAGTTTCAGGCTGGATACCCTGCCCCTGGAAAACGCTTCTCTGATCCTGTACAACGAAGTGGACATAACCGAACTCCGCCAGGATGATCGCGATGTGTTTTACACCATCCTCGTGGTGATACTGAGTTCCCTTCTGGCAGCAGCAGGGCTGGGGCTGACCCTCTCCTTTATCCTGACCAGGCCCATACAACGGCTTATCAGCAGGATTAAAAAAATCGGCGAAAAGGATTTTTCCTATGATCCTGAAATCGGGAAAAGTCGGGATGAAATCGGGCAGATCGGCAGGGCGGTAAATGAAATGTCAGGCAGTATCACCCGGCTCCTCGCTGAAATGGAGGAGAGTTTCCGGCAGCAAAAGACCACCGAGATCGCCCTGCTGCAAACCAGGATCAACCCCCACTTCCTCTACAACACCCTGGATTCGATTCAGTGGATGGCGAAGATACAGAAA
>BOAV01000263.1 GCA_026002045.1 Spirochaetia bacterium | reverse complement strand
CTTTCCATACATTCGTATTCGGGATTAAAAATCATTATTTCCTCCTCATTTAGGTTATAATAGTACAAATTAACCGAATCACGGACTGGAAATTTTAAATTATTGTTATTTTAGCCGCTTATGCTATGATGATCAAGGACCCGGCAGTTTTTCTCAATTACCATCCCCCTGTTGGCCCCGGTAATCCAGATTGTCTTTATGCTCAGTATGCTGGGAACCATGAAGATTGCCGACCTTATCCTGGTTATGACCAACGGGCAGCCCGGCGGAATGACCGAGGTTGTCATGACCTATATTTTCAAATTCTTTTTTCAATACGGTGTCCAAAGCAACCGGACCCAGTTTGGTTATGGTTCGGCTCTGGCAATAATTACCGCCGCCATTCTCGCAGTTATTACCCTAATCTACCTGAGGGGGGATGATTCAATGAGGAAATATTTTAGCATTGGCTATGTTTTTATAAATTGTTTTATGATTTTGATGCTTGTTATTTCCCTGTTCCCAATTGTTTATGTACCCTATGGGGAGTTATCATCATTCATGTGTTCGGTATGAACGCCACCCAGGCCTTTCTTGCCACAAGCTTTATGAATCAAATACCCAAGGAACTTGATGAAGCCGCCCGCATCGACGGCTGCGTTTTTGCCCATATTTTTGTTTCCATCATCTTTCCCATAGCAAAACCATTGATTGCCACGGTTGGTCTTATTTCTTTCCGTAATGCCTGGAGTGATTATCTTTTGCCCTATGTTTTTACCATCTCAAAACCCGCCCGTATGCCCCTGGTGGTGGGGGTCATAAACCTCAAATCAAGCGGAGAAGCAGCATCTTCATGGGATCTTGCCATGGCTGGTATCAGTATTATCCATTATACCTATGTTGGTTATTTATCTTATACTCAACCGTTTCTTTATTTCCGGCCTGACCGAAGGGGCCATCAAGGGATGATGAGGCCGGGGCGCAATATGTGTTGACAATCATACCGGGATATACTAGGCTTTACATTCGATAATATTTTAGAAAACTGCCCGGCTCATCCCGCATGGCAAAGGCGCGCGGCGCCTCTTTAGGAGCAACATGAAAGTAGAACAGGATGTCTCAGTTTCAGCAAAAAGAAGGACAATAGCAGGCATTACTCTGGTCGCCCTCTTTGGGGCGCTCACTGCGGCGGGGACATTTATTTCCATCCCCTTGCCCTTTTCTCCCGTGCCCATCGTACTGCAAAACCTCTTTGCCCTCCTTGCGGGGCTGATTTTGATGCTTGTTATTTCCCTGTTCCCAATTGTTTATGCCAATATATTCTTGGAGAGAGGACGGCGAAATATGAATGATGATAACTCCCCATAGGGTACATAAACAATTGGGAACAGGGAAATAACAAGCATCAAAATCAGAAAACAATTTATAAAAACATAGCCAATG
>BOAV01000262.1 GCA_026002045.1 Spirochaetia bacterium | reverse complement strand
GGTAAATATTTGCTTGCAAGCACCGGCACCAGGAACATTGCTACTACAAGGGATGACACCAGTGAAATAACAATCGTAAAGATCAAATCCTGGAGCATGATGCCGACTATTTCCAGATCATTCTTAAAAATGAACATCGGCAGGAACACGCAAACCGTGGTGAGTGTTGACGCAATTATAGAAGAGAGCACCTCATCGGTGCCAAGCGCGGCGGCGACAGTCGGCTTCTCACCCTTCTCGCGGAACTGAAAAATATTTTCCAGAACAACGATACTCGAATCGACCACCATGCCAAGCCCCAGGATGAGCCCGGCGAGGGTCATCATGTTGAGGTTGATCCCCACAAGACTCATGACGAGCATGGTCATCAAAACTGAAAGGGGAATTGAAATGCCGACAATGATCGTGCCGTTTACATTGCGCAAAAAGACCAGCAGCACAAGCATGGCAAGGACTATGCCGAACATGGCGGACTGGATAAGTTCATTTATCATGGCCCGGGTTTGTGTGGTGTCGTCCATGGTTACATCAAGTGATACATCCGCAGGCAAAACCGCCTTGAGTTTGTCCATCCGTGCATACACTTCATCGGCAATGGCAACGGAGTTTTTGCCGCTCTGTTTCATTACCGCCACAAACACGCCCTTCTGCCCGTTGACATAGACCTCGCTTGATGCGTCCTGGTAACCAAAAGAAACTTCCCCAATATCCTGCAGGCGAATATCCGCGCCGTTTATTTGTGCGACCACCGTATTTGCCACATCGGCAATCGATGCAAATTCGCCGGATGTTCTGATGGCGTAATTGACCGCGCTGCCTGAATTGCCGTCCTTGATATAACCCGCGCCGAGTTCCATATTCTGCACCGAAAGGGCGCCGGCAATTTCGGTGATGGTCACCTTGTAGGCGTCAAGGCGGTTCTGCGAAATTTCCACCCGCACGATTCTGTCAGCGCCGCCTTCAACGTTGGCCTCCGCCACGCCGTCAATTTGTTCGAGCCGGGATTTCAAAACATCCTTTGCCAGTGCGCGCAGTTCATTTTGATCACGGCCCGGGCTGGAAAGGGCAATACGCAAAATCGGGTCGGAATTCGGATCAAAGGTGGCCACGAGAGGAGCCTCTGCGTTATCCGGCAGCGCCCCCCGGCTGCGGTCAATATTTTCCCGTACTTTATTTGCCTGCATGTCCAGGTCAACGCCATAGTCGAATTCAAGAACAATCACGCTGGTGTGTTCCCGTGATGAAGAACTTGACTTTTTGAGGCCGCTGATATTGACCAAACTTGATTCCAGCGGCTTGGTCACGGTTTTTTCCACGGTTTCGGGATCCGCGCCCGGATAGGTTGTTGCCACCACGAGCATGGGCATTTCCATGTTGGGCAGCATTTCAACCGCCAATTTCCCCGCCAGAAATACCGCAAGCATCG
>BOAV01000261.1 GCA_026002045.1 Spirochaetia bacterium | reverse complement strand
AGCCCCTGCTCCGCCTCCATCTGCGCCCGCAGGGATGCGCAAAAAAGCCCTTCCCCGGTAAGCAGTACCCGCATATCAGTACCGCGGGAAAATTCCCCGCCCGGCGGGAATTGATTTGCTACGGGATTTGCGGTCCTATCGGAACCGGCTGCCCGCAGACCGGTGATGATACGCCGGGTCTCCTGATCGCCCAAGGGGAGGCCGGCGACAAAGGGCGTGCCGAATTGTTCCCGGAGATGTTGCGCCAGGGGCAGGGCGGCGGCGGTGACTACCCAGTTGACCGCTGCCCGTGGGGTTTGGCGTAATCCGTCAAGGCTTGAGCGCATACCCCAGACAGCGCCGGTATGTAATCCCTCACCATGGAGCAGAGCGATCAGGGAATCGAGTTTCCCATCGTCAAAACCGTCGAGTACAGAAGCGCCGAGAATGTTCACCCTGTTTGGGAGAATGCCGCCTTCATCCGCGTTTAAAAATTTTTTCGCGATTGCAAGATAGGCCGCTTTTTGGCCCGTGTCGTAATAGGCAAGCCCGGTGGCGGGAAAGGCAAAGCAGGGCAAGCCGGTGCGTTTTTCGACCAGTGCGGCAAAGCCGGTAAAGTCGAAGCTGACAACCATGGGCACCGGGCTTCCGATGATTACCACGCAGGGAGCGTTGGTGTGTACAAGGGCCGCCTCAATTTTTTTTAGGAGCTTTTCATCGTCACCCATGATCGCGTCCATTTCGCGTAACCCTGAACAAAAGGTCGGGCTCTTGCTGCCGAACCAGCGCGGCTCGTCATAACCGGTGTAGGTGCCGGTGCAGCCGGAAGCATCGTGGATAACCGTCAGGGCGCCCAGATCGTGAAATACGGAAGCCACCCCCGAATAGTCCGGTGAAAGCGGCGGCAGATGGTAAAGTATTTTTCCCATATCCTTTCCTTTTCCTACACTACCAGTCCGTAGGATCTTATCTGCTCCCGCAGATTCTGCCGCGCTTCCCGGTTTTCGTTCACCGCCTCAACAATGGCGTCGATAACGGCTATGAAGCCTTCAAAGCCATAACGCCCCTCGTCAAAGGCAAGGGGCACGGTAAGCGGCGCCGCCGTGGCATAACCGGCTTCGAAGCCGATGGCGATGTCCGCCAGCGGATGTTCCGGGCGTGTGCCGTATTTTTTCCCGTGGTTTGGATTTGCCGCAATAATGGAGCCGTCGAGATCCGCCAGCTCTTTGAAAGCCGCCTTTTCATGGGCGCCCAGATAATTCGCATACACCCGGTTGACCCGGATGCCGCCCCGCACAAGGGCCAGGGCAAGACTGAAAGGAGACGCGGTAACCGTAGAATCAACGGCAACGGAGGAATTTTTAAGAAGCGCCGCCGCCCGTTCCAGTTTCGCCGCTGCAGCGTTAATGGCATCGGCGAATATTTCTTGCGTTGAAACCGTTGTTTTATGCGCCCCCGGCAGGGCTGAAAGAAAATCAATAATGTGTTGATAGCGCTCGATAATAC
>BOAV01000260.1 GCA_026002045.1 Spirochaetia bacterium | reverse complement strand
CCCCAGCGCCTCCGACCGGGTTCTGGCCACGAGCCTCGGCACCGCCGCCGCAGACCTCCTTGCCCGGGGTGAATACGGCAAAATGGTTGCCCTAACAGGTGACAGTATTACTGCGGTGGATCTCAGCGTCCCCTCAGGAAAGGTAAAATCCGTCCCCATCGATCACTACATGATCGATACGGCGATGGCGGTGGGGACCTGTTTGGGGCAATGAATAGCGGGCGCAGGGCACGCTACCCCTTCCATCGCCCGTCCTCAAAACTTCGAGCCTTCGGCTCGCAGTTTTTGCGGGTTCGCGATGTTCAGGGGCAGCGTGCCCTGCGCCCGCTGCCTTTGCACCAAGCTGTAATAAAAGTAGTACTCATTGAAAACTCTTTCCTACAGCGGAGCCCCAGCCCCCTGCAACCGGAGTTTGTTACGGGCACGCTGGGGATAAAGGCGGAAGGGGTGTCAGGGGAATTCGTGACCCGCCTGTGGGGCATGAATTCCCCTGACAGGACCCCCGATTATTCATCTGCGTGCCCGTGAGACGCCGCAGGTTGCAGGGGGCTGGGATCTCGTATCTCCGCCCGGCGCAGTATCATTTCCGCAGCAATACTGACAGCTATTTCCTCCGGGGTTTCGGATCGTATTTTCAGGCCTATGGGGGCGTTTATTTTGTTCAGGACCTCTTCACTTATCCCTTCCGCGCCAAGCTGATTTTTTAATGCGGCTATTTTTCCCTTGCTCCCTATGACGCCGATATAGACGCAGCCCTTCGATATGATCTGCCGTAATACTTCCAGATCGTGGGCATGGGTCATTATCACAATATAATCATGGGAACTCACCGTTAAATTTTCAGAAATGGCGTCATAGCCGCCGACAATTAAATCCCGGGCGGTGGGAAATAATTCACGGGTCACGAATTCTTCGCGGTTGTCAAAAACAACGCAGCGGAAGCCCACGGTGGTGAGCACCGGCTGCAATGCCTGTGCACAATGGCCTCCGCCGAATATGATCACCTTGCCCGCAAAGTTGATGGGCTCACCGTAAATGCACCGATCCCCGATCCTGATCAGCGTCCCCCTGTTTCGGGCAAGAGCTTTTATATCGGCATTACCAAGTTCCATTCCACGGGGCACAGTATTACTGCGGTAAAGGGCCATGGACCAGCCGGTTGGATTGGTTAAATCGGTGAACAGCCAGACATCCTCATCCTTTTCAAGGGTGGAGAGACACTCCTTCATAATATCAATGGTGCGCCCGTCATTCCCCGGTATAAACTGAAAATAAACTTCCACATCGCCGCCGCAGGACATGCCTAAATCTTCCTCGTCGTTCGGGTGCAGCCGGTAGGTTTTTCGCCGGGACTTCTGTTGTTTCAAAAGATTTTGGGCCAATTCTATTGTCGTATATTCCAGGGTTCCTCCGCCGATGGTGCCGCAGATCCTTCCGCTCTCATCAACCAACATGTGGGAGCCTGCGCTCCGCGGGCTGGACCCAATTTCAGCTACA
>BOAV01000259.1 GCA_026002045.1 Spirochaetia bacterium | reverse complement strand
TCAGCCCTTTAAAGCAACATTTCCGACGAAACCAGGCAACTTGCCATCGAACAGAATGGTCAAAGCGTCAGCAGCAGAAACAGTATGCTTGGCACAGGTCGATAAATAACTTCGGATACGGCAGAATGCCCTTGCACCTTCCCAAGAGCGGAAACATCCAGATATCTTTTGTTGTACCTTAGTCATGCGTAAATCCCGTTCCGCCAAATTATTTGTAAAGGGGACATCAGGATCTGTCATAAACCGTAAGGTGTCCTCTTCGTAATCACGCAGCCGTTCTATGAGATTTCTTGTTTTTGATTTAGCTATACGTCCCCGTTTCCCCGGCGGATTTGGCGGCGGCGGACATTCTGCTTCAGCCAGCTTTACTATCTGCCGATATTTTTCCCGTGCTGTCTGCTGTCCCGCAATGTCCAATTGGCCGCCTTCCGCATCTACTTTATCGTTCAGTTCAACCAGAAAATCTATCATCGGTTGCGCCCAATGCTGCCCTTCCTCCCGGGCTGCGGTCAGCTCCCGTATATGATGGGAATTGCATAAACCATGCGCTTTGTTTTCATAGCTATAATATGCTTTCCAATGATCATGTATCATAATTGCATCGGTAACCGGCAATATCCCCATTTCATCCATTGCCTCTTTTCCCCGTTTCTCATGCGGATAATACCGGGTATATAAATCGCTTGACGCACTATGCAGCCATACCCGTTTCGATGCGATATTTATTCCGGTCTCGTCAAGATTCAATACCTTTTCTGCTTGTAACTGGCCTGTTAGCCAGTACTCGAATCTTTCAAGCAGTTCCGATGCTTCCTGCTTGAAATTGCAGATGCTTCCCGTACTGACCGGCAGATGAAGCTGGCTGTCAAAATGTTCACTTACCCTTTCGCAAGGAATCAGTTGCTGTACCGCCATATAGACCCCATGGGCCTTTACGCCGTTCCCATATTGGGCTGCCTGGGTAAGGCCTTCCGGAAACGGAGCAACTTTCTGTTCTCCCTTTTCGTTTACTACTATTTCCGCCTGATATTCTATTACCCGACGGCGAATCTGCAATTCAAATAGCTGTCGCTTTTCATAGCCCCGTGTCTCCCATTTTCCGGGGGGCAAACTTTTGCGTTCTATCTTTATGATTCGTATTTCATCAGGTTTCTCTACCGGTTCAAGTCTTTTCCCGGTATGCCCCGGCTGTCCGCCCGGTTTTCTTTCTCCCTTTGCTTTGATACTTTTTCCCCGATTGGGATCTGCCGACGGTGGTATATTGCTGTTTTTAGAATTTTTTGTTAACCGTTTTTCGGCAAGCAGAAGACATACGCCGAATAATAGTTCCAACGTTGCCTTTAACCCTGCCGACATGCCTTTTTCGTTTGCTATTTGTTTTCGAGCATTTTCTATGAGTTCTTGTATGTCTATCTTTTGCTTGTTAATTCCCCTTTCCCTTCCCTCGTTTTAGTATACCCTATGCGCTTGATCTTTGTGAAGTGGTTTATGGCTGAATGGTTAC
>BOAV01000258.1 GCA_026002045.1 Spirochaetia bacterium | reverse complement strand
TGGGCATATTTCCCAATATTTACAAGGTACTTTTGATTAATATTTAATGATCTCAGCGCTCCATCTTTGAGAATAAAATCGCCCTTCTTTGTTTCCGGGAGATTTAATATTTCAATTAACATAGACCATTTCAATATTTCCTGGCAAAAACCTAATAATGAAGAAGTGGTCCGACAAACTGCATCGCGGTCATATGGGAAAATATTTTCTGGGCTATCCTTAAAGAAATCTATCAATTTCTTAACAGAGTCCATATTTATCAATTCATCATACATTGCCATATAATCGTTTTCATTGGCTAATAATATGATTTCAGGATAGTATACTTTACCGAGAACAAGAGGATCATCAAGATCATTCAACCGAATTGGTTTACCGTGATGGAAACAGATGTATCCTGCATCATAAACGGCCAATGATAGGCCGTTATAAAATTCCTGTGAATTATAGCTGCCGTCAATCGCGTAAAATCGGCTTTCACTTTTATCAATCTGGTCAAAGGGCAATATTTCAAATATTTGAGGAGTTTCGGGATTGCTTTCAGCACCAACGATGGGAATGGAATAGCTCTTGTTGCTCCTATCGTTTATATATTGGGTAACTTGGCGGATTGTATCTTCAGGAATCTCTTTGTAACCCATAATTTCCTTATATAAAGACTTTGATTATGACATATTATTATATAGTTTCCCTATTTTTGGTCAAGTACCCATTTAGGGGTTATGAGGACGGGGCGTCTACAAAATCATACACAAAAATCACCCTTGACCCTTCATCATCTACGATTATAATGATCTTAGTCATGACCCTAACCGACGCCGAAATCCGGGAAGCCGTAAAACTCATAGAAGCCGGTAAACCCCTGCCTGACAAATACCGTTTCCTCCTGTTCGACGACAAGCGGGAAGTGGAACTGGTCTGGAACGGCAAAACCTCCGAAGTCTGCAACATCGTCCTTCCCTTTCAAACCATCGAACAAATAGACGAACCCCGGCTTGACACCAAGGCCGCATTGGACGGCTCCCTTTTTGATTTTCGGGGCAGGCAGAAATCCGGCTGGTCCAACAAACTCATCTGGGGCGATAACAAGCTCATCCTTTCGTCATTAAAAAACGGCCCCATGCGGGAAGAAATCGAAAATAACGGCGGCTTAAAGCTCATCTACATTGACCCGCCCTTTGATGTGGGCGCGGATTTTTCCATGGACATTGAAATCGGGGATGACATTTTTACCAAAAAGCCGAATGTGCTTGAGGAACTCGCCTACCGGGACACCTGGGGGAAAGGCGCCGACAGTTTTATATCGATGATCTATGAACGGCTGGTCTTGATGCGGGATTTGCTGGCCGATGATGGCAGTATTTATGTGCATTGTGATTGGCGGGTGAATTCTTATATAAGGTTGATTCTGGAAGAAATATTTCAAAAGAAATGTTTTATTAATGCTATAGCATGGCAGAAAATCAGAACTACAAAAGCTCAAACAAACGGATTTGGAAATGTGCT
>BOAV01000257.1 GCA_026002045.1 Spirochaetia bacterium | reverse complement strand
ATATTTCCGAGTATGTCAGATGTTTTTCAGAAACCAATGATTCACACCCTGACACAGATAAAACAGTTCAAGGTGCGGAATAACAAACAAGCCAACGCCCTGCTCTGCGGCATCAGTAATTTTTTCTTTGAAAAAACCCTTGATATAGCCGAAAAAAGCGCCCTTAAACATCCGTTGTACAAAAAGCGGGTCCGCCTTGCGCAGCTCATGGACAGAAGCGACCCCATCGTCCATCGTTCAATTTGTTCCGGTGAGTGCTGCCTCATTCCGGGGGAAATACTGCATCATGCGGAAAATGGCGTAAAGTCTTTTGTTATCCTGCAGCCCTTCGGATGTTTGCCAAACCATGTCAGCGGCAGAGGAATTGTAAAACGGCTTAAAGAAATTGAGCCATCCATACAGATTTTACCGCTTGATTATGATCCGGATACAAGTTTTGCAAATATTGAAAACCGGCTGCAGATGCTGATCATGAACAGCCGCTCCATGGCAGGTGACGATGTCTATACGGAACGCATCACAGGATAGTGGTGTACCGGATTTTATAGGAGGAATAGAAATTGATTTCGTTCGCAATCCCGTTGTATATGGAAAAATTCACTTTTCTGTTTTTTGTCTGCGCATTTATTGGCTGGTTCTGTGAGTCGTTACTGGAATCTGCATCGGAAAAAAAGCTGCTATTCCGCGGTGTTCTGCGTATCCCGTTCTGCCCAACCTTCGGCTTCGGTGCCCTTCTGATACTGCCGCTTGGACTGCATTTTGCGTATAATGTACTGCTGCTGTTTTTGTTAACATCTTTCGTATGCACGGTTCTTGAATACATAACGGCACTGATATTGGAAAAAGCCTTTAACCGGCAATTTTGGGATTACAGCAGGCTGGTCTTTACACAAAATTGTCATTATAAGAACAGAATTGCACTGACATCATCACTGTGGTTCGGCGTGTTGTCCATGCTGGTAATTTATGTATTGTGGCCGTTTACGCTTTTTTGCTTTGAAATGTTTGGCGATCTTTCGATGGTAAGGTTAAACTGTTTTCTTCTCGGTATTATTGTTACCGGTGCAATTAAACAGTTTGCCATTTACCTTACACCGAATAAAAAAAGTGATATGGAAGGTGATGACATTATACAAGGGACGGGGAGACTATTGTCATGAAAACCACAGGGCGGCAATTTTCGAATATTGCAAAAAGAATAACAGGGACCGATATTTATTTGCGCAACAAGCAGTATATTCAGCATGGTTCGGAGACTGTTTATAAACACTGCCTTGCCGTAGCCATGCTGAGTTTTAACATTGCAAAAAAAAGAAAAAACATCGACCTGCGAAGTCTGGTGCGTGCGGCACTGCTGCACGATTTTTTTCTGTATGACTGGCATGACTGGCACCGTGAACATTGGCGGCATACCCTTCTTTGGAAGCTGCACGGGTTTATTCATCCGGCTATCGCGGCGAAGAATGCGCGGGAGCATTTTCAGATAAATGAAAAGGAAGTTTCCATAATTGAAACCCAT
>BOAV01000256.1 GCA_026002045.1 Spirochaetia bacterium | reverse complement strand
ATAGCTGTATTTAAAGAAAAGATAAAAAGCTTCGGGCAAAGGGATCAGGATCGGATCGAAAGGGCCTTATCCCTCGCAGAAAAAGCTGAAGCAGATAGTTCCGATACCGGCCTTAACCGCTCCCTGGGGATAGCCTCAATTTTGATCGACCTCAACCTTGATGCGGACACCGTTACCGCCGCCCTGCTTCTGGGAACCTCCGATGATGCCCATACCTCATTTGGCGGCAGTATTTCCCTTCTCGTAGAGGGTGTCCGCAAAATCGCCGACATTTCTGCCAAAAACAAGACCATCCATGAGGCGGAAAACATCCGCAAGATGCTTTTTGCCATGGCGGCGGATATCAGGGTTATCTTTATCAAACTGGCGGAACGGCTCCAGACTATGCGGACCCTGGACGGCCTGCCGGCGGAGCAGCAAAAGCCCGTCGCCCAGGAATGCCTCGACATCTACGCTCCCCTGGCTGACCGGCTTGGTATTTCCTGGATCAAGGATGAACTGGAGGACCTCTCCCTCAAGCACCTGAACCGGGAAGCCTATCTGCAAATCAAGGATATCGTCGCCGAAAAACGGGGGGAACGGACCGAGTTTCTCGATAAGATTCAGGAAGATATTCAAAAGGAAGCGACGGCAGCGGATATCAAAATCGAAGTAAGCAGCCGGGCCAAGCACTTCTATTCGATTTATCAAAAGATGCGCAAACGGAATAAGGCCTCAAGCGATCTCTACGATCTCTTCGGGGTCCGCATCTTCTGCGAAAGCATCGAAAACTGCTACACCCTTCTGGGCCTGGTCCACCGCCTCTGGAAACCCCTGGACGGCCGCTTCAAGGACTACATCGCCATGCCCAAGTCCAACGGCTACCAGAGCCTCCATACTACAGTAATGGCAAATGGCAAAATGCTGGAAATCCAGATCCGCACCGGAGAAATGCACCACATCGCCGAATACGGTATCGCCAGCCACTGGCTGTACAAAAGAGGCTCCGCCCGTGATCTGATTCGCCCGGTGGACATTTCCATTGTGAACCGCCTGCGGGACTGGAAGCAGCTCGAAGACGAAAACGGCGAAATCCAGGGCTCCAAGACATTTCTCGAGGATATAAAACAGGAAATCCTCAAGGACTCGATCTACGTCTTTACCCCTCAGGGAAAGGTGATTGAGCTCCCGTCGGGGGCAGGCCCCATTGATTTTGCCTACAGCATCCATTCCGCCATTGGCGAGCATTGTGTAGGCGCGAAAAGGTCGCCATAGAAGAAATGGATGGGCTCGGCCGGGGCGGCGAGGTGACGGTAAATTCCAGGCCCCGGAATTCTTTGCGGCCCAGGATGTAGGCAACGCATTCACCGGAAAGACGGCGTTCCAGAAGCGCCTGAAAAGAACGGTAGTTTTCTTCGGAAATGGAGTCAGGATCGGCGGCGATAAGGCTGGCCCGGCTGGTATGGAGGACTTCTGCCAAAAGCAACCCGGCGTCCAGAGCAGGGGTATCAATGTCAGCGGACTTGAGAAGACCGGCGCCTTTGACAAGAGC
>BOAV01000255.1 GCA_026002045.1 Spirochaetia bacterium | reverse complement strand
GCCCACGGCAGAAAATTTTTTCAGGCTGATAAATTTTAACGGCGGCCTCGTATTAAGAACCTTTGGCAACAGTGTTTTTGTGTCAAGCTGTTACACCATACTGGTGGTAATTATAGCAAGCCTGGCGGGTTTTGCCTTTGCCAAGTATAAATTCCCCGGCCGGGATGCCCTTTTTATACTGCTTTTGGTTACCATGATGATCCCGACGGAATTAAATATAACGCCCCTGTATCTTATTTTTTCAAAAATAAAATGGCTTAACACCTATTATGTGCAAATTTTCCCCGGTATCGCCAATGTTTTCTCCATGTTCCTTATGCGCCAGTACATGCTGACCATTCCCGATTCCCTGATAGAAGCGGCCCGCATTGACGGGGCGGGGGATTTTTTTACCTTCAGGTGCATCATTCTGCCTATATCCACCCCCGCCATAGGCGCTTTGGCGATTCTACAATTTTTAAGCAAATGGAACGAACTTATCATGCCCAGAATAACCCTGACAAAACAGGAACTGATGCCCATCATGCTGATCCTGCCGACCTTAAATGAACTTGATTATGCCCGGGCTGTTCCCTGGGAGCTGGTGCTGGCGGGCTGTACACTGGTAACCATTCCATTAATAATAGTTTTTTTATTGTTTCAAAATAAATTTCTCGCCAGTGTTACCCTTGGCGCAGTTAAAGGCTGATTTGAGGAATCATTAACATTTCCAGTTGAACATCAGCGGTGATACCGCCGCTTGTTATAGGAGGAAGTATGGAGAGGATAGCGCAATTCAGAAAAAAATTGGCGGATGGAAAAATGGTCAAGGGGTTCTTTTTGAATTTGGCGGACCCTGCGGTAAGTGAAATGGCCGGCTATGCGGGCTATGATTATGAGTGGATTGATGCGGAACACGGTCCCCTGGGCCGGGCGGAAATTCTCCGCCACGTCATGGCGGCCCAGGGTACGGGCTGTTGCGCCTTTGTCAGGGTCCCCGGCGCCAGCATTACCCCCATGAAGGCGATTCTGGACATGGGTCCTGACGGGATCATTTTTCCCTTTATAAATTCCGCCGAGGATGCCCGCCGGGCAGTTGCGGCCTGTTCATACCCGGACAGCGTTTATCATGGAGTGCGCGGCCAGGGGCCCATACGGGCAATCCGCTACGGCCTTATTGATGAAGGGGAATACCTGAGGACCGCCTACGAGCAGGTATTCAAGGTAATGCAGATTGAAACACTGGAGGGCTACAATAACCTGGACGCCATCATGCAGGTACAAGGGGTGGATTGCATATTCATAGGCGGGGCGGATCTTTCCCGGAGCATTGCCGGAAACAGCTCAGGCCATTCATTTGCAGAAGTGCGGGCGGACATCTGTAAACGTGTCCGGGCCGCCGGACTGACCCTGGGAGCAGCCATAGGCGTCAGCCCGGAAGATGCCCGTGCTTCCAAAGAGTCGGGGATTCAATTTATCGTATTCGGGCAGGATGCACGGATTCTGTCCGGCGGGCTCAAGGCAAACCTTGAGGTTTTTAAGGATTATTAAAAAA
>BOAV01000254.1 GCA_026002045.1 Spirochaetia bacterium | reverse complement strand
CAGATGCACCTCGCCGGGACCTGCGGCCTTCCCTATCCCCGCTGAAAAACCAATACCCTCCCGGCGGCACTCATCCAGAATGCCGGCGAGGGTCGCCATCAGGGGTTCTTCTTCCAGTTCCTCAAAGTTGAGGAGGATGAGGAGGCTGTTCTTTTCGGGAGATAAAACAAAGCAGGAAGCCAGGGGCTCAAGCCCACTCCGGCAGCGCCCGGCAATGTCCGCATTCGCTTTCGCGGCGTCCCCGTCTGCGGGTTCCGGCTGAATAACCACGCAGCGGAACAGGGGGCCTGTAAAAACATCAGTGGGAACAACGGCGTTACCCGAAACCAGCCGCAGCAGTTGGTACTCGGAAATCAGTTCCGCGTCTTCCGACAACCTGTGGGAGAAGCTGTCCAGGGCCGTGGAAATTTGGGCGAACTCGTCGGTCTTTTCGCCGGGGCCGATGGTTCCGCTGTCCCGCAGACGGCTGAGGATGGACTTGACCGGCCTGTTCAGCCGCCGGGCGAAGAACAGGGAGGAAACACTGGTCAGCAGGAAGAACGCGATACCCAGGCCGATGGTGATCCGGTATATAACGCCGATCCTGCGGTTGATCTCCTCCATGGAAACCTTGAGATAATAGTACCAGCCGTTGAAGGGCGACTTCCAGAAAACGTTGAAATACTCATTTCCTTCCACGGCAATGGTGGCGAAACCGGAACCGGGAGTCGACCCGTTTTGCAGATGAGCCCAGAGGCCGGGACTGAGGGCGGCGCCGATGTTTGACTTGTCTATGTCCGAAAGCACCTCCCCTGATTCGCTGACAATGACGATGGGGCCGGCGCTTTCCGGGGCATCACCGTTGATTATCCGGTTCAGGTCGCTTTCCCGGATGTTAAAGGCGATGGCCCCCCGGATTCCCGTGGCGAAGGGAACCAGGGGGGTTACGTAGGTCAGTACCGGATCGGAGCCAAGACCTCCCATGCCGGCGTACAGGGAATGGGGGGAATCCCACCATCCGGCGGAAGGGAATTTTTCCACCGAGGCCCGGTACAGGGAGACCAGTTCCCGTTCCGGGGGAATCACCCAGGACAGGGAGGTGATAATCTCCTCCCTCCCTTCGGGGATGATAAAGATCGAATGGTACTTGTTGCTGGCCCGGACAATATTATTCAGGTCCTCGGTCAGCCGGATAAGATCCCGGGCCGAATCCCCGGTTCCGGGCATAATCGCCCCCAGATGCTCGTTCAAAGAGATGATCAGGGACTGGTTCTTTATCTCCTCGTTCCAGAGGGTGAAAACGCGATCCGCCGTTTTAAGCCGCTCCAGGTAGGACTGCCCCAGATGATCCCGGTAAAAGGAAACGGTAAAGACGTGGTTCAGGACGCTCAGGGCTATCACCGAAAGGCCCGCGAGGAGGGCGAAAGATCCAAACAGTTTTACCGAAAAGGGAAGACGGTCAAGTTTCATAGTATCCTTTTAGCTCAAGTATAACTTTCGCTTATTTGTCTGTCAATAATCGAAAAGTATACATCCGCACAATAAATTTTGTTTACAGGTTT
>BOAV01000253.1 GCA_026002045.1 Spirochaetia bacterium | reverse complement strand
GCAGTTTGTCGTTGCCGATGATGGGCCGCAGCCGGGGGCAGGAGAACGAGATTTCCGCGTGGGGGTACTTGCGCTGGATGTGCCGGGCGTGGAGGCCCGTGGCAAAGGCGTCCCGGCGGAAGTCCCCCAGGCCCAGCAGCGCCGCGAAGCCGACGCCCCGGACGCCGCCCATGAGGGCCCGTTCCTGGGCGTTGAAGCGCCAGGGGAAGATCCGCTTGCGGCCCGCAGGGTGCAGTTTCTGGTAGAGTTCCGGGTTGTAGGTTTCCTGAAAAACCGTGACAAAATCCGCGCCGCTTTCGTGGAGCCGCCGGTAGCCGGCGGTGTCCATGGGATAGACCTCAAGGCCCACCACCCGGAAGCGCTTGCGGGCAAGCTCACAGGCGGCGGCGATGTATTCCAAATCCGACATAGTAGAGCTTTCCCCGGTCAGGATCAGCACTTCCTCAAGGCCGGTTTTCGCAATGGCCTCAAGCTCCGCTTCGATTTCCTCACGTCCCAGCCGGGCCCGCTTGATAGTATTACTGCGATTGAAGCCGCAGTACACACAGGCGTTCTCGCAGTAGTTGGCGATGTAGAGCGGTGTAAAGAGATACACCGAATTGCCGAAGCGCTGCCGGGTTTCACGCCGGGCCTTTTGGGCCATTTCTTCCAGAAAGGGCAGGGCCGCCTGAGAAAGCAGGGCGCCGAAATCTTCCGGGCCGCAGTCCCTGTCCAGCGCCCGGCGCACATCCGCTGCGGTGTATTGTTCCGCGCAGTAACGCTGCGAAGAAGCCAGCACCGCGTTCATAATGGCGGGATCGGTTTGTTCCATGTCGTCAAGATAGTTCAGGCAGTCAAGCTGGTTCGTTTCCACTTTATATGCCTCCGCCGATACTCTCCGCAGTATTACTGTCATCCCGCAGAAAACCTGTCAACGGGGATGAGGCGGATGCGCCGTTTTCCAGGACCCGGCCCAGGCCGGAAAGGTAGGCAGCCCGGCCCGCTTCGATGGCCTTTTTGAAAGCCTCCGCCATGGCGGGGATGTTCCCGGCGGTGGCGATTGCCGTGTTGGCCATCACCGCGGCGGCGCCCATCTCCATCACTTCGCAGGCCTGGGAGGGCTTGCCGATGCCGGCATCCACGATGATCGGCAGGTCGATCTCGTCAATCAAAATGCGGATAAATTCCCGGGCGCAGAGCCCCCGGTTGGAGCCGATGGGGGCGGCCAGGGGCATGATGCAGGCGGCCCCGGCGCTCGCAAGGTCCCGGGCGGCGTTGAGGTCCGGGTACATGTAGGGCATCACGATGAAACCCTCCTTGGCAAGGATTTCGGTTGCCCGGATGGTTTCGTTGTTGTCGGGGAGCAGGTACTTGGCGTCCCGGATCACTTCGATTTTGACAAAATCCCCCTGGCCGAGTTCCCGTGCAAACCGGGCGATCTTCACCGCCTCTTCCGCAGTCCGGGCCCCCGATGTGTTGGGCAGCAGGGTCACCTCCGGCGGAATAAAGTCCAGGATGTTTTCCCTGCCCCCCGCATTTGCCCGCCTGAGGGCCACGGTGATCATCTG
>BOAV01000252.1 GCA_026002045.1 Spirochaetia bacterium | reverse complement strand
GGAGGCGATCTACGCTAAGGCGGATTTTACCGAGGCGGACGGTATGAGGGCCAGCGAGCTTGAGTCGGACTTTGCCGACGTGGGGGGCTGGGAGGCGGAAGCCCAGGCAGGACAGCTCCTCTCCGGCCTCGGCCTTGATGAGGCGGACCACGGCAGGCTTATGTCGGAACTGGACGAATCGAAAAAGGTCCGGGTCCTTTTGGCCCAGGCCCTTTTCGGCAGCCCCGACATCCTGCTCCTGGACGAGCCCACCAACGGCCTCGACCTTGAATCCATCGCCTGGCTTGAGGAATTCCTCATCAACTTTCCCAACACGGTGATCGTGGTCTCCCATGACCGCCACTTCCTCAACGCGGTCTGTACCACCACCTGCGACATCGATTTCGGCAAGATCACCCCTTATTCAGGGAACTACGATTTCTGGTATCAGATGAGCCAGATGCTCCAGCGCCAGGCCAAGGACCAGCTCAAAAAGCGGGAGGACAAGGCCAAGGAGTTGAAGGAATTCATCCAGCGCTTCGCCTCAAACGCATCCAAAAGCCGGCAGGCCACCAGCCGCAAGAAGGTGCTGGAAAAACTGGACCTTGAAAACATCACCGTTACCAGCCGCAAATTCCCCTATGTGGGCTTCAAGCCCAACCGGGAAATCGGCAACAACGTGCTCCGCATAGAAAAACTGTGTTTTTCCGCCGAAGGGACAAAGCTGTTGGACGATTTTTCCCTCCTGGTGAACCGGGGTGACAAGATCGCCTTTGTGGGCATCGAACACGCCGCTAAGACCGCCCTCTTTGACATCCTCGCCGGGGAAAAAACGCAGGAAAGCGGTGACTTCTACTGGGGACAAACCACGGCCTTCTCTTACTTCCCCAAGGAAAACAGCGCCTACTTCAGTTCCGCCCTTTCCATCACCGACTGGCTCAAACAGTACTCCCCGGATCAGGACGACACATACGTCCGCAGCTTCCTGGGGCGGATGCTCTTTTCCGGGGACGAGGCCCTCAAGCCCGTGAACGTCCTCTCCGGCGGCGAAAAGGTCCGCTGCCTCCTCGCCAAGATGATGCTTTCCGGCGCCAACGTCCTCATCCTCGACGAGCCCACCAACCACCTAGACCTGGAATCCATCACCGCCCTCAACGATGGCCTCGCCGCATTCGGCGGGGTGATCCTATTCAACTCTCATGACCACGAGTTCATCAACTCCGTTGCCAACCGGATCATCGAAATCGTCCCCGGCGGCCTTATTGACAGGATGATGCCCTTCGACGACTACCTCACCGACGAATCGGTTAAAGAACTGCGGGCGCAGGCCTATCATCATGCGGAGAGGCTGCAGATATAGGATATAGAATCCCCTTTATCGTACCGGAAAATCAGCTTTATCTTCCCGATCTTGGTATTAATTTAAGGGAATACTTTGCAGCCTGCCCGGACAGGTATGTACCGATTCACCTGGAATAAATTTTACCCTCATTCTTCCTTCCCAGTGCATCCCGCTGCATCTCTAAATACACTTCCTGCGCCGATTTGCAAACTGTCATGCGAAGCTCCGTTAAAAT
>BOAV01000251.1 GCA_026002045.1 Spirochaetia bacterium | reverse complement strand
TTTTCCGCAGCCCCGGTAACCATCATCACCGGAATCTCGATAAACGAAATAACCCATTTCTGGCGGGGCATCAATACCGGCGCGACGACAGCGGCGGCCCGGAACTTCGCCCTGGAAACCTATTCCCTCCACATGGAAAAACTTGAATCCCTGGTTAATAACACCGATTTTAGCCCCTTTATGACGCCGGACAGTGAAGCCGCAGTTTCCGGGGCGGCCTCCGCACTGCCCCCCATAACTTGCGGGCTATCCACCTCCGGGCCAGCCATGCTGCCGGCGGCGGATCTGCTGGAGGGCATTACGGCGGTGCAGGACTTCAGGCAGCGGGAGGACGGGACCTGGGAAAGCTGGGCCTTTGCCGGGGATGGGGGACAGCGGCTGCAAAACCCGCCATCAATATATCCGGGCTTTATCGGCCGGGAGATGCCCCGGGACATTGATTATATCCGCTATGCCGTCCCGGTCGAAAAGACCCTGATACGGATCATCAGTTACAGCCTGGGGGAAGGCTTTGACGCGGGGGTGGGAAGAATTGAAAATGAAACCCTCCGCTTTGAGATCATCGATTCCATCCTGTCCAATCTGCAGCCCCTGCTGATCTTCTTTTACGGGGTCTTCTTCTTCCCCTCCCTGCTGATGACTTTGATTATCGCCATTTCCTTTACCCGGCGGGTGACGGCGCCCATCGTGGAACTGACCGAAGCGACCCGGCGGGTGGCGGAAGGGGATTTTTCCATCCAGATTGTGGCCCGGCGGGGGGATGAACTGGAGCTTTTGATCCGGTCCTTCAACGCCATGGTCCAGGACCTGGAAAAATCCCGTATCGCCCTGTTTAAGGCCGAAAAAATTTCGATCTGGCAGAACATGGCCCAACAGCTTGCCCATGAAATCAAAAACCCCCTGACCCCGATCAAGCTTTCCGCGGAACGGGTGCTGCGGCGCTGGCAGAACGAGCCGGAACGGGTTGAGGAAATTCTGGAATCTTCCATGATGGCGATAATCCAGGAAACCGAGGGGCTCTCCACCCTGCTCAACGAGTTCCGTACCCTTTCCAGGCCCATGGAGCCATCCCAGTCCTGGACCAGTTTACGGGAGCTTATCGCGGAAACCATCACCCCCTACGGCAGCTCCCATCCGCTCATCAAGTTTGAGACCGAACATGTGGGGGAGGATGTTTCGGTGAAGATCGACAAGCACCGGATTGCCCAGGTGCTGACCAACCTTATCATCAACGCCATCGACGCAATGGACGGCAAGGGCTTGATAGAAATTCGCACGGTCCTTGTAAAAAAACGGGAGAGCCGGTATTGTAGACTGAGTATCAGGGATACCGGAAAGGGCATTTCAAAAGAGGAAACCTCACTCGTCTTTACCCCCTACTTTACTACCAAAGAATCCGGTACCGGCCTGGGGCTTCCTATTGTGGAACGAATCGTGAACGACCATGGCGGCGCCATCTGGTTTAATTCGGCGGAGGGGATGGGAACAACTTTTTTTATCGACCTGCCTCTTGAGATTTCACCCGAAGGAAAGCAATTTTCAGCAGCAAATTCCGGGGGTGAAGTATAATGG
>BOAV01000250.1 GCA_026002045.1 Spirochaetia bacterium | reverse complement strand
AACCAAGGACGAAATCCAGAGGATTACCAAAAAATACATGAGGGGAAACAGCTTGAGCTGTTCCCTTACCAAAATAAAGCATGAAGGTTAAAGATACCGCAGGGCTTGCCCTGCGGTTATTCATTAACAGTATTACTGTGCATCTTAACAATACCAAAAATGACAGCAGATATGACAGCAATATAAAAAAAATTAGGGTAACATATAAATACGAACAGACACATGACAGCACAAACTACTTGACTAATTCTTTGTCCTGTAATAAGATAAACACAGGTGAGCATAAGGGAACACGGGGAAATACAAGGGTTTGCGTAACCGTATGTTATGTGCAGTGCCCCGTACTTTTATACTTTATAACAATATTTTGGAAAATAATTTTTTTCATTATATTATTATCCAAAATAATTGTATAGTTCATACAAACCGCACAATATCCTCAAATGCTTTACGCGTTTTAGTACGAATGGTATCATTTGAAGGATACCCCAAAGCAATTACAGCACCGAATTGTTTCTCTATCGGAATTTGCAACAATTCACAAATCTTTTTACGGTCATAAAGGCCAATAATATTACTTCCAAGCCCTTGTGCAGTAGCTTCAAGACAAACATATGCGGTGGCCGCACCCAAATCACCTTTTGCATAATACTGGCTATCAAGAAAGCAACTGATAATAGGACTCAAAAAAGCGTGTTCTTCCAGAATGATAATAAACGCTTTTGTTGTTCCCAACCAAACATTTTGCTTTAACTGTTGACCGCATTGTGCTATTTGACTAACCATATCCGGGTTTTCTACCACAACAAAACTCCACGGCTGGGCATTGCAACCGGAATGAGTTAATCGGCCCGCCTCAACACATTGCACCAACTTGTCATGCTCTACCGGCTGTTCTGAAAAACCACGGCAACTTTGCCGCTTTTTACAAAGTTCCATAAAATCACTCATATATTACTCCTTTTGCAACCATTGTTTATTCCCCCATATAAATTATTTTTACGTCTTTTATTTTCCCGTCCGTTATGATAAAATGATAATCGAATGGGAAATGTCCCGGCGCAAAATTTCCAGAAACCAATACCGAAACTTTAATGCTTCCATTGTCTTCCGATTGTATGCCAACAATTTCTGTTTCCATTTCATATTGTTGACTTTTTTCTTTAAGCCATTTTTTGCAACTATCAAAACCATTGATAACAGTATTTTTATCAGTATCTTCAATGCGAATATCCTTGGCGAAATAGTTATCAATAGAATCAACTGAACCCTGTTTTGCATCAAAATATGCTTGTATTTCAGGTATTATTTCCATAAAATCTCCATTAATATAGTATCCTCTTTATTTACACTAATGTCAAGTATGTTCTACCAGCTTAGGGGCATTGCACATAACGTGAAAGCT
Organism: Spirochaetia bacterium; assembly: GCA_026002045.1. Lineage (GTDB taxonomy): Bacteria > Spirochaetota > Spirochaetia > Treponematales > Breznakiellaceae > BNUT01. The sequence goes on along the minus strand of BOAV01000250.1, from coordinate 178 downwards.
ATACGACGTTTTTGCGGTTGCGATAGAGGAAACCGTAGGTTTCCAGCAACCGCAAAAATGTGCCGGAAGAAAAACGCACAAAGGCCAAAGGCCGACTGCGTTTTTCTGTAGGCCGAGCCCCGAAGGGGCGATGCGTATAGCGTATGTTAGGCGACGTTTTTTTTGCTTACACTAATGT
>BOAV01000249.1 GCA_026002045.1 Spirochaetia bacterium | reverse complement strand
GGATAAATACCATTTCTACCGGCCCCATCAGTCTTTGGGTTTCTTGACACCGTCGGAGTTTTCTGCCACCCTGGGGATATCCATTCCCCATCGGGCCGCTCTGTCCTATATGTAGTGAGTACGGACACCGGACTTGACTATGCTTTGGGTCCTGTCTAAGGTTAATGCATGAAATTCCCGTTTATCCTTTTTGCGCTCCTTCCCCTGTTTTTTTCCGCCTGTTCACAGGATCAGGCGGCGTCCATTGCACGGGAAGACCTTTTTACCCTTGATATCGGGCGGCTGGAGGATCAGCTGGCCCTCTACAGTCTGGAGGGGGACCGGGGGATCACGGCGGTCAATATCGCAATGCGGGACGGGCTTTTTTATATTTCAGACGGGAAGGGGCAAAAGATTGTACAATATACTTCCTATGGGGATTTTATCTTTATGATCTTCAACGAAGAGACCAACCCTACGCCCCTCTCCCTCAGGACCAATATTGAAGACAGCGCCGCCGCTACCCGGTGGGCCTTTTCCTGGCCCCTGCGGGAACCGGGGCATCTGGCGGTGGATTCCCGTAAACATATCTATGTGGAGGACCGGCTCCCCGATGACCGGTACAGCGTTGATGCTGAAAGCAGGGCCCTGCTGGACAGTACGGTCCTCCACTTTGATCAGGACGGCCGCTTTGTGGAATACCTGGGTCAGGAAGGAATCGGGGGTAGTCCCTTTCCCCGGATTACAGGGATCTACACTTCCATATGGGATGAAATCGTCGTGGTGTGCCGTATTCCCTCGGGCTGGAATATTTACTGGTTTGATTCCACCGGGATGCTCCTGTACCTCCTGCCCCTCAAAAACAGCGCCGTCCCGGTCCCCCCGGACTGGCCAAAGGTGTCCTCCTCAATGGACGCCATCATGCCGGCCCCGGACAGCCGGACCCTCTACTTCAAGGTTGATTATTACCGTGATACCTTTGATGAATCTACCAACACCCGCTCGGGCAATGAATCTGACAGCTCCATCATCTGGAGCATGGATGTAGAAAACGGTTCCTATACGGACCGCATCGAGGTCCCCTTTCTGGAATATACCTTTAATGAAAACGGCCGCAAGGTAAGCGCCCGGGTGCTTTATTCCATGCTGGGGGCAATCCGTGGGGGTCGCATTTTTTTGAACTTTCCCCTGGAATCCGGTTATTCCATCCTGATATTGAACGCCGGTTCCGCCGCTGATGCAGCTGCCGCAGAGGGCGGCCAGCGCCAGGGAACCATCCGGGTGGACCGGGATGAACTCCAGCTTAACACCTTTGATCTGAGCGCCGACGGCATCCTCTCGGCCCTGCTGGTCAGTAACTATGAAGCAAAACTGGTCTGGTGGCGTACCGATAAAATTCTGGGGGCCATAGCGCCATGACCGGCAGCCTTCTGAGCGCCGCCAACGCCCGCGCCCTGGATGCGGAGGCCGCCGCTTCATGGGTGATATTCAGGGAAGCCAGGTATGCTTCCGCCTTTGCCATGTTCTCACTGCCGTTGTCGTTTACAATCTTGATGCCGGTCCCGAACCGTTCCACGACTTTTTTGAGAGCGGCCTGAGCGTTCA
>BOAV01000248.1 GCA_026002045.1 Spirochaetia bacterium | reverse complement strand
CCGGCAAATGGAAACGGGATATTCAATTCCCAGACGCAAACCCTTCCACTCGATCAATTTTATCACCAGCCACGACGGTTTCACTTTGAAGGATCTCGTATCATACAAAGACAAACACAACGAGGAAAATGGCGAGGATAACCGGGACGGGGGAAACTACAACTACAGCGCCAACAACGGCATTGAAGGCTACTCCATCAACCCGGCTATCGCGGGGGTCAGGATACGGCTGCAGAAAAACTTCATCGCCACCATGATGGTTTCCCTGGGAACCCCCATGATTTTGGGCGGGGATGAATTCGGCCGGACCCAGGGGGGGAACAACAACGCCTACTGCCAGGACAATGAGACCTCCTGGTACGACTGGTCCCTGCTGGAAAAAAACGCCGAACTGTACCGTTTTGTCAAAATGATGATCGCCTTCCGGCGGCGGCATCCGGGCTTTATGCGCCCTGAGTTTTACACCGGACGGGACGGGAACTATAACGCCATCCCCGACATCAGCTGGTTTGATGAAGAAGGGGAGCCTCCGGACTGGGAAAAAATCGGTTCCTGCCTGGCCCTGCGGATGGACGGCAGCAAGGCCGAGGTGCTGGCGGACAAGGATGACAACGATTTCTTCATCATGTTTAACGGCGGGGAAAAAGCGGTTGACTTTACGATCAGCGAACCCATAGACGGAAAAAGCTGGGTCCGGGTTGTGGACACCGGCCTTCCTTTCCCCGATGACATTGTCGCCAAAGGTGAGGGAAAGCCCCTGGACTCAACCGGAACCTATACCGTTAAGGGCCGTAGCATGGTAATATTGATCTCAGGAAATCATCATGACGCCGGGGGGAAACATGGATGAAAGCAGCTTTATTTTAGGGGTCGATCTTGACGGCGTGGTGGGCGACTTCTACGCTTCCATGCGCGGAATCGCTGCGGAATGGCTCAACAAACCGGTGGAAACCCTCACGCCGGATGTCGGCTACGGCCTTGACGAATGGGGCATTGCCGAATACGGCGGCTATGATCGGCTCCACCGTTTCGCCGTTACCCAGCGGAACATCTTCCGGGATATGAAGCCCATACAAGATGCCCCCGGTGTGCTGCGGAAACTTTCCAGCCGGGGCATCCGCATCCGCATCATCACCCACCGGCTCTTCCTGAAATATTCCCACAAGACCTCGATTACCCAGACCGTGGACTGGCTGGACAACTACGACATCCCCTACTGGGACATCTGTTTTATGGCCGACAAGGGCGCGGTTGGTGCTCATGTCTACATCGACGACGCCCCGGACAACGTGATCCGCCTGCGGGAACAGGGCTGCAGGACCATCGTGTTTACCAATTCCACCAACCGCAGCCTTCCGGGCCCCCGTGCCGGTAACTGGCACGAGGTGGAAAAACTGGTGATGGACAGCCTGGAAGAATGGACCACCGGCACCCTGGACCTCTTTGGGGCAATGGGATTTGCGGGTCAGTAATCATTAAATCCAAATATTACGCAAGATTATGGATTTAATTGACAAATATTACGCCAATATATGGACTTTCAATACATCTTTTATTATTATTAAGCTATGCTTAACCGTAGAATACTTGAATATGCCCGGAATTTGTCCCAAAGCCCCATAGGGAGGATTCT
>BOAV01000247.1 GCA_026002045.1 Spirochaetia bacterium | reverse complement strand
AACCTGAAACCCCTGAGAACCGGCGGCGGTGGTCCGTACCAAAAGCACGGTATCAACCGGCCAATCCGGCCGGGCTTCGTAGCTTAATTCAAAATCCGTAAAAACATCGTCGGTCAAAAGATACCCGCCGTATCCGCGAATCTCCTGGGTTCCGACAATAGCGCCGTCTACAACATCCCAATGACCGCAGGTTGATGCGGCGATCTGATACTGGGGAGTGGTTTTGTCAGGTTCCGGCCCTCCCGGCCAATGGGGCATAGGCAGCCGGGGTACCGCATGCCAACCCGCAAGGGTTTTGCCGTCAAACAAACGCCGGTTTTTTTCCCGTCCGCCGGCCCCGCTGTTATGCATAAACATTTACCCTTTTATACCGGTTGTAGAAATACCCTGGACAAAATACCTCTGCGCTATGAAAAACAAAACCAGCAAAGGCAGCAAAGTTAACAGGGATACCGCCAGCAGGAGGTTGACTTGCTGAGGACCATATTTAGAGCTGAAAAACTGCAGCCCAATGGCAATGGTATAATTCCTTTCGGAATTAAGGTATATCAACTGACTCATAAAATCATTCCACCCATTAACCAGGGAAAGCACAAAAACGGTTATAAGGGCCGGACGGCAGAGCGGCGCCAATATGGAGATAAGAATTCGAAAGGTATTACACCCATCTATCTTTGCGGCCTCATCTAATTCATGGGGAATGGTTTTAAAAAACTGCCGGAGCAAAAATATGAAAAAAGCGCTGGTTCCCAGGAAACGGGGTACTAAAAGAGGCAGATACGTATCCAGCCATCTCAGCCTGGAAAAAACCTGATACATCGGAACAAGCGTTACCTGGTTTGGCAGCATCATGGTACTGATAACCAGGATGAATAAAAAGGGACTTGCCTTACATTTAAAACGGGCAAACCCGTATGCCACAAAAGCCGAAGATATTACCGTGCCAATAGCTCCGACGACGGCAACAAACAAGGTATTCCTTAAATACATACCAAAAGGCAGTATGGCCCAGCCATCGATAAAATTTTTCAATGTCGGCGGCCTGGGCAGCCATTCGGGGGGAATAACATAAAGCTGCCTCGTTGTTTTAAGCGAAGAAGAGACCAGCCATGCAAAAGGCAGGATATACAATATTCCCATGATCAAGATAAGAAAATACCCTATTGCGCCGGAGATAATTTCATTTACCCTTTTGTTAGCTTTCATTTTTCATCCCCGCTTTCGCCGCTGTAATAAACCCAGCGGTTTGAAGTTTTCATAATAATTACCGTTATTACAAGAATCGCCACAAACAAAATCCACGCAATAGCGCTGCCATAACCGGCCTCAAAGTACCGAAAGGCATAATCAAAGAGGTATTGTACATAGACATACATCCCCAGATTTCTTCCGGAATTCGCGTTAAGATTGTCGAAGATATAGGGCTGCATAAAAACCTGAAACGCCCCGATAATCCCAAGCACCAGATTGAAAAGGATGGTGGGAGACACCTGGGGGATCTTGATGTGTAACAGTTTTCCTGTCATGCCGACCCCGTCAATATCCGCGCTTTCATACAATTCTTTGGGGATGTCCTGCAGCGCCGCCAGAAAAATCAGCATCTGCGCCCCGACGGTATGGAGGCTCATTATTAT
>BOAV01000246.1 GCA_026002045.1 Spirochaetia bacterium | reverse complement strand
ACATTGATTGTTATATAGCAAGCACCGGCAGTACTGATCATGTAAACTGCATGATGGATGCCACAGGGCTGCGCCGTTGTTTTGCTTCTTTGTACTGCAACGAAAACCGAAAAGGCAATATGGTTAAGAAAATCCTCAATGGGAGTGATCCTGCTGAATGGCTCATGGTAGGGGATAAACATATAGATGCCAGCGCTGCCAGGGAAAATAATGTATTATCCCTGGGCGCTGCTTTTGGATATTGTACCCCTGCTGAGGAAGATCTTTTTGACGGCGTATTAAGAAAACCTGAGGATATTTTTGAACTTGTCAAGCAGGCTTAATAGAGTTATTCAGATTGAAAAAACAAGGAACATAGGTTAGTATAACTAATGAGCGGATCAGAAAACATCCTTATACAGCGTCTTGCTGAAAACAAAAAAGGCAACCCTTTGGGCGTGTATTCGGTATGCAGCGCCCATAAAACAGTGCTGCAGGCTTCCATGCTGCAGGCTCTCGATGATAATTCAATCTTGATTATCGAATCCACCTCAAATCAGGTTGATCAGTACGGCGGTTATACCGGCATGAGGCCAAAGGATTTCATTGCCTATGTAAAAGCTATAGCCGCCCCTCTTGATTTCCCCATAGAAAAAATTATCTTCGGCGGGGACCACCTGGGGCCCAACGCGTGGCAGGCTGAAAAATCTGCGGAGGCCATGGACAAGGCGGAGACCCTGGTTAAAGCCTATGTAGAGGCCGGCTGCCGCAAGATCCATCTTGATGCAAGTATGTACTGCGCCGATGATTCAGGCAGCCGTTCCGAGCCCCTGCCCGATAAAATCGTAGCGGAACGGGTAGTGCGGCTTTGTAAAGCTGCGGAAACATCCTGGAACAGTAACAGGGAAGGGGCAAAGCCCCTGTATATTATAGGGACTGAGGTTCCGGTTCCCGGGGGTTCAAAAGAAAAAGAATCATCTTTAAAACCTACCTCAAAAGAAGGCGTGGAAGAAACTATCCGGGTAACGCAAAAAGCCTTTTTGGATTCAGGCCTTGCCGAAGCCTGGGACAGGGTAATCGCGGTAGTGGCCCAGGGGGGCGTTGAATTCGGGGATGATACGGTGTTTTACTATAACAGCAAAAATGCCCAGGATTTAAAAAGCGCCCTTAATGCAAGTCCCCTTGTATTCGAAGCCCATTCAACCGATTACCAAAGCGCCTCATGTTTAAAAAACATGGTCCGGGATCATTTTTGTATATTGAAAGTCGGCCCTGCCTTAACCTTTGCATACCGTGAAGCGCTTTTCTCCCTGGCCGCTATCGAAAGGGAACTTGTCCCCGCAGCCAGGCAGTCAAAACTTGAAGATACCCTTGAAGAAGTCATGCTCAGTTCCAAACCCAATTACTGGGAAAAATATTATCACGGCACAGAAGAAGAAAAACGCCTGGCCCGCAAGTACAGTTTCAGCGACCGCAGCCGTTATTACTGGACCAATGAACGCCTGGCCCTTTCTGTGCAAAAACTTTTGGCAAATCTTGCTGCGGTTTCCATACCCATTTCACTTATCAGTCAATTTATGCCCGATCTGTTTATGCAGATATCAGAAGGGTCAATACGTGCAAAGCCTGAAGATCTGATTATTGCCCATATCAGAAAAACACTCGCCGTATATGC
>BOAV01000245.1 GCA_026002045.1 Spirochaetia bacterium | reverse complement strand
CTTTGGCCCGCTTGGTATAGATCACCATGTGTTTGGTGTCATTGGAGCCCGTGCCGATAATGAGCGGGACCTTGCCATTCACCTCTTTCACGGCGAGTTTGATGAGCTTTTCTTCCTCATCCTCGTCCAGGGTGGGGGTTTCGCCGGTGGTGCCCAGGGGGACCAGGCCGTCGATGCCCTCCTCCAACTGGAAATTGATGAGCCGCCTGAACCCTTCGTAGTCCACATCCCCGTTGTCGTGCATGGGGGTGATAAGGGCAGTAAGAGCCCCCCGTAATTCTTTCATAGTATACTCTCCAAAACATCATCCATGGTGAATACCCCTTGCCGCGCCTTTCCGTCAGACTCACCCACCAGCCACTGTGCGGCGGTAAGCGCCCCCGATGCAAGCCCCTCCCGGCCCCGCGCGGTATGGGTGATCTCGATGGTATCCGCCGGGGAATCGAAGGTAAGGGTATGGGTGCCTGGCACCGATCCGACCCGCAGACTGGCGTAGTGGAGTTCGTCCGCAGCGGGGGGCCGGTCCAGTTTGTCGTAAACCGCGATCTTTTTCCGCTTCATTTGGGCCAGCACCTTTTTGACAAGAGTTTTTGCGGTCCCCGAAGGGCTGTCAACCTTTTTGTTGTGGTGGACCTCGCAGCCCCCCACATCGTACTCCGGGAAGGGATCCGCCAGTTTCGCGGCAAATTCGGCAATCCGGTAGAAGAGATTTACCCCAAGGGAAAAATTCGATGCCCAGAGGAGGGAAGAACCGGCGGCATTGACCGCCTTGGTCACCTCATCAAGCTGATTGAGCCAGCCCGTGGTGCCCGCAACTACCGGTATCCGCCGTTCCGCCAGGGCCTTGATATTGGCCGCCGCCGTATCCGGCCGGGTAAATTCCACCGCCACGTCGATGGACAGGGCCGCCGCCCGGTCCAAATCCGCAAGGGCCTTGAACACCGGGGCAAGCGAGGCGGTCTTTTCTTCTATATAAAACGGGTCCACCGCCGCGGCGATCCGGTGGCCCCGTTCGATTGCGAGGGTTTCAATGATCCTTCCCATCTTGCCGTAACCGGCTATCAATATGTTCATTGTTTACTCCGTGAAACTGCGCCGGGGGTCTTCAAAAAAATCGATGTGCAGGGCCTTGACCACTTCCGGGGCTTCGGTGTCGTTTACGATAAAGCTGATGTTTACCTTGCTGGCCCCCTGGGACACCATCTGCACCGGCACCCCGATAAGCTCGCAGGTACGGAAGGCGCGGGCCAGAATTTCCGAAGAGCGGCGCACGTCCCCGATAATCGTCACAATGGCCTTACCGGCCCGGATATCGACTTTTGCGATTCGGGACAGATCTTTTTTCAGATCCGTCAGATCATGAGCCGCATCCAGGGTCAGGGAGATGGACACCTCGCTGGTGGCCACCATGTCAACCGAAAGTTTATACCGGGCGAAGGCGGCAAAAACCTCTTCCAGAAAACCGTACTGCCCCAGCATCCGGGTGGAAACGATATCCACCAGGGTCACGTTCTTGCGGGAAGTGATGGCCCGCACGGGGAGGAGCTTTTTCTCCAAGGTGGAAATGATCCGGGTTCCGGGAGCCTGGGGATTGTAGGAATTTTTTACCAGCACCGGGGTGCCGGTCTTGATGCAGGGCTGCATGGCCCGTGGGTGGAGC
>BOAV01000244.1 GCA_026002045.1 Spirochaetia bacterium | reverse complement strand
TCATCCAGGGCGCCTTTTAGGCTATCCAGAGCAGCCTTGTCTCCCCTGGCAACCTGGAAAAGCAGGTCCAGCTCTTCCTGAGAGACAAATCTCCCATCAATGTACTGTGCGATTTTTGCCCGCAGCGCCCTTTCCAGTTCATCGGCGGCTTTTTGGGCATAGGCCCTGGCGGTCCTTTCAAGGGCATTCTTGATCAGATCCCCGATATTGGTGGAGATCGAAAAATCGTCCTTACCCTGGGTGTGATGTTCATATTTAAGCCCCAGCCGGATGTCCCCGGCTTCCCGGACAGCGGTATCTATGGCCTGGGCCAAGGTTCCTGAAGGGTCCACCAACTGGGCTTTGTTGATGCTCACGTCTCCATTCCCGGCAACGCCCCCGTCGGTACGGCCGGAAAGTCCCACCGCAAAAGCAACATCCCCCTTAAAGCCGTTAATCCCCACCTGGCTCAACTGATCACCCAGGCTTACGGGGAAACCGGCCCCGGACACTTCAGCGGCAAAGCGCTCCGCTGCGGTGTTTCTGAAATCGGCCCGGCCTTTAAAGGCCGCTTCCCGGCTGAGGGAAGCGCCGGTCTCATTGAGGGACAGGGCTAAAGAAACCGGAACCCCGGACAGGTCCGGGTCTGAACTCACCCCCCGCAGATCCAGGGCATAGCGCCAGTGGTTCAGGGTAAAATCGGCGGCGAGAATCCCGAGGTAAAACTTGGGGTAAGATCGGGTGGGAAAGACCACATCCTGGCCCTTAAAGGCAACGGCCTTCACCTTGGGGGGCTTGGGCTCCGATTTTGGCCGGGATTCCGAGGCCGCCTTGAGCTTCTCTAAAATTTCCAGGGCCCGGAGCCCGTAATCCAGGTACTGTTCCGCCGTGTCCGAAAGAATTTCCCGGATCGAAGGCTCCAGGGCGGATAATGCAGCGCCGCTGCTAAAATCCAGGTACGATTTCAGGTGATTAAGATCGTCGGTGATATAAGTCTGAGCAGTCCTCACCAGCTGCTCGGCGCTTTGGATATCGGTTTGTATACCGGTGACAAGGCCGGCGGCTTCAGTTGCCATGGACTGCACCATCTCCGTCATGGTAGTTACTTCGGTAATAAAATCCCTTATCCGCATAACTTCCTGTGGGTTGCGGAAATCAAGAGAAGACAGGGCCTGTGCACTGGCCACCAGTTGTTCTCCACGGGACTGCATTTCTTTGCTCCGGGTCTGTACCAGTTCTACCTCGCCTTTATATTTGCTGTAGGTATCATTATAAAATGCCGCCGCAGTGTCGTAAGCTTTGGGAGTGTTCAGCTTGTCGAATTCCCGGTCCAAAAGCCCCATGGCGTCAAAATTCTGCAAATCCACCAGGGGCGGCATGGGCTCTTTGGGGGGCTTGGCTTTCTTTTCCTTTCCGGGCCGGGCGGGCAGCGCCCCGGAAGTCTTCCGATCGGTATTAAAAAGAAGGGCGTCGGTCCTGATTTCCTCAATATAAATTTTCCCCCGGAGCACCGCCTCGGGTTTCATACGGAATTCCATGCGCCCGATCTGGAATAAATTCTTCATCGGTTCATCCCGGTTCGCCACGGTGATGGACCTCATCCCCACCCGGAACTTGAGGAGATCAAGCTTGAAGTTGTCCACCTCGACCCGGGCCTCAAAAAGTGCTTCCAGGCCGCTTTCCAGGGCTCGTTCC
>BOAV01000243.1 GCA_026002045.1 Spirochaetia bacterium | reverse complement strand
GCGCCATGGAGAGCCTGTAGAAAAACCCTTTACAAACCAAATAAACGGTAATAATATTTTACATTAGAGGGGAAACCATGGCAAAATATAAACATACCGATGCAGCATCCGGGCAGGGATTGTTTTTAACGGTCAACCTAAAAGAACAGTTGTTGCCCGGCACCTTTGAATATATGCTTAATGACGTACTCAATAATAAAATAGACCTGAGTAATTTCGATACTAACTATAAGAACGATAAAACAGGAGCAAGTGCGATACCTCCTGCGGCAATGATGAAACTGATAATCTATGGCTATTCAAAGGGGCTTAAAAGCTCAAGGGAAATAGGGGAATTAAGCAAGACGAATATCATAGCAAAAGCGTTAACGGAAGACCTGGAACCGCATTGGACCACCATAGCGGATTTTATTTCAGGGAATAATGAACAGTTCCGGGAAGTATTTGAAAAGGTGCTAACCTATTGTAATGAATTAGGATTAATCGGCGGGAAGGTATTCGCAATTGATGGCTGTCGGCTGCCCTCAAACGCATCAATGGAATTAACCGGGACAGAAGAAGAATTAAAGAAGCGGCTTAAGATATATAAAACAATGGCGGAACGGCATATAGAGCGGCACAAGCGGAAAGATAAAAAAGGTGAAGTAACCGCTGAAAATGCCCGGCATTATGAAGAACGGCAAAAAAAGCTGAATCAGGGGATAGAAAAGATTAGTGCTTTTTTGGAAAATATGGAAAAGAGAGAAGGCCGGAACGGGAAAGAACTGAAATCTAACGTAACGGACAATGAGAGTGCGCTGATACATACCTCAAAAGGATACATCCAGGGGTATATTGGGCTTGCGGTATCAGATGATAAGAACCAGGTCATAGTGAGCGCCGAAGCGGTGGGAAGCGCGAATGAATGCGAGCATTTCCCCCGGATGCTTGACGAAACGAACAAATCTATTGAAGAAACCGGGATCAAAAAGAAGCGGAAAGCAACAATACTGGCGGACAGCAATTACTTTAGTGAAGAAAACCTGCGTGCGGCAGAGGCCGCGGGGATGGAAGCGATAATACCGGACGGAGACTACAAGAAGCGGCTTGGGAAGAAGGAGGAACGGCGCTATAATGCCGCTGATTTTAAACACCATAAAGGGGGAGATTATTATGTATGCCCCCACGGGAAACGCCTTGAGTATAAAGGCAACACCTATTTGAGAGGGAAGGAAGGCAAAGAATACCGGGCAAATGTGAAAGACTGCCGGGCTTGTCCCTATTTTTCAAAGTGCATAAAGAGAAAAAAGGATCAGGAAACGATGAGTAAAGGCAGGACACTGCTGATAATGGCAAGCAGCGAAGAAGGCAGTTTATGCATGGAGTTAAAAAAGAAATTAAACAGAGAAGAATATCAGGAAAGATATTCACGCCGGATACAAATAATAGAGCCGGTATTTTCTGATATAGCATATTGCAAAGAGCTTAATCGATTTACCTTACGGGGAAGAAATAAAGTAAATGGACAATGGCAGTTATATTGCATTGTTCATAATTTGTGTAAATGCCTGAAAAGGTACAATCAGAAGAAGAACTATGCCTAAAAACAAGCGGCGGGAAAATGGAAATCTATGTATAATGAAATGATGTTACTTAAATATTTGAACCTGTAAAGAGTTGTTAATAATTATTGTTTTTCTACAGACTCTGGA
>BOAV01000242.1 GCA_026002045.1 Spirochaetia bacterium | reverse complement strand
AGGGACAGGGTCATTCACATCACGGGCAATGTAGTGGCCGGCCATAATCTGGCTGACGCTGAAAAGCAAGTCAAAGCGCTGCTTGCGGACACCGATTACGAAGTCACCTACGCCGGTGAAAGCGCCGAAACACAAAGCATGGTGAATGCCTTCATCATGGTGATAATCATGGCCTTATTACTGGTGTTCGGCGTGATGGCCGGGCAATACGAAAGTTTCAAAGATCCTTTTATCAATTTCTGTACGATACCGCTCATGCTCATCGGTGTTGTCGCAATCCATGTTATCACCGGTTTTGCGGTTTCCGCGTTTACCATGATGGGCTTCGTGATGCTGGCGGGAATTGTGGTAAACAACGGCATCATCCTTGTTGATTATACCAATCTTCTTGTCCGCCGCGATAACCGTTCCGTCATGGACGCCTGCCTTGAAGCCGGAGAAACCCGCCTCCGCCCGGTGCTCATGACCGCCCTTACCACCATTTTGGGAGTCGTGCCCATGGCATTTTTCCCCGGCGCTTCCGCAGTTTTGACCCAGCCCATAGGGCTTGCCATCATCGGCGGTTTAACCTCGGCAACATTTATCACGCTGTTCTTTATCCCGGTGATGTATTCAATCGTCAACGGCAAGAAACAAGCAAAAGGAGTAGGTGTTACTCTGTAACACTTCCGATTTACGGCGGCGCAAGCGCCGCTTTTAAGGAGTAATAGCATGAAGAAGAACATAACTGCCTTATTATTATTCTGTGTGATCACCGTCATCGGTAACGCACAGGAAAGCAGCACAATTACTTTGACGGTAGATGAGGCAGTCCGCTATGCCCTGCAAAACAGCCGTCAGATCCAAAGCGCTTCTATCGACCTGGAAACACAGAAACGCGCAAGCAATACCGCCTGGAATACCTTGTTACCGAGTATCGATGCAGGCGGGACAATTAACCGCGCCAATGAAGCTATGGAGATACCGGGTGTCACCATTACCGAAAAAGATCATTGGAACATGGGCGGTAGCATAGGTGTTTCGCTTAATTTTAATATCGCAATGATCGAAACGATCAAGGCGGCAAAAATCGACTATGGGGCGGGTAAAATTACCTTTGAAGAGACGCAAAAACAACTTGAGCGTGACGTGCAGAAACTGTTTTACAGTCTCCTCCTGATGCAGGAAAGCATCAAGATGAGCGAAGAAAACCTGCTTGCCGCCCAAAACCGTGTTGCGGAAGCGGAGATTTCCGAAGCGATGCCGGCGACATTCAGGCCGAAGTTGTAGGCGCGCTGTCTGTCGATGTGTACCGACACTTCCGGCAGGCCCGCATTCATGTCGATGGCGAGGTCTGTAACGGAGCTAATATTGCTCCCGATGAGTTTTACAATGTTATTTGCATCGGCGTAGCCTTGGTGCACATCCTCTATGTGCAGTACCACATCAATGTCGGAACCGCCGAACATATCATCAAATTGGTCGGAAAAGGCAAACACCGCATTGGGGAAATCAGCCCAGTGGCTTCGCAATTTTTGCTTGACCGCATCCCCGGAGTCGGCGTTCTTGTCCGCGAGGTCGAGGGTGATAACGAGTTCGCCTTTGTAACTGCCCTGCGCGTCAAATGAAATATTGCCGGTGTCGCCCGCAGTCGCCACGATGCTCTTCATGCCGTTTATTTCCCGTTCGGCGGTTCCGACATTGATGTGGTACTGCACATAGAGGATGTGCACCAAGGCTACGCCGATGCAAATAAC
>BOAV01000241.1 GCA_026002045.1 Spirochaetia bacterium | reverse complement strand
TTAAAGCACTGTTTAACGAGGGACTTATCGCGCCTGATTTTGCGACCACCTCCATTAAGGACAATTTCCGCAACATTTATTTCGGCGGGGACATCAGGGCAGGATCCAACAAGTTCGGCTTCATGACCTTTGACTTTATTCCTTCCACCACCAGCGTTTCCCTGGGAAGCGGAAAAGTTCAGACCGATGTGGAAGGCATCCTTCCCCCCCTTACCAAGCTGCCCGGCGGCGTGGCCAACGGCTTCGTTCACTATGTGGAAAATACCCGTGTTATCAAACCGGACGGCTGGGCCATTTCTTCGGTAACCGGCGGCGAAAAACTGCGGCAGACATTAAAGCTGTTTGACTTTATGTTCAGCGAAAAGGGTTCCACCGCACAGAACTTCGGTATGCCGGAAATGATCGATGCGGCAAAATATATCGGTTCAGGGGGCGTGGCCTATCCCAAGATGAACAAGTGGTTTAACGATCAGGCGGCGACCTTCTCCAACGGTGACGGCGCCCTGTTCTCCCGGAATTTCCTGGGCTTCAATTTCCCCATCGGGTACGAGAAGTCCATCGGCTTTGAGCAGCAGTATACCACTGCCGAGGGTGAACGAACCTGGAAACTCTATGATGACGCAAAGGTACTTTCCTCAACCTATAACAAGACCACAAGTCCCTACTTCAGTCTTGTTCCGCCGGTGTTCTCCCTGACCGAACAATTACAGCGGCAGATTCTGGATACCAATATCGGGGTTACCCAGGAAGATTTGATCTTCAGTTATATTACCACCAATACCACCAGTATTGATCAGATTAAACAGGCCTATGCCAGCGGCAAGATCGACGCCTATATTCAGGCGTACCGTGACGCATACGCATTGGTATCAAAATAAACAGAAAAGGGAACTGCGGCCGTCAGGCTGCGGTTCCCCTTTGTTGGAGGGTTCAGATATGTTGCCTGCAGCGCGAAGTTTAAAGGTTCAGCGGACAGGGTTGTTTCTCTATCTTTCCTTTGGGGTACTGTTCCTGATCTATGCCCTGGGATTTATTACGGACACGTACCTTTTCTACGCCTATGGGGACAAGGGGCTTGCCGATTTTTACCGGGAAATGCAGCGGATCAACGCAGCATTACTGTGGCGGTCAATCTGGATCATTGTGTTCGCAGTATTCCTGTTCCTGCTGGAATTGGGGAGCCATGCCGCAGGTTTGTTTACCCTGATTGTTTCCGGTATAGTTGCCGCGGGAAGCCTTGTTTTTTCTGTTGCTTCGGCGCTTGAACTGGCCGCCATACGGGTAACCTATAGGGCCCTGGATTTGAGTTCCCTTGACAGATATATTGAACGGGGCACCATTACCTATACCCCTTCAACCTTAACCTTTGACCTGGGGCTTGCGCTATGCGTCCTGTTTTTATGCGCATCCTTATTTTTAATAATCAATGTCTTTTACAATGCCTTTAATGTCAAGGAAGGTACTTATGAAACAATATGAGCGGTTACTCTACCAGACGAATTCCACGCCAAGCGCGCTGGTCATGGTGTTTCTGGTTATCAATACCTGGCAGACCATTTTTACCCTGAATGGGGTCAATGTTTCCGCAGCCGGAATCATGATTATGGAAGTAATCCTTTTAAATATTTTTCTTTCCTTTCTGGTCTTTGTCGCCGCCTCCGAGGTAAAGCGTTACAGTCTCCGCTGGTCCTGGATCGCTTTGGGGATCGGCGTCTTTCAGTGTTTACGGATCTTCTTTAT
>BOAV01000240.1 GCA_026002045.1 Spirochaetia bacterium | reverse complement strand
GGCTTTAAGCCAGGCGAGGGCCTGGTCGATCTGGGCCTGGCCGGGAAGGCCGGGTTTCCGGTAAGTGACAAAGCGGTAGGCGTCCCGCACTGCCGCGGGGAAGGCGGCCTTTTCCACCAGATAATCCCGGTAGGCATCGGGGTCGGCGTTGATCTTCCCGG
Organism: Spirochaetia bacterium; assembly: GCA_026002045.1. GTDB lineage: Bacteria > Spirochaetota > Spirochaetia > Treponematales > Breznakiellaceae > BNUT01. The sequence goes on along the minus strand of BOAV01000240.1, from coordinate 1,604 downwards.
CCGCCCGGTAGTAGGCCCGGTAGAATCTCGTCACATCCTCCAAACGGCTGTCCAATGTCTTTTTTGAAAAGAGCATAATCCCCGCGTCAATGCCGGTAGCATCGGTTGTGGAGAGGAGCACACCCCCCTGTGCAACTGCGGCGGTCAGGAGCGGCTCCGGCAGGCTCACCGCCTCGATCTGGCCGTTCAGGATCATCTCCAGGCGCAGGGGCATCCGGGGCACCGAGACCGGCTCGTATTCACTCATGGAGATTCCGGCGCTCCCCAGCTGGGCGTCCACGGTGTACTGGATGATCGTGTTGGTGGAAAGCCCCACCCGTTTGCCCCGCAAATCAACGAGGTTTTCGATGTTGAGCCCGGGGGAACCCACAATGCCGTAGCGGCCATCGGTCAGGCTGGTCACCTTCATGTCAAAGCCCCCGGCGGTCAGGAAGGCCGCGGCCAGCAGGTCTGAAATGGAAGCATCCAGCCGCCCCGCCTGAATGGCAGCGTCCCGTTCCTGGGGGTTCTGGAAGTTTACCAGCTCCACATTCACCCCCTCGGCGATAAAGAAGCCCTCGTCACGGGCAACCATGAAGGGCAGGGAATCCGCATCGGGCATGATCCCCACCCGCAGGGGTTCGGCATTGGCGTCCTGTTGGGGCCGGGCGGAAAGATTTACGGCAATAGCCGCAAAACAGCAGAAAAGGGCGATTGCTTTTTTCATTATTCACTCCATCTTTTAAATAAGTTGTGTTGTATTTTTAGGCGGTCAAGAATCTTTCCCGCCATAAAATCCGCAAGGTCATCAATTGTTTTGGGCTGCTGATAAAAAGCCGGAGCCGCAGGCAGAATTACCGCCCCCGCTTCCGCAAGGCTCGTGAGATTTCGCAGATCCACAAGTGAGAGGGGCGTCTCCCGTGGGACCAGTACCAAAGGCCGCCCCTCTTTCAGGCTGGTCAATGCGGCGCGGTGGATCAGATTTCCGGAAATCCCCGCAGCAATACTACCAACGGTGTTCATTGAGCAGGGGACGATGATGGTCCCGTCCAGAACGAAGGAGCCCGAAGCCGGGGGCGCGGCCAGGTCGTCCGGGGCGTAGATCCGCTCCGCAGAAAGGCCGAAATCCGAAGCCCAGCGGTGGAAGGGCCGCCCGGTTTCCTTTGCGATAACCCGCTCCCCCCATTGGGACACGATGCTGTGGACTTCGTGGCCCCCTTCGATCAGGGCCCGGAGGGTACGGAGCCCATAAATTGAGCCGCTGGCCCCGGTGATGCAAAGCAGGTATCTTCCCATTTATAAAGTATAGATGCCGGCGGCGGTTCCCGCCAAGATCACCAGAGGCAGAATTTCATTGATCGAATAGCTGGCGATCCTGATATGTTTTTCACTGTTTCCCAATGCAATTACATGTTCCGTGATAAGCAGGGCCGCCGCAAGACCCGCCCCGATGAAGTAAAATCCGGACACCTTCCAGAAAACCGGAACCAGAAAAAGTCCCGCCAGAGTGCCCAGGTGGGACAGGATCGCCAGAAACCGCGCCGCCCCGGCGCCGAATTCCGCCGGGATCGAATAAAGCCCCTCCCGGCGGTCAAAGTCGATATCCGGCAGGGCGTACAAAATGT
>BOAV01000239.1 GCA_026002045.1 Spirochaetia bacterium | reverse complement strand
ATTGCGAACCGGCATCCCTGTTTTTCCGGGGAGGCGAATATCAACCACGGAAGAATACACCTGCCGGTGAGCCCCGCCTGTAATATTCAGTGCCGGTTCTGCAAGAGGACCTTCAACAAATATGAACAGCGGCCCGGTGTAACGGCGGAACTGCTCAAGCCCGAAGGCGCTGTGGAACTGGTACGGAAGGCCCTTGAGATATGCCCGGAGATTACCGTTGCGGGCATCGCGGGCCCCGGCGACACATTAGCAACGCATCATGCCATTGAGGCCTTTGAATTGATCCACCGGGAATATCCTGACCTGATCAACTGTATGAGTACCAACGGCCTTTTGTTGGAACGCTATGCCGATGAAATTTACCGGGTTGGGGTACGGACGTTAACAGTAACGGTGAACGCAGTGGACTCAGGTGTACTGGACAAAATTTGTTCCGGCATCATTCTGGACGGCAAACGTTACGAAGGAGTGGAGGGCGCAGCAATACTGATTGAGGCCCAGAAGCGGGGGATTAAAAAAGCGGCGGACCTGGGGATGCTGGTCAAGATCAATATCGTTTTTGTGCCCTCGATAAACGGGGAGCACATCGGCGAAATTGCCAAAACCACAGCGGCCCTTGGCGCGGGTATCTGTAACATCATCCCCCTGATCCCCCAGTTTGAATTTGCGGATTTTGAGGAGCCCGATTGTATTGAGCTTGCCAAAGTGCGGGAAGCGGCGGAGGCCTATCTTCCCGTGTTCAGGCACTGCCGGCACTGCCGGGCGGATGCGGTGGGTATTCCCGGAAAGGGGGATCTTTCTTCCCTGCTTTACGGCTTACAGGAATTTGAGCAGACATTTTCTCACGGATAAGGAGAGTAAACATGAGTAGTAGATTTATAGACCGGCCCCGGTATACCTGCGCCTTGGGTGGGGCTGTTGCAACCCTCCAGGCAATGCCGCGGACCATCACCATTGTGCACGGTTCTGCGGGCTGCGGGGGCAATATCAACATGGCGCTGAACGCCGGGTCCGGGTATCTCGGCGGCGGCTACTGCGGCGGCTCGGCCATGCCCAGCACCAACGTGGTTGAAAAGGACGTGGTGTTCGGGGGTGAGGCCCGCCTGCGTGAACAGATCGAATCCACCCTTGAACTTGTGGACGGGGACCTTTACGTGGTGGTCACCGGCTGTATGGTGGACATGATCGGGGATGATACGATTTCGGTGGTCTCCGAATTCAGGGACGCCGAAAAACCGGTTATTGCGGTTCCCACTCCGAGCTTCAAGGGGAATGCCTTTTACGGCTATGAACTTTTGATGAAAGGCCTTATCGACAAGTTCATCCAGAAATCCGACAAGAAGGAAACCCTTTCGGTGAATGTCCTCGGCATTGTCCCCGGTCAGGATATTTTCTGGAAGGGGAATCTGCGGGAGATAAAACGCATCCTCGAAAGGCTTGGACTCAAGGTTAATACCTTCTTCGGTGAAGGGGAAAATCTGGATAATTTCAGGAACGCCGGAACCGCGTCCCTGAATATCATTGCCTCCAATAATTTCGGCATTGAAAGCGCGAAATACTTTGAGGAAGTTCACGGTATTCCCTATATCGCCACATCCCTCCCCATCGGCGCTGTGGCATCGGAAACTTTTTTAAAGACCGTAGGCAGCGCACTTAAAATTGATCCTGCTCTGGTCAGCAAGGTTATCGCGGAGGAGAAGGAAATTTATTACGATTACTTCTCCCGGATCGCGGACATTTACACCGATGCGGATCTGCAGCGCTACGCAATA
>BOAV01000238.1 GCA_026002045.1 Spirochaetia bacterium | reverse complement strand
GAGTATTTTCCAATCGCCCCTATGTCAGGCTACTCTTTACCTATGCCATGCATATAATGGGGATTACCTTCCTCCAGAGCATCCTGGCCTACTACACCGAATACATTTACCACCGCCCGGACATTACCCCCCTGGCGATGATGATTCTGCTGTTGACCGCCATGGTTTTTATCCCCGTTTCGGTGCTGGTTTCCAAAAAAATCGGCAAAAAGCGTACGTATCAAATTTGCTTTGCCATTATTGCCAGCGCCTGCATGATCATTTATCTCTTTGGGCAAAACAGCGGGATCGGCTTCTTCCTGGCGCTGATGGCATACGCGGGCATCGGGGTGGGGTTCAGCTACGTGGCCCCCTACGCCATGGTCCCGGACGCCATCGACTACGGCGCAGTCAAAGCCGGAGGGGAGCGGAAAGAGGGGGCCTATTACGGCATCTGGACCTTTATCTCCAAGCTGGGCACCGCCCTTTCGGTTTTTGTTTCCGGGGCCATCCTCTCCCTGGGGGGCTATATTGCCAATACGGAACAAAATGAGACAGCCGTTACCGCTATCAGGCTCCTCATCGGCCCCATACCTGCGGTCATTCTGGCAGGGGCACTGGTTGTGATCCAGTTCTATCCCCTGGACGAAGGGACCTTTAAAAAATTAATGGAGCAGGGGCAAAAATAAACGCAGATGGTGCCAAGCGCCATAGGCGTTTACTTATTACTGCGTTACAAACTCCTCCCCCCGTTCATCCAGGATCGTCAGGTTCGACAAGGCTATGTACAAATAAGGGTAGCCGTCTTCCTCATAGGTTTTTAAAACGCCGACTGCCTCAACCCAATCATCATCATTGGGGTATGATTTATCTGCCCCGTCCCATGCCACCTCAAATCCGGCATTTCCGTCACTCCCGCAGCAGCCGGGGCCGTAGCGAAGCACAAAACAATAGGGCGGCGCATTCTCAATATATTGCTCCATCTTAAAAAGCCCTTCTAATTTAATTGTTTTTCCAATATAGTCCTCGGGATTAAGGTAAACATCATTGGTCTGTGCGATAAACATTTTTTCTTTAATCTCAATGACCGTGTTTTTTACGGTCGATTTTACCGGAATTGGTTCGCCTTCAGAAACGCCTGGCGGTAACACTACCGATAGGGTCCCGGCGGTATTGGCTTGCGGTATTTTACCGCTTGGTGAAACAGTTTTTGTGTTTCCGCAGCCTGAAAGTGAAAAAACGGCAATAAGAAAAACAATAGATGCCTTCTTCATGGCTTTTCGCTCCTTATAAAAAATGTTAATCACCCAGAACAACAAGAATGCAATAATATTTATCATTACCACGCTTGCGCCTGTCGGCGTTGCGTATATATACGAAATAATAATGCCGATAAAAAAACATACGATTGAAAGAATTGCGGAACAAACAGTAACGCTCTTAAACTTTTTGAGTAAGCGCATCGATGTAAGGGCGGGGAAAATGATAAGGCTGGAAATAAGCATTGCGCCCATCATACGCATACCCAATACAATGGTGATTGCGGTCAAAAAGGCGATAAGCATATTATAGACCCCTGTTTTTACCCCCGTCGCTTTCGCAAATGTCTCATCAAAGGTTATGGCGAATAATTTGTTATAAAACACGATAAAGAGGGTCAGAACCATTACCGACAGGATAATACTCAAACGTACATCGGCCTTGCTCATGGCAAGAATACTGCCAAAAAGATAATTGCATACATCGGTATTCATCCCCGTGGTTTGTGAAATGATAACCACGCCGATCGCCAATG
>BOAV01000237.1 GCA_026002045.1 Spirochaetia bacterium | reverse complement strand
TTATCCACTTGAAGATCTGTTTTGAGCGGAAGGGGGGGAGGGGAGCGGAAAGGCTTTTCAGCTCATCAATTAATTCATTCAGGGGCAGCCCTGATAAAACTTTTTTTTCAGGCTCTGAGTTTTTCAAGCATTTCCACGACGCTGTTGTTGCGGATTCCAATTTTCTGGAATTCCTCCAGGGTCTCGACAGCAAGGCGGCGCTCATTCATCCGCAGATAGCAGTCCGCCAGTTCCATGTAGAGCCGGTAGTTCTTAAGATCCTGCTGGATCAACCTTCGCAGAGATTCGTTGGATTCTTTGAAATGACCCTGGGCCTTGGCAACCACCGCCAGCCCCAAAACCGCATAAGTATCGAATTCGATGTTCAGGGCCCGTTCGTAGTATTCCACCGCTTTTTCGTAATCCCCCAGATGCCGGTAGGCGTCCCCCGCGCGGGTCAGGATCACCTTGTTCCGGGGATCCTGTTCCAGGATGCGGTTCCAGTATTCCAGGGAACGGTCCTGCTGGTTCATCCCCCGGTAACAGTCCGCAAGGCCGAAGAGGGCATAGAAGTTATAGGGCTCCCGCTGCAGGGCCATTTCAAAATAGATAACCCCATCCCCAAAGGTTTTGAGCTTCCGGTGGCAGTTCCCGATGGAGGTAAGCACCCGGATATCCACACTTTTCTGGTTCTCCTGGAGCATCTTTTCCCAGTAGAAAAGGGCGTCCCGGTATTCCTTAAAATCGTAATGAAGGTGCCCCAGCCCGATAATGGCATAGGGGTTCTTTTCTTCCATCTCCAGCACCCGGAGGTACACCATTTTGGAATGTTTGAAATCCCGGACCTTCCGGTAGGCATCGGCAACCCGGGTCAGCACGGTGATGTTTTTATCGTCATGGAGCAGGTACTGCTCCCATATTTCGATGGCCCGGTGAAACTGGTTCAGGGCCTTGTAACAGTCCGCAAGGCCGAAGAGGGCGTAGTTGTTCCCCGGATGAAAGTCCAGGCAGCGCTGGTAATAGGCAACCGCCTCCCGAAAGCCCCCCCGTTTCCGGGAGGCGTCCCCCATGCCCACCAGGGCATAGTTGTTATTTTCATCAACCGCCAGTATCCGGGCAAAACACTCCACCGCTTCACTTGTTTTATTTTCCTTAAGAAGCTGGTAGCCCTTTTTTGACAGATCCGAAATTTCGGTGATCTCCTGGTCGTCATCCGGTCTTTCCAATTCATCTAAGTCACTCATCGGGATGATCCTCTTCTTCCTCATGTATAAGGTCTTTTAGCAGGGCTGAAAGCTGCATAATAATCGGCTCCGATTTGGTATGATCCGGCGCAATCCAGTACATGCGCAGGGCATCCAGAAACCGGCCCTCCGATTTATAATAATCCCCGATCCTGGCAAGACCGTCGGAATATCCGGTGGTTAAAAAAATCCGTTTGGCGCCCTCAATGTCGCCTGAATTATAGAGTATATTACCTTTACGGTTCAGAGCCACCTTCAGTTCTCCGTCTATTGCAGGAACCTTTGTGGTCTTTACAAACACATTTTGGTCTTCGAATTTCTCGAAACACTTTTTATAGTCCATCACTGGCCCAATTATACCTTTATAATAACATCTATTAAAAACTTTGTCAAAAAAATACGGCCAAAAGGCCTATTAATTCATGCTATTTCCCCATTTTGCCTGACTCTGAAAAAATCCACGATGGAACGTCCGTATTCACGCATATTTTCCTTTTGAATGAAAGGGATGGCGTCATCGTGGTAGTCCTGCCGGGGCCGGTGCAGCAGGATTTGGGTCCCCTCCTTAACCAGGGGAGAG
>BOAV01000236.1 GCA_026002045.1 Spirochaetia bacterium | reverse complement strand
GTATCACATAGTATGCCCGGCAAAATACCGCAGGGCGGTGATAAGCGACGAAGTAGATAAAAAACTTCGGGAAATATAGTTATGGGTCCAAGTTGGGATATATTGTTTGATATTTGGAATGGAATGTAAATAAAAAATATGTGAAGTGTTTTTTACTGCGCCTAACATACGGTTTGCGGTTCGGGGCTAAAGCCCCTCCGGGTTCCGTTCGCCTAGGTCAGTCGCTACGCTCCTTCCCACGCCTCACTCCACCCACATTTTGGCGGCCCTGGTCTTGCTTCGCAAGCCCTTATTCGGGCCGCCAAAACGTCGCAAACCTTTCACGTTAGGCGACATTTTTTTGAAATTGTTGTTGACTAATATTAAATATTATTGTATAATTATAAAAATTATATTTTTAAAGGTGGTGGCAAAATGGAAGGTGGTTTACTTTATGTTGTATTTAATAAATGGATTAAAAGAAATGTCTTTTAAAAGTATGTTTGATTATTATAAGCAAAAATATAATCAAAAAGATGTTAGTATAATAAAAAGAGGTCTTGTATATTTTGATGAAGTGACTAATAATAATTGGAATGCGGTAAAATTATTGAATGATACATTATCAATAGACACTATGAAAAATACAATTATTGATGAAGTAAACAAATATAATAAAAGTATAATCGGAAATGTATAAATTCAGGGGGCCTCTATGGTAAAATATATTCTATCTCTGATTTCAGGGATAGCCCTATTATCGTTTACCATTACAATAAGTGGTTCAAGTCCTCTTGGCTATTTTGATTTACCCAATTTAATGTTTGTGGTTGTTTGCCCATTCATATTAATGTATATATTGAATGGGCATAATACTGTAAAAACAGCTTTTAGTGTGCCATTTAAGAATACTGTTTCTAAAGAAGCGTTATTAACGGCAAATGAATATTTTAAAAAATATAGTGAAGTAACATGGTTATTGACAGTTATTGTAGTAATTATGGATATAATTTCAATGCTGCAATGGTTAGAAGATAAAGAGGCGAATGCGGCTAATCTGGCCCTTACACTTCTGTCGGTATTATATGCCGCATTAATAAGTGTTTTGGTAATAATACCTTTTCAAATTATAATCAACAAAAAAATACTTGGCAAAGTATAATCTTATATTTTTTGAGGATGTTATGATACGGTATATTCTATCATTGGTTTCAGGAATACTATTTATATTAATTCGTTTCATATTAATAAGCGGCAGCCATCCTGCTGCCCTTTTTGATTTACCCAGTTTACTGTTTGTGGTTGTATGTCCATTTATAGTAATGTATATATTACATGGACATGCTAATGTAAAAACGGCTTTTAGCGCGCCATTTAAGAAAAATAGTTCTAAGGAAACATTGTTGCTGGCAAACAGGTATTTTAAAAATCATAATAAAGTAACATGGTTATGGGCATTTGCGGCGGTGCTTATTGGGGTAATTGGAATACTGCAAAATTTAAACAATAAATTGGCGATTGGGCCTAATCTGGCCCTGGCGATTATGTCAATATTTTATGCCGCAGTAATACATGTTTTTGTAATAATACCGTTTACAGTATTGATAGATGCGAAAATAAAAGAGATGGGCTAAAGTAAAAACAAGGCTTGTTTAACGGGTGAAACCAGTAAGCACCACTGAACCAGGCCGCTACCGGCTTTTTTACGAATTTAAGTGCATAATGCCACAAAAGAAAATCTAGTCGAAAAAAGTGTGCCTCAAAACCCAGAAATCTAGCCGAAAGATTCCGCTACGCGGAAGTGGAAAGAGTATTGCTTTTTTCCCGGTTGAATTGCAAGAGTACCT
>BOAV01000235.1 GCA_026002045.1 Spirochaetia bacterium | reverse complement strand
CTTGCCGGAATCTATGGTAAAAGGCAGTGCCATAATACGGCTGTTGACGATACCGAACGGCGGTTTAATGCCCACCTTGCTCATACCCAATGGGTAGTTTTCAATGAAGGGGGATATACCCATCAAAAAAAGGGTATAGGATTTTTAAAGGCCCTTATCACCAATACGGAAACAACCATAGAGAAAAAAGGGATAGATATAGAATCAACGACACCTACCTATTGTGCGATAATGTTTGTGACCAATGAGGAGTGGATTATAAAGATTGAACAATCTGATCGGAGATATACGGTTTTAACTCCCGCTGATAAGGTGCCGGATTCTGCCTATTTTAATCGGTTGGCGGATACCATTGAAGCCGGGAAATGGCAATTCCTCTATTATATGCTGCACCGTGATGTAACGAATTTTAACCCGCATAAGTGTATTGAAACCAAGGCCAAACAGGAACAGCGATTGATTTCTTTATCAAGTTTTTATCAGTTCTGGAAACACGCTATTGAAGGTAATGTAAGCGATTGGATAACCATACGCAATAAAGAGAAATATGTGGATTATACAGATGCTGCGGACAAACCCTTAAATGAACCGGAGGATTTCTCACCTTGGGGATCGCGGATAGGTAAATTGGACCTTTATAAAATATATAAAGAGTATTCTGAATTTAGCAAAGCATTTCAGCCGATAAGTTCAGATCGTTTCTTCCGGGAAATGAAAAAGTTTCATCCGCACATAACAGATCTTCGCGCAAATGATAAGGGCCAAAGAAAGGGGGTATACCAATTCTGCGCTATCCGGGAATTTGCTACCTATTTATCAGGGGAATTGTCTGTTCCAATAAAGGTGCCGGAGCCGAAGGTACTTGAAGACAACCGAAAAAGCTATCCTGAATTACTGGCTGACAGGAAACCAAAAAATATGAAACCGCATATGGCTAGGACGTGGGAGGATTATACAGCGCAAAAACGGCTTGGCTATTCAAAACTGTCAAAACACGGCAAGGCAATACTGGACGAAAAAGGTACGGGGGTTTTCTTGGATGATATGATTCAAGGATTGCCCGAACTTATGCAGCATGAATTTACCTATGACGATGTTTTAAGGGGAATTGATAAGGTCTCTGAAAATAAGCACTACAAGGAATTTGTCACCTTTCTTATTCATAATTGGGGTAAAGAAAAAATGTCTGGTTCTTTACCTGAATTTGAAAAATATATCCATGAGAAATTCAGGGGTATTGCGCTGTCAATCCTGAAAAATTCATTTCCGCCCATACCGGCGGATACATTGGCTGGTAGTTTAGCAAACACCGCTGATGAAATTAACAAAACAAGGGAAAGAATACCGGATGATTTTATCCTTTATCTAATCACTAACGGCCAAGTTGATTTTCTTGCCAAGACAGCGGCTAATCTGAAAAACATCAAGGAATGGCATAACCACCTGGACTATAAAAACCCTATCACGGTAAATGAAAACCAACTTGCCCAAGATATTTTCACTAAAATGAACGATTATTGGGGGTCATTGAAACTATCCGCTGATAAAGTGTTTTCGTGATCAATCCCCCTCTGGTATTCTAAACGGCAGGGGGGGATGTATCTTATTTTTTTACCTTAGCAGGGCGCTTTTCCTTGCCAAATTCCAAATCGTAATTCTTGAGCGCTTGCAATCCAATAATGTGGGCGACATCGGCCACCTCTCTAACGGAGCCAGAAATACGCCCCACCATCCCCCTTACTCCGCTTGATACCACCTCAATGTACAGTTTTTCCCTTGCGCTTATAAACATGCTCATGTCTCCTTGAATCCCTATCGTAGAGCGCCGGGGGTATTTTTCAAACAAAATAGGATTGGTCATACG
>BOAV01000234.1 GCA_026002045.1 Spirochaetia bacterium | reverse complement strand
TCCAAATACACCAAAACTGAGCCATCCCTCTCACCCTTCCGCTGTTTTTTGGCGGGCCTTCATGACATCCTTAAAGATCTGATCCGCATCAATTTTGTCGTCCACGCCGAATTGGGGGATGATGCCGTCGCCGTTGACGCTGCGGAAGAGGGGGCCGGGGCGGTCGGCGTAGGCCCAGCTGGATTCATCGTTGACGATGTGATCCAGCACGGTGGTAATGGCTAGGCTGAAAAAAACTAGGGAGGCGTTGTTCCGCTTCCTGGGGCCCAAAAGGACGTTCAGGCGGCGGGAGACGGAATTGGGTACTTCAAAATTATAGGGATCCCAGGGATTATCAATGCCCTCGCAGGGGGCCATTTTTTCCGCGCCCCCCCGTTTATAACCCTGCTCAATACCGGCGGCAACCACCGTCAGACTTTTCCGCAGCTGCCGTATCTCGGAATACAGGACGGTGACATCCTTCTTTTGAAAGGGCGATGGAAAAGCTGAGCCAAATTTATAATAGGGCAAAAAATAAAGCCGCTTAATCCAATGGAGTTCGTCCAGGGTCCGTCTGGCGTAACCGGAAGTCCGGGATTCAGAAGAATTTTCCATGATGCGGCAATATTCGATTAGCCGGGGGAGGTATTCCTTTTCAAAACCGGTGTCGATGTAGTGAGGCCAGTCGTTAGCAATACTGCCAAGAAATTCATCAAAGCGGATTGAGGTATTGTCGGGAGTTCCGGTTGCGGTACTAAAATTAACATACCGGAGAGCGAAGAACAGTTCCGCAAGAATACGCATCAGGATCACAATCTGCTGCATAGGATCCATGGGGGAGATAAGCTCATAGCCTTTCTTGAATTCAAATACATCCCTGAAATAAGGATACAAATCAGGATACTCCGAAAGCCGGTTCCAGCCGGCCCGGGGAAAGAGCGCTTCCAGGGTTGCGAGCCCCCGGTCCAGGGCTTTCTGTTCAGCCTCCCGTGCCTGTCGTTTAGGATCTTCGTCCCCTGCCGGGTCTCCCTCATCATCGTCTTTACGGGTTTCAGTATTTTCAACCCGGAGATTTATATCTGAGGGCTTTATCTGATCCGCTTCAACTGCATTGATAAAGGCCATAAACCGAATACGCCGCTGCTGAAAAAAAAGTTCATAGGACAATAGACTTTCGGAGAGCAGCTTCATCAGCAGGGGATAGAGCCGGTAATGAAGTTCCCGGCGGACATCGCCAAATCCGGAAAGGTCATTACGGATTAATCCCTGGTACTTTTCCTTCGCGTCAATGGGATTTTCGATATACAGTATGTTATATAAAAGCTTGAACGCCCCCTTGATATGGACTTCCGTATCCAATTGCTCAAGGATGAACAGGGGCCGGTATACCTGTTTGAGCAGTTCCGAACATTCAGCTGCCTGTACGTTCCGGGGATGAGCCTGGAGCTTCGAGATCTCGGCGGCAATCTTTTCAATATCCCAGCATCGGATCGTATCAAGGACGGAATATACAAAGGGGGAAATCCTTTTCAACTTTTTATTCCGTTCCTGATTATTTCGGGGAAAAAGGCTCCGGGTGGAAGTCACCAAAAGTTCAACCTGTTTGTAATAGTCGTCAAGCCGCTGGGTGATAAAAAAGGGATTCATATAATCCGGGGCTTCGCCAAAAAATAAAAACATTGAGGCCAGGGCCTGCATTGGGGATTTGATATTAAAGTCCGGCTGGGCGCAGAGACGATCCATTTTAAGCCGTTCCAACCAGGATACATTTCCCAGGGCCAGCGGATCCCCGGATTTTACCGGCTCCTCAGTTTCATCTCCGGCCAACTCCACCCGGCGCATCGGCTGCCCCCGGGCGGGTCTGCTGCGTCCGCCGCTTAAGCGATT
>BOAV01000233.1 GCA_026002045.1 Spirochaetia bacterium | reverse complement strand
TTAAGTTATGTTCAATTAGTGCACCATTCCCATTATTGGACAGGAATAACCCTTTCCGGTATAGTATCCAAAACGCCTTTGACGGCAGTCCAGCTACCAGCTATGTGGGTGATACCGAAGATAGGTTGTTTAATATACAATTTCGATCTGATCCCCCAAACAAATTTACAAGAATTGCACTGATAAACGGGTATGCTCAATCAGAAAGGTTATATTTTAATAATAACCGTATTTCCGAAATTGGTTTTACAGTTACAAATAGAGATCAGGCAAAGAAAGTTATTATACCACTTCAAGATTCTATGTTAGACATGCAAATTCATGTAACTGCGGAATCGCAAGAAAACTATAACCACTGGTTTAGTGTGATAAGTTATTACAAAGGGGATAGGTATGATGATACCTGTCTGGCGGAATTAAATTTGTTCGATGAAAATATTGGCTGGATATTTGGAGATATTTATTAATATGAATAATATATATAAAAAATGGGGTACGGGCAAACTGCACATAACATACGGTTTGCGGTTCGGGGCTAAAGCCCCTCCGGGTTCCGTTCGCCTAGGTCAGTCGCTACGCTCCTTCCCACGGCTCACTCCACCCACATTTTTGTGGCCCTGGTCTTTGCTTCGCAAAGCCCTTATTCGGGCCACAAAAACGTCGCAAACCTTTCACGTTATGTGCAATAGCCCCTAAATTGGTTGGGAAAATCATGGAATAAATATATTGAAAAAAATTTAAAAAGAGTATAAAATAGTAATCAAGAAACCAAAGTTGTATAAAAATATATTGGAGGAAAAAATGGCAATATTGGAACAGGAATTTTATGACAAAGTTATCGAAATGGGGAAAAAAGCTGTTGTTGAATATAAAAACAACAATTTTGATACATGGGAAGATTATGCGGAGAAGGGATGGAAGTTATTTCCTGAACCTAAATACAATTGGAACCAAGCATATAATTATGCAAAAATGGCTTTTAAAAATAATTTTGCACAAAAAAGATTTGAACAAAGTGAAAAATGGCTTAATCGTATGATTGAAGATAATAATATAAACCATTCTGATGACGGTGAGATTGAATTTAAAATTGGAATGTATAAATTTGAAACTGAAGCATTGGAAGATGCATATAAAATGTTTCGGGAAGCTGTAAGACAATCGGGAAATAATCATTACCGTTATTTTGCAGATGAAGATAAAAAATATTTTGAGTTTTATAAAAACCAAAAGAAACTGGAGGATGAAAAATAATAAAATAAAAATAATGGAGTACGGGGCTACTGCACATAACAGGATTGTATACGCTGCGCCCGCAGTAGCGGGCTTGGCTTCCATAAAACCGCAGTCGGGCTGCGCCCTTTGTGCGGTTTTATTCCAGCACATTTTTGCGGTTGCTGGAACGCTTCGCGTTCCTTTATCGCAACCGCAAAAACGTCGTATACAACCGGAACGTTATACGAAGTTGGCCCGTACCCCATTATTATTTTTACAATTTATTATTTTTCATTATACATCCTTATCGGTGTCTTATTCTATTCCTCATCTTCCGCAAGCATTCTGCTTTTATTGCAATTCATATTCATCAATGATTACTTGTTTAAAATCTTCATACATTTCAACCGCTTCTTTCAGAATTGCTTTTAATTCGTCATAGCTTCGATAGATTGGCATTAGTATTCTGTAATCAGGATTAACTAGTAATCGTGAGTATACAGACCATGGGTCACCTAGTGTCATGTAAAATACAGACAACCTAATAAAAATATGATATACTTGAAATATGAGAAAAGGTATTCAAGTAGTAGCGACAGAAAAAGAAATAAGGTTAATGGAAACCTTGTTGTCAGAAGGACATATAGCGTA
>BOAV01000232.1 GCA_026002045.1 Spirochaetia bacterium | reverse complement strand
TATAATGCAGCCATAGCGGACTTCAATGAGGCAATCAAACTTGAACCGGAACTGGCTGCTGCTTTTTACGAGCGTGCTAATGCTTACTGGGAAAAAAAGGATTATGATGCGGCTATAGCGGATTGTAACCAAGCAATCAAAATTGATCCAAATTATGCCAAGGCATACAATCGGCGTGGAGCTGCATATTCTGATAAAGGCGATTATGACAATGCGATAGTGGACTACAATCAGGCAATCAAAATTGATACCGATTATGCCGATGCGCATTACAATCGCGGTGTCGCCTATGGACGCAAGGGTGATTTTGACCGTGCCACAACGGACTATACTCAAGCAATCAAAATTAACCCCAATCACGCGAGGGCCTATTATAATCGTGGCGTTAATTATTCCAACAAGGGCAATGATGAACGAGCTATAGCCGACTACACTCAGGCGATCACAATTAATCCTAATTATGCCAATGCCTATTTCAATCGTGGTAATACCTATGCACGCAAGGGCGATTATGACCGTGCAATAGCCGACTACACTCAGGCGATCAGAATTGACCCTAATTTCGCATGGGCGTATAGCAATCGTGGCGCTGCATATTACGATAAAGGCGATGATGACCGTGCTATAACGGACTGGGAATCGGTACTGAAAATTGATCCGAATGATACGTACGCAAAAGAGAGCCTTGCGATTGTCCGGGGAAATGCGGAATGAGGTTGTAAGTTAAATTATGGATAAGATGTTTTGGTGCAAATTATAACTAACACTAAAAAGGAGGTGTCCTATGGCGAGTGAATACAAGTATACATGCCCTAAATGCGGGCATATTTGGATGTCCACAAAACTTGTTGTAAACAACAAGTGCCCAAACTGTGGAACAGCGGCAAAGCGTGAAGAAATCAAAAAATAGGAATGACGCGCATTGGTGTGAATATGGAAAATACTACATATTCACACCATAGTTTTATACGTTTTAAACTATCACATAATATATGCAAATAACTATAACATAATATCACTTATGTGATACTTTTTATGGCCTGCCAAAAGTTAAGTTTTTTATATTTCCTAGTAAAACCATGGGCTTAGGAAGGTTTTTATGAATGAAGATGACAATGGGTAGTTCTTTTAAAAGTAGAGGTAGATACCAAAATACAGATTTTAGCAGATGTTCATTCAGAATTAATTGCTCTTGGTGATATGGTTAAAAGTTTGCTTTTAGACCCGGAAGATATGGAAGAAGGTACACCTAATGGCGTGAAAATCCTTTTTCAACGGATTCAAGATCAGATATGGAATGTTATAAATTAAGGTTACTGTTTTTTATATATCACCTAATGAAGGATTTCCTTCAATAGCATATTTTGTGGTTTTTCAATTGTTCTTCTAAATCCTGAATTTATTACCTCAAGAGCCATATCTTTCCATCGTCTACGAACATCCATATGATCAATTTCCACCATTTCATGTAATGGCTTAACAAATTCATTTAATTCCTTATTCATCTTTTCCAGAAAATATTCCATAATCCTCTCCTTAATAGTGTATGCTCATTCACTATTATTATCTTTAACAGTTATTATAACAATATGTAAAATACCATTATTTTTAAATTTCTGCAAAGATAATTACAGGATTATTAATAAGGATTATAGCATGATGGACGATTATAAAAAAATTATGAATATTCATCAGAGCGCAAATTAATAGTCAAGGATGACGACACAGATTTTCTGGCAATGATGTATGACTGGATCGCCGAATCCGAAATTTCCAGTGTTCTTATAAAATAGCGCTAATCGCTGTCGGGATATACGCTCTATAATTACTTATGTGAGTCATTTTTTCCGGGTATACTTTTTCAAGCACATAATACAATAC
>BOAV01000231.1 GCA_026002045.1 Spirochaetia bacterium | reverse complement strand
AAGCAGGCTTTTCACATAATCCCAGCCCCTGGTCGAGGTGTAGTCCCCGCCTACCGCGAGGAGTATGTTGGTGAGCTGCGCAAAGGCGGAACTGGAACTGGTGGGGTCACCCATGATGAGCTTGCCCTTGAGGGCGGGGTTAAGCAGATCGGCGTAGCTTTCAACGGTGATGCCCCTGGTTAAATTGGTGTTCACCAGAAGGTTACTGCCGTCCAGACAATAGAGGGTAAGTTTCCCGCCGATGTTCTGGTATTGGTTTATAACGTCCCCATTATACTTCGATACATATGGTTCAAAAAGATCGATCTGGGCGCTGAGGACCGCATTGCCGCCGCCCCACATAACATCCGCATAGGGGCTGTTCTTCTCCGATTCAACCCTCTTGAGCAATTCACCGGTTCCCGCCGAGATGATCTCAACCTTGATGCCCGTCTGCGATTCAAACAGGGGGATGATCTTGGTCACCATATCCTCGGTATTGGGTGAATAGATGACGAGCTTTCCCGCATCTGCGCTTCCGCCTGCGGCGGCCTTTTGCTGGCCGCCCGTTGCGAAGACCGAGGAAACCGCAAGAATTCCAACCAACAAACCAATTACCACTTTTCTTTGCATTTTTTTCTCCTTGTATAAAAACAAAATGTATCTATATCATAGCACAGATATTATTATTATGCCAGTTTTTTTGGATCGGCTACAGCAATAGTTTTGTATTGCAATTAGGGGTAAAATTCAGTAGCCTCTATACTATACTATTAGAGGCAGTATGCATGGCCAATACAAACCGGAACTACAAGGACAGTGTTTTTTCCCTGCTTTTCAACGATCCCCAGGCCCTGCGGGAACTGTACAGCGCCCTTGAAGAGGTCCCCCTTCCCCCTGACGCGAAAATAACCGTAAACACCCTATCTGACGCCCTCTTTATGGGCCAGCTCAACGACCTGTCCTTTATGGTGGACAAGCGTCTGATAATACTGGTTGAGCACCAAAGCACCATTAACCCCAATATGGCCCTGCGGCTGCTCCTGTACATAGCCAGGGTGTATGAAAAAGAAATTGCCGACCGGAAGATATACACGGTCAAAAAGATTGCCCTTCCCCGGCCTGAATTTTTTGTGTTGTATAATGGGACCGCCGACTATCCCGACGAGGCTGTCATACGGCTTTCTGATTCTTTTGTGGATACCTCGGCACTGGGCCTGCCCCAATCCGATGCGCCGACCCTTGAACTGGCCGCCCGTGTAATCAATATCAACCAGGGCCGCAACGAGGCAAAAGTGAGGCGGTGCAAACTGTTAAGCGAATACAGCGCCTTTATAGCGAAGGTACGGGAATTGATGCAGCAGGGCGCTGATCGTGAAGAAGCGATGAAGCAGGCGATCAAATACTGCCGGGAACATGACATATTGAAAGAGTTTTTGGAAAAACACAGCACGGAGGTATTTAACATGGTATTAACAGGATGGGACTTCGATGTAGCAAAGCAGGTCTGGTATGAAGACGGTCGTGAACAGGGCATTGAACAGGTTGCCTTGAATGCCTTGAGTAAGGGAATGTCGATGGAGCTTGTACAACAAATAACCGGACTGCCGCTTGAAGCCATTACGGAGCTTTCCCGAGGTATTTGAGCCGGTTCCAAAATTAAGAATTTAACCACGAACCACACAAAAAACACGAACTAAATGATCTTTTTGGTGTGGTTTGTGTTGTTCGTGGTTAAATTCTTCTTTTCTGTCCGTATGGCGCCCCATAGGGCGGCTTGTGGTTAATGGAAAAAGCTTAAAAAAATAAAAAAATTCATAAAATGGCTTGATAAAAAAAGTGATAAGGGATATATTAGGTAGTGAACACGGATTCCTGTTCCGGCTTATGTGCCGTTGCCGGGGGTCTGAAGCTTATTAAA
>BOAV01000230.1 GCA_026002045.1 Spirochaetia bacterium | reverse complement strand
GGCTCCTCCCCGGCGCTTTCCAGAATCCGCATAAGGTAGAGCAAGCGTTCCCGCGCCGGGGGAGATATCTGGTCCAATCGTTCTGCTCCTGTGAAATATTTCACAGTTAAGATAGATGATTAGGGGGATAGTGTCAATATGCCCTGGGGATTTTTGTTGACTTTATCCTGGTTTGTAGTATAATTCTAATTGTCGGGCGCATCGTTTTGGACGTTTGCCCCCGGGTTCGCCTTCGGCGTTCCATCGGGGTCCCGCCCTGACTTTTTTGGCCTATAGCACGTTATGAGTGATAAATAACCATTTTTTGAATGTATCCCTTCCGCAAAAAATATGCCGCCATTTACACTTCCTTTAAATATCAATACCTTGCTCCCATGATTTAGTTTAGGGGACAATTTAATTTCTATAGCGTTATTTATCACTTCAACGGAGTGTAAAATATCATCAGATTCAAGATTATGATTTATTTTGTTATATGAATGTCTCACATGCTCGCTATCCAGTACGATGTCAGATAAATCTTCCCCGCATATATTTTTTATTTTTTCGGCAGTTTCCGGTTCAATCGTCCCAATAAAGACCTTTTTGTTATCCTTCCCGTTTCTGGATTCATCTATGAATTGCCTAAGCTCTTGTTGAGATAGTTGATGTAAATGTTCAACCTTATGAAATTCATTTTTCACTTGAATATCTCCCTAATATAATTAGTGCTGAAAGAACACTATATATAGGGCATTGACTTGTAGTTTTGCTTGCATGAAAAGGCTAAATTTGCAAACAAATCAAAAATTGTTGCTTTGGGTATAAACCCTTGCCATCTGCTCCCCCTTATTCTACAATAACCCCCATATGGCTGATAAACGCTTTACCGTCTTGGACCTCATTGACCTGGACCTTAAGGAACACAATTCCCTGAACCTCCGCTGCATTGGGGGGAGGAAGGGGCTGACACGGGAGATTGAGAGCC
The DNA here is from genome assembly GCA_026002045.1 of Spirochaetia bacterium. Lineage (GTDB taxonomy): Bacteria > Spirochaetota > Spirochaetia > Treponematales > Breznakiellaceae > BNUT01. The sequence continues at coordinate 936 of BOAV01000230.1, read as the reverse complement.
CGGACCTGAACCGGCCGGGGCTGGCGCTGTCGGGGTTCTATGACCTTTTCGCCAACCAGCGGATACAGCTTTTTGGGCAGGGGGAGGTGGCCTACCTCCGTAAGCTGGAGACTGAAGGTAATGCCGCAACTATCAGGCAGCTGTTTTCATATCCCATTCCCTGCTGTATTTTTACCCACGCCCAGTGCCCGGGGCAGAGTTTCTTTGACGAGGCTGAGCGGGCCCAGTGCCCGATTCTGCAGACGGACCTGCCGACAACGGAATTCTCAGCGCGGATCATGCGGATACTTTCGGATATTTTTGCCCCCCGGCAAAGTGTCCACGGGGTGCTTGTGGAAGTCTCCGGTATGGGGATTTTGATCCTGGGAGATTCCGGGGTGGGCAAAAGTGAGACCGCCCTGGAGTTGATCGAACGGGGACATCGGCTGGTGGCGGATGATGTTGTGGAACTCCACTGTGTGAACGGCAACACCCTTATCGGTATCGGGGCGAACAAGATTATCGGGCACCATATGGAGATCCGGGGGCTGGGGATTATCAACGTGACCCACCTGAAAGGGGTCGGCGCTATTCGGGACAGCAAACGGGTCCAGTTGGTGGTGGTTCTGGAGGAATGGGATGCCAAAAAAAGCTATGACCGCCTGGGGACCGATGACCAGTACATGGAATTTTTAGGGGTGAACATCCCCAAACTGGAGATACCGGTTAAACCGGGCCGGAACATCCCCATTATCATTGAAGTGGCCGCCATGAATGAACGGCTCAAGAGCATGGGGTATAATGCGGCCAGGGAATTCAATCAAAACATTCTTAAATGGATAGAAAGCGATACCGCCCGTTCGGTATATTTTGGCAGTGAAGATATTATTTAATAGAAAAGGAACATGAGATGACAGAAAAAAATGTAAAAGTGTTGAACCGGGCCGGAATTCACGC
>BOAV01000229.1 GCA_026002045.1 Spirochaetia bacterium | reverse complement strand
TAATGTACAGTCTCATTTGAATTCATAACGCCCCTAAAGGTATTTGTACTTGTTAATGATTTATATTCCGCTATGTCCTTATATTGCACCAACTTTAACGCATAGTAAAATAATGCATCATTTCCTACACTCTGAGTACTCCTCCTTGAATAGTTTACAGGCATTGAAATATAATACATTGTATCGCCAAATGACCTGATTGTTCCATTGGACATTTGTATCGTTGTTTCTATGTCTGTATTATTTATCATATCCGCCGTTAGTTCCCTTCAGTAATTTATTAATATTACGGCATTGGCATATCTAAGTAATTTCTTTAAATCTGTTTTTTTAATCAGACCAATTACCCTTGATATTTTATTTTCCACGTTATTCTTTATCAGTCCCATTGCCCTTGCATCAAAATAGTCATCTGCGGATAAATATTTTTCATTTTTATAGTAATCGACTTCATCCTGTGTGGTCAATCTGTTTTCCTGGGCAAAATAATAGGATGCGCCATCTTTAAAACCCTGAGCAAAACCAGTTTCATACTCATATATTGTTTTATATCCATTGGATGCTATGCTGTACAACATGGTATTGTTTTCAAAAAAGAATGTATTCGCATTGAACAAAACAATCTGTATCTTGTATTGCTCAATTAATTTTCTGTATTCATCAATAGATTTAACCGTAATCACCGTTTGGGCGGTATAATTCGATATTTGAATGTAAATCAAACTATCCTGGACATCGCTTCCAACCTTGCCAACGTTATTGCTTTCCAATAGTTGTATTGTCCTGATATTACTTTTGTCAATTTCTGTTAATAATTCATTAATATTATTTGAAGTTCCTTTATACCACTCAAAGGTTTCAAAATGATTTTTTAAATCGTTCGACTCGAATATATAACCATATTTTGCAAATATTGTATTTCTTATTATACGTAATTCATCTTTGGAAAAATCTTTAAGTCGATCTGCTGACAACAAAGAATTTAAATATGATAAATTTCCCTGCTCAACAATTTCCCGATAGTTATGGCTCTGCCCTTGTGCATTACAGGAAACCTGTATTAACATCATAACAAGTACACAAAATACAAACCTCTTCTTCATATAAAACCTCCAGCCTTAACCATTATCTATTTCTAAACGATACCGGATACCGGTATCGCACTGAAACATTTTCCCCGTTCGCCTGGGCCGGAGATTGGGCGGCAATTCCATCAAAGGCCTTTACCGCCGCTTCGCCAAAGCCACGACCCTGCGGGTCCTCTTTTAAAATTTTGACTTGCCGTACCACGCCGGAGCGATCAATAAAAAGTTCCAGGTAGACCGTGCCCTCTATTCCTGAATCCCATGCAACACGGGGATAAACCATGTTTTGACGTATTTTTATTTCGTCAAATTTTGGAAGAACAGAAATTTTACTTTGCGGCAGGTACACTTCACCCACCGCTAAATAATTTTCACTTTCATAGTTATCAACTTCATCCTGTGTCGCCAATCCATTCTCTTGAGCAAAATAATAGGATTCGCCATTTTTAAAACCTTGGGTAAAACCTGTTTCATACTCATATATCGTTTTGTATCCATTGGATGCTATGCTGTATAACACGGTGTTATTTTCAAAAAAAAATGAATTGGCATCGTATAATATGATTTGTATCTTATATTGTTCAATCAGCTTTCTGTATTCACCAATAGTTTGAACCGTGATCACTGTTTTTGCCGTATGATTCGATATTTCAATGTAAGTCAAACTATCCTGGGCACTGATTGCGGACGCCACAATCCCCAGAAACATTGCAAAAACCACTACTTTTTTCACCAATCCCCCCTTTTGACAAAGCCAATAACCCCGATTACGCTTTTAACAGGTGAAATCCAGGGATCATTGGCCTATAGCCGATTATATACACTATTATAATC
>BOAV01000228.1 GCA_026002045.1 Spirochaetia bacterium | reverse complement strand
CCCCTGCTGATAATCGTAGAGGCCGGGAAAAGCGGTTTCGATCTCCCGCCCCAACCGGGTCACCTGGGTATCCTCAAAAATTTTTAAGGGGGTTTTGTTCCTGAAAAGGCTCAAAAAAAAGTAATACAGATGGTAATACCAGGGCAGTTTGGCGTATTGTTCCTCAAGAGCGGCAGCCGCGCCTTCTCCCTGCACTTCGTACAGCGGCTCTGAGGATATATTGGATTGGCTCTTAAGTTTTTCCAGAAGACCCTTCCGTTCTTCCATGGGTAACTCAGATGCCAGCCTGTCAAGGGTGGACGTCACTGTCATTAGCCCCTAGGAGAATCGAACTCCTGTTTAAAGATTGAGAATCTTTTGTCCTAACCGTTAGACGAAGGGGCCGGGATATAAAAACCTGCGGTTTTTATATCTTCCAAAAAGCTTCGCTTTTTGGCTTAGGAGAAAACCCCTGCGGTGTTTTCTCCACAACTTATTTTACACGGAAAGTATGCAAAAAACGCAGTTTTCTGCAATTTTCCCCAGGGAGGATTCGAACCCCCACAAGCAGATCCAGAGCCAATGCTCCAACCGAACCCAATCCACAGGGAACCATCACTACAAGACGTAAATCCTTATACCATAATGACTTGTGCCAAGATGATAACAGTTTATAAGAAATTGGGTGAAGCGTCAAGTCTTCGATTTTGGTCATTTTTAGGGTTATTTTAGTGACAAGATAGTGACAAATTAGGTCTAAATTCCTTCCAATTTTATCCCCTATAAGCCCCAAAAGGCTCGAAAACAAGACACAAATTTCTCTATTACTATCTATGTTGTATATTCATAACTTTCTATGTCCCAATCCGTTACTATTGATTTTATGGTTGCCAAACCCATTTGGTTATGATATAGTACAAAAATAACTTGTAGATAAGGACAGAAAGGACTATGGCTGAATTAAAGGAACTTGCCCCCCTTATTAAGGGTGGTGTTCCAACTACCCCGAAAGAACTGAAGCCTTTTGCAGATAAGTTAGAAGCAGCTATTAAAGTAGCTCAGATCGCCATGAGACAAAAGGGATTGGACTCAAAAAAATATAATGAAATTCTTGAGCAAGGACAGGAATGGGCAAAATTAAAATTAGAAGCCGAATTGAAGATGAAAGAATATAGAATCAATTCCCAAGGTTTCTGGTGGTGATAGGAAATCAAAAAAAATCAAAAATGCCCTTAATGGCAATTTTGATCTTAAAAAAACAAAGATTTACATTGCCGAGAAAGTATTAGGTTTAAAACCAAATCAACAAAGGCAAATTAGAAAATTGACACCCGAAGGTGTAGAAATTGCTATTGATGAAGCAAGAAAAAACGGAGAAATTCCTACAAGATACTCTGCTTTCAAATGGGCCAAATTAGATGCTGATAAAAAAAAGAAAACCGAGTCAGTAACAGAAAAAATTATTAAAAAAGGACTAAATCAAATCAAAATAGAATTAGAAAAATATACTATTAATGTATCCATTAAAACAAATACAGAATTAAATAAAAGCTACTCTTTGCATTTTAATAATAAAGAAAAATTTGAAACCATTTACCGTGCTCTAAATAAAAATGTTAAATTTATCTCAGATGACTATACTATTTTAAAACCACCGTTTAATTATCCCGGTGGAAAATCAACATTACTGCCCCAGATTATTCCCTATCTAAAAGATAAAGAAACTGTCGTTTCCCCATTTATGGGAGCAGGTTCAGTAGAAATAAATCTGGCTAAAATGGGGGTTAATGTTATAGCTTATGATGGCAGTCCTAATACTGCTAATTTGTGGACGCAAATATTAACTAACAATTTCAAATTGTGGAATAAGATAGAGAGTATTATTATCAATGATATTAAGCCTTCAAAAACATTAGAGTACAAACCAACCTATATACAAATG
>BOAV01000227.1 GCA_026002045.1 Spirochaetia bacterium | reverse complement strand
GATAATTTATATAAAAAGATACTGGATAAACACGGAGTTATTTGTGACCTTGGTGTTTTTTATGGCCGGACTATGTGTTTATTTGAGGCCTTAAGAGGTATTTATGAACCGTATAATCATTCGAGGAAAATAATTGGGTTTGATACCTTTGAAGGATTTCTTTCGTCTAGCGGGGAAGGCGATGGTAAACATGATATAGTAAAAAAGGGGAATTTTGCAACAATAAAGGGATATGAACAATATCTGGAAAAATTGTTAATAAGCCACGAGAAACGTTCTCCGATTAGTCACTTAAAGAAATTCGAGGTGATAAAAGGAGATGCAACAGTAACGCTTAAGAAGTATTTGGAAGATAACCCTGAGACGATAATTGCATTTGCACATTTTACTTTAAGCCTATACGAACCAACAAAAAAGTGTTTGGAACTTGTATTGCCCCATTTAACAAGAGGGGCAATTATTAGTTTTGGTGCAATTTCGAATCATGCTGTACCAGGGGTAACTCGTGCTTTCGATGAAGTATTAGGAATTAATCGATATATGATGCATAAAGATTCGAATAGTCCTGATTTGGGCTATATTGTTTTTGATGGAGAATTGAGACAATAATATGAATGTCGGCAAAGAAATGTATACATTGGCAGAGAAACTTTTCCCCATTTGCCGTAGCATAACTGGGAACGGTGTTAGGGAAACATTAGGGATATTAAAGTCTATGTGTCCTGAATTAAACATATTTGAAGTACCTTCCGGTACACAGGTATTTGATTGGACAATCCCAAAGGAATGGAATATTAATGATGCATATATAAAAGATATTAAGGGGGAGAAAATACTTGATTTTTCCGATTCAAATTTGCAGGTAATTGGTTATTCTGTACCGGTACATAAAAAAATAAAAAAAGAAGAGCTGTTGCAATATATATATACCGAGCCGGATAAGCCCGATGTTATCCCTTATGTAACATCATATTATAAGGAAAGATATGGTTTCTGTATGACAGAAAATCAAAGATTGAAAATTATTGCTGATTACGATGCTGATGCAGAATTTGAAATTTTTATTGATAGTACTTTAAGTGATGGTTTCCTCACCTTTGGTGATATTTTTTTCTCTCCCCCCCCCCCCCTCCAATACTTAATTTTTTATAGTCGAGTAATTCATTATCTTTTAGTGTTCTTACAATACCCAATAATGCAGAAAACGGTACCTCTAAAATATTACTGATATCGATGAGATCGTTATTGCCATCTGCGTACGACAGTAGGTTCACCATTGTACCCACTTCATCAAATATTCCAGTACGTGATATAGAGGGATATAATCCACGCTTGCCCAATTGAGGCTCACAAAGTGTAGTTACCATATATATTGCGTTATTTTCTATAATTGTAATACAGTCCGTTATTACCTCAAAACTCCCTTGTAGACCATTCGGAGATATTACAGAAAGATTATCCGCCGATGTGTGGTATTCAGGATAATCTCCATATCTTGTCCTACAAAAACCTACCACTGGTAAATTTATTCCAGGGGCTTGATACCGCCGCTCATCAGAACCACTTAACAAAAAAGAGTATTTTTTATAGTCAGGATATCGAAATTTCAATACATTTTGAATAATTTTATCAGCGTAGGTATTGGCATATCTTGATTCAATATAAGAATACATTCTATCATCGCCCACACAGGAAAGGACAAAACCTACCTTTACATTCTCTTTCAAGACAGAAAGGTGTTTACTCAAATAGGTAATTGCACCAATATTTTCCGGAACAAAAATTATTCGATAGGTATAGTTCCTTGTAGGTAACTTTTTAATCCAATCGGCAAGAAAAATAGCCAAACAGGGACCAGATAATTCATTGTTCGCCATAGATGGATGGCAAATATATGTAGATATGAATATTTCTTTTCTTGG
>BOAV01000226.1 GCA_026002045.1 Spirochaetia bacterium | reverse complement strand
CCGGTGTTATGATCCTGCTGGGACACCCGATCCTGCCTTTCATGGCATTTCCTCCGTGGTATTTGAGTCTTGGTAAACCCATTCTACCATGAGGCGGGTGTCCTATTTGTTTCTGAGTTTAGACAGGTATAGGCAATAAGCATTTTCCGGTATTCCCTTACTCATTGCCCATTACTCAACTCACTTTACTACTCTATTCCCGCAAGAGCGGCCAGCGCGGCGATGTAGTCGGTGTCGGCGGCGGTGGTTCCGGCAGCGGCGATTTTTGCCGGGTCCCCGGAGCGGTAGGCGGCGCGTTGGGCGGCGGGGGCTATGGGCGTTACCAATGCCGCCTGCTGGGCGCGGATTTCAGCGGCGAATTGCGCTTCCGATTTTTCCTTTTCGTAACGGGTTTCCGCGTCAATTTCTGCGAACATTCCGGCTATGGTCTGCTTGGCCCGCTGGTCGGAAATTTTGTCCGTTAAATCGAACATATACTTGGCTACCAGTTTACTCCACACATCGGGATCACAGGCGTAGACCACGTAGTAATCGTAGACGGTAGTGGTTTTACCGTTTTTATCGACCGTTTCACGAAGCTGCCAAAAGTCGGTGAGCCGTTCCTGACCGGCGATGGTGACGGTCGTTTTGGTAGCCGCGTCGTTTACCACGGTAAACTGATCGTCGCTGCCCAGGGTTATGGCGGCTTTGTTAATGACGGACTGTTTAAGCTGATTGGCAAGCCGCGCCGCATACTGCACATCGGCGATGGTCTGGGCGGCGTTGAGCGCGGGGGCGCGGGACACGCCGACTTTAAGCACCTTGTCAGCCCTCATGGGCCAGTCCTGCTTGAATATCGTGAAATTACCCCTGACCGCCGGTAAGAGCCAGGCCGGGGAGGCTTCTTCGCCCAGACCCCGGTTAGCCCAATCAAGGATGCGGGTCTTGTTTGCGGTCTGCCGTGCATCCGCAGAAGCCTGAGCGGTTGCAGTGCGCGGCTCGTTTTGTGTGTAAGCTGCGGGCGCCGGGGCGGAAGCGCAGCCTGCGGCAAGAACGGCAAGAGAGGCCGTCACTGCCAAAATCATTTTTCTTCTTTTCATTATTTACTCCTATAAAATATTTTAACCACAAGCTGCCCGTAGGACGGCACTGCCCTACGGGCAGCACCACACAGACCTCACAAACATTTTATATTGTTCGTGCTGTTCGTGTTGTTTGTGGTTTATTCCTGTTTTAATCATCCACTTTGTTAAACGCCGCCTTTACGACATTCGGCGCATCCGGGTAGGGTTTTATCAATAACGTGAAACGGGTTTTGAGTGCATCGAACTGATAGACGCTGACCCAGTTAAGGGTGCTCAGGTGTGCAAATACCGGATCGGGAAAATCGCACTCAAGGCGGAAAAAATTTTCATCGAATGACCAGAGGCCGTCTGCATCCTGAAATACATCCGCACCGTTCTGTTTGCCGCTGACCGTTACAATGCAGGTGCCGTTTGGAACGAGGATTAATTCGTAGAGATCGCTGTGGGCTGCGCCGCCTGCATCCCTGTAGCTTATGCGGCCCTGCCAGCGGGCTGACCCTTGGTCTTGGGTAAAGGGGTTGGGGGATTGGGCGTAAGCAAGCGCGGATAAAAATATTAGTACAAAAACAAAAATGAGTTTTTTCATATTTATTTCTCCAAATTCTCCCATTCCTCATAAACCTTCTTGATTGCGTTATATGATGATCGGGGACTGTCAGTCAGACACGCTTTGCGTTCCCCAGAGCAACCCTATGGTAGCGGTGGTTCATATTACCGCCACTAGATAAATTCAGTGCCTGTCACAACATCATAAACTTAAGGAAAAAAGAGAAGCCTGTTATAGTGGAACAGGGGGACTATGACAGACTGGGAGGGGATCGGGCGATTTGGGCACTTACAAGCAAGGATTTATAGTAAACGGATAAAACA
>BOAV01000225.1 GCA_026002045.1 Spirochaetia bacterium | reverse complement strand
TTTCTTTTCCTTATCGGGGAGCTCGTTTATGGCCTCCACAATGACCCGGCGGATTTCATCCTTTACGACGATTTCATCGGGGTTAAGGCTTACCGGTGACTCGATACTGTCCCCGATGGAGACCTTGTCATTTTCATCCCCGGAAAACCACACATCGTTCAGGGAAAGTATGGAAGTACCGGATATTTTCATCATGGTTTTGTGATATTCATTCTCGTCCATCCCCATGGAACTGGCAATTTCCTGATCCGTGGCGGTGCGCCCAAGCTGGGCCTCCAGGGAACCGATGGATTCCTCCACCTCACGGGTTGTCTGCCGTACCGAGCGGGGCACCCAGTCAATGGAACGGAGTTCATCGAAAATGGCGCCCCGAATCCGGGTTACCGCATAGGTTTTGAATTTAACGTTTTTATCAGGATCAAATTTTTCGATGGCATCGATCAGGCCAAAAGTCCCATAGCCCACGAGATCGTCGAACTCAACATTATGGGGCATTCCCACCGCGACTTTACCGGCTACGTACTTTACCAGGGGGGCATATTGTTTAATAAAGGCGTCCCGAATTTTCGTATCCCGGTTTTGACGGTATTCCTGCCAGAGTTCCTCTTCTGTTTTTTGTTCCAAGGCGTGATCGGCAAGATTATTTCCGAGGACCTTCCCCATAATTATCCCTTTAATCCTTCTTTAATATATTCTGGATGGCGGAAGCTAATTCCCTGGAATTAAGATTCCCACCCATACTTTGACCTTTAGTATCCGACGGTTTCTTCTCAGACGGATAAACCGCCGACACAGTATCTTCCTCTTCCATATCTTCGGAGGGCATAAAGACCCCCGCCATGGCGTCCAAATCCGGCAGGGACTCAAACTCTTCGCCATTTCCAATGCCTGTACCCAGAGACATGGGAAGCGGGGCCGGTACAAAATCGGAGGACACCCCGTTCTCAAGGAGTGAATCACCCTCTCTTTTAGTATAGCTTTCTTTGTTATTCTGGTCCATACCTATATCAGCAGGGGGAGAACCGGCGGCCGGATCTTCCAGGGCAGCAGGTTCCCAGGGACTATTCTGGTTTATGGCGGGGACGGCAGGCCGGGCAGAAGGGGTATTACCATTGCCCAGGTCATTCCCGGCGCTGTCTTCCTCAATAGCAGCTTCCCCATCATCAACAGAAATATCCACATGAGTTCCCTCTTCCCCCGTGACGGGATTATCTGCCCCGGAACTTTCAGCGGAGCCATTCAGCAGGAGTTCCGGAAGAAAGCGTTTGATAAGCGCCCAAATACCCCAGGACAAGCCAAAAAAAACTATACCCCAGAGCAGCGCCCGCAGCAGGGAAATGGGAACCCCGCCGCCGCTTAGGACCCCCACCAGGAAGGAAAGTATAAAACCTGTTCCTCCGGTGATACCGCTCAACCTCAGATTTATCAAATCCGGATGCTCCCTTAGACGCGGCCGAAAAGGCGTTTCATCATGGAAGAGAAGCCCCCGGTCTCCCGGAGTTCACTCTTATCCATCCGCTGTACAATGTGCTGGACGCAGAGGCTGGCCTTGCATTTGGGATCTATCACCATGAAGGGCCGCTGCCGCAGCACCGCCTGGGACACCATCCCGTCATCGTAGATGAAGCCCAGGTAATCCACCTTAAGGTTGAGGAACTGGCCGGCAATACTGGTCATCCGGTCGGCCACTTTTTTTGCCTCCGCCGCGCCCTTTACCCGGTTCACCACCAGTTTAAGCCCCATGTTAAGGCTCTCGTATTCGGTGGCGATGATCTTGATGATCCCGTAGGCGTCGGTAATGGCGGTGGGCTCCGGGGTGGTGATGATCACCGCATCGTCCGCAGCGGCGATAAAATCCAGCACATTGCTGGACACACCGGCGCTGGTATCAATGATGATGATATCCGCATTGGAAAGGGTGTTGAGCTCCTCGATAAAGTTCTGCCTTTCATCCTCGGTAAGATTGGCGAGGAGCTCAACACCCTTTCC
>BOAV01000224.1 GCA_026002045.1 Spirochaetia bacterium | reverse complement strand
CCACTTTGCAACGGGGCCTCTGCGTCGGCTTCTCTCGGAAGAAAATGTTTTTATTCTGCCGGAAAAATTGTCCCTTACCCTCACCGCTCGTACAGAAATGCTGCGGGGCGCAGGACAGGCGCAGGCAAAGCCAACGCTGAAATACGGCAAGCGGCTATACCCCGCCGCCGAGGTTTCCTCCCTTATGGAACGGGACTACATCCTCCTTGACGATAAATGGGCGCCGCAGGAAACGCTGAAAAAAACCGGCGTCCTTCCCCTGGGCTATTTAGCCGGCGGCGCGCCCATTGAGGAATATCGGCTGGGCGCCGCGGAAATTCTCCGCCGGGGCGGCAAAAATTTGCCTCAGTTTTTTACCGGCCTTGAATTTGAAGAACCCCTTGCCTGGCTGCGGGAAGGGCCGCCACAAAAAATCTTTATCTCCCATTTGGAATTTCTCAGGGCCTGGGGAATTTCAGGGGGAGTGATCCTGCACGGTCACCGGGAACAGGCGGAATGTCTTAGCGCATGGCTTACAAAACTTGCCGCCTCAATTAAAAAAGACGGCAGGGTAATGGTACTGATGGAAAAGGAATACTACGAATTATACCTTTCAGGATTTTTACCGCAGCTTGAAGAAAACATCAAAGGCAGCGGCGTGGAAATCAGCTTTTATGAGGATTTAACGACAACAAAACGCCTCCGGTGCGATATTCTGGTCCTGGTTGAACCGGAAGAAGTTTCTAACCGGGATGATATTCAGACCGGTTTGTCACAAATTGACACGCAGATACGGCTGGGCATCTTTTCTGATTTCGACAGTCATGCTGATATGCGCTTTCTTAAAAATTTTTTCGGCCTGCGCCGGGACACCCAGGATTTGGAAAATTATTATCTACGGAATGCAAAGGCCGCCCCTTCTCCCACGCTTTCAAGGTCCCGCAGTATGGTTTCAATTTCCCGTTTCCGTCCCACGGCGACATACTCCAGCCCAATCCGGGGGACCACCCCTGCGGAAAGTGAATTGAGTATCGCAGCGCTTAAACGTTTCGGTATGGCTTCTGTCATGTTACCTTGTAATGCCCTTTAATTTCCGCCTCATATTCTGCCTGAATCAGGGGCGCTTCGTCCACAATTTCAATCAGTATATCAGAAAAAAGATCATTAAACTGCCCGTTGATGCCATCAACAATAAGTTCCGGCATGGTAAGCCCTTTCTGTGCCAGAGTTTCCAATGCAGACAAATCCCCGCCCTCCGCAATGATCCGCAGGGCTTCACCTTCAATCGGGCCAAGCCCCGTGAGGAATTCCGCAAGAGTACCGCCGCTCCTGTTCGCCGTCTGAGTCACCTGCGGGGCAGGGACAGGCGGCGCTGAATCACTCCCCGAGTATTCAATTCGTAAAAGGTCCTGAACCTTTGCGGAATCATCCCGCAGCTTTTCCAGCGTTTCTTTTTTCAGAGCCGCCCCGCCCCGGCCATGGGATACCTGCACTTCCCGCTGTTCCAGGACGGCATCGGCAATTTCCTTCCACACCCCGCTTAAGGGAGGGGCCTGACGGCGTTTGTCAAAATCCGTTTCCGCCCTTGTCCGGTATGCGATGTACCGCAGCAGGGTGTCGAGAAAATTGAGGAGCGGCCTGTGGGAAGAAAAGGAAACCCATTCCGCAGTGTAGGAACTTTCGCCGATTCCCTCAAGCCCTTCAAAAGCGGTAAAGGACTTCGTTACAGGAATCGGGGGATAAAAAAATTCAAAAAACCGCATTTTAAAATGTTCCCGTAAATAGCGATCAATAGCGTTAAGAACCCGTTCACTTTCCTTTGCCGATCCCGCAGTAATACTGATGAGTCTAATATCATCAATGTTGATGGGGTTGTTCTCATCAATATAAATATGATGAAGATAAAGGTCAGTAAGGATACTGTTTTTTATTTCAGAAACAAAAGGAAAGAGCTGCGGGAGGGTATCGGTAATATTGTAGATAAGAACAAAATCCATAATCCAGGGGAGTATTGTCCGGCAAGAGCCGGGGAAATCTGTACGGCAGGCGGTATACAGTTTCAGGAGTTCCGTTAAATTTTTTTCAGGCCCCATGTCTAC
>BOAV01000223.1 GCA_026002045.1 Spirochaetia bacterium | reverse complement strand
AAGTCCTTTGTAAATGAATGGTGGTTCATAAAAAAATTCGCCGACACCAACGATGATTACCGGGACGCCAACATGGACCTTACCAAACTCTTCGGCTTTTTTTTCCCGCTGGTCTCGTTTCTTTCGGGCCTTACCACACTGATACTGCTCCTTGTCGGGGGCATCCGCGTGGTGGAAGGCTACATGAGCCCCGGGGGTCTCGTGGCGCTTTTTCGCTATTTGCAGATGCTGATATGGCCTCTGATGGGAGCGGGTTTCGTGGTGAACATGATCCAGCGGGGGGCGGTAAGCCTTAAGCGTATTAACGAAGTAATGAACACCGTGCCCTCCATTATGTCACCGGCGAATCCCAGGACGCCTTCGGTTTTTTCTGATGCCCGCAGTAATACTGTGCCCGCGGTTGAAATAAACAATCTCTCCTTTGCCTACGAAGGGGGTGGCGGGGGGTTAAGCGATATCAGTCTGAGTGTTCCGCAGGGCTCCATGCTTGGTATCATGGGCCGCACCGGTTCGGGGAAATCGACCTTGATAAAAACCCTTACCCGGACCATCGATCCCCCGGCGCTTACGGTGAAGGTCTTTGGTCTTGATGTCCGTGAGTGGGATCTGTCCGCGCTGCGGGGCATCTTTGGGGTGACCCCCCAGGACAGCTACCTCTTTTCCGATTCCATCAAACAGAATATCGGCTATGGGCTTGCGGAGCCCGCAGAATCGCTGTTGAAGAAGGCGGCGGAAACGGCGGCCCTGGAAAAGGATTTTGAGAATTTCAACCAGGGCTGGGAAACCCTTATCGGGGAGCGGGGGCTTACCCTTTCCGGCGGGCAGAAACAGCGGGTGGCCATTGCCCGCTCCCTCATCCTGTACCCTGAAATTTTGATCCTGGACGATTCCCTTTCCGCAGTGGACGCGGAAACGGAAAAACGGATATTGACGGGGCTCCTCGGGGAACGGCAGGGGAAAACCACCATCGTCATTTCCCACCGGGTTTCCACCCTGCGGAATGCCGATAAGATCGCCGTTCTTGATAAGGGCAGGCTCTGCGAATACGGCAGCCCCCGTGAACTTGCCGGTCTGCCCGGCGGCTTCTATGCCCGCATGGCGGCCCTGCAGCACCTGGACGAGAATACATCCATGGACGAGGGGACCGGCAATGGCTGATTATTTTGAGACCGATGATGTCACCAGGGGCTACGATGGGAGCCTGATGCTGCGGATACTCTCCTGGCTTAAGCCCTACCGGACACTGGTTGTTACCACGATCATTGCATTACTCGTTTCCACCCTGGGGGAACTTTATATTCCGATCCTCCAGCAGCGGGTTATTGATGGGGCCATCTTGTCCCGGTTTCTTTGCTTGAAGAATTTAACCACAGAGGACACAGAGGAAGCACAGAGGACACAGAGAAGAAAAGAAGATGCAGATACTCCTCTTCCCTCTGTGCCCTCTGTGTTAAACTCTGTGTCCTTTGTGGTTAATCTTTCTTCCGAGTCGCAGCTTGCACTGAAAGAGCTTGCCGCAAAGAAAGGCGCCATCAGAATTGGGGACCGGCTCTTTATTCCCCAGAATCAGGATGTGAAAATTTCCGCCAGGGCCGAGACCGAGCTCAAGGCCGCCGGTATTCTGGAAGAGACCGAATGGTATGCCTTCAGGGTAAAAGAAAACAGTAATACTGCTAAATTCATTGAAGATCATGGTACATTATTCCTGAAGGGAGATAATACGGCGGCGATCCGGAAAACGGATCTTGCGGCGCTGGACCCAAAAGAAATTGCCCTTATCAGGGCCGCCGATATTTCCGCCATAAAGCGGGGGGTGGTGATATTTTTAGTAATACTGTTCCTGGTGTTTGCCTTCACTTTTGTCCAGACTTGGACCACCAACCTGATGGGTCAGCGGGTGATGAAGGATATCCGGTTGGCGCTTTTTAAAAAGACCGCTTCCCAGTCCACAGCGTTTCTGTCGCGGCACCCGGTGGGCCGCATCGTAACCCGGCTCACCGGGGATGTGGAAACGATCAACGAATTTTTTACATCCGTCCTGGTGGCCTTCCTCAAGGACCTTTCGATCATGATAGGGGTATT
>BOAV01000222.1 GCA_026002045.1 Spirochaetia bacterium | reverse complement strand
TGGTGTCATTCGACACTTATCCCCTGAGGGGCTTGCCGCCGGTAGGCGGCTTGTTCTGTTTTCCTCATTAATTCTTGTCTCCTTAAGTATTAACCCCGGCCGCGTCTTTTTGCGGGAGTTAGCGCAGCCGGGGTTTCCTTTTTTCATAGTAACTGGGTGTTTTATTGTTTTGGTTTTTGGCCTTGCAAAGAGGTACTCAGACGGCGGGAATTTCCACCAAGAAACGACGCCGTCTGAGGTTTTAATGGACAGGGAAAGTATAGAGCATACCTTCGCTGTTTGTTAGCCCTCTTTATTGGTCTTCCGTCATAAGGCGGAAGGACATCCGGGCGTATGTCCCGGATGAATATAATGAAGGAGGACTCTATGAAAAAAAAGAGTCTCGTACTAGGAACAATCGCTCTGTTATTGACGGCGATTGTGTTTTTAGGATGCCCGGGCGCGGGTGAACCAGGCCCTGCGGGAACTTCGGGCAATACGGTGACCGGCCCCGTCGGCTACACCCCCGCGGCCGACATAGCTACCGCCCAGGCGCTGTTTGATTCGGGTGTAGATAAGGTGTACCTGACGACAACCGATGCCGCCACCACCAAACTCACCATTGAGTCGGGGAAGACGTTTTTGGTTCTGAAGGGAGTATCGGTAACCGGCGGCACCGGCTTCGGTTTTGAGGTCGAAGCCGGCGGGACGTTCCTGATCTCAGGCACCGTCGACATCGACAACGCCGAAGGTGTGGTGGACGGCACGTTGACCGTACAGGACGGCGGCGTACTTAGCGCCAATACCGGCAAAACCCTTACGGTAAACGACGGCGCTGCCGTTACCATTAAGGACGGTGGTACCTTGAGCGCCCTTGCGGCCATTGATGCCGCGGCTGCGGACGGCGTTATTCTCGCCCATTACATCGGCGGTTTAACCAAGAGCGCTGCCGATTCTGTTGTGGGCGGGCGGATCACGTTTGAGGATGACGCATGGTTAAATGTCACTGCGGCGGAAGCGATTGATACCATCGGGTTTGCGGCGCACAAAAAGCTTATCGCATCGGATGCGGTCACCAGCACTTCAACGTTCCCTGCCAGCGGTACGGGCTATGTGCTTAAAGTCGGCGCCGCCAGCGTCGGGCTTGCAGTTCCGGCCGTTCCTGCGGGGGATGAGCTTATTATCGCCGCGAATTCCACAATAGACGCTGCACTTCCTGTTACCGGCACGCTTACCATTGAAACGGGTAAGACCTTAACAACCGCCGCTACAGTCAAAATCCCCACCCTTCTTGCGGCAGCCTCCAGGATTGTTGTGAACGGCACGCTGGCCCTGGTTGCCGGTTCCGATCCGATTACCTCAGCCGTAGCAGGCGGCAAGATTGTGGTGGACGGCGGTAATTTCAACATTGCCACGAGCAATGGCTCACCGGCTCGTACTATCACGGCGGACATAGAGCTTACCAATTCCAGTGAGCTTAAAGTAACCGGATCAGTCGGGGCAAACACCACGACACTGGCCGGCCTTACTTCCAGCGACGACAGCAGGGTTGAATTAGTCGGTTATAGCACCAGTACCGCCTCAGACCTGGTGCTTGGTGCAAATGCGACTATCAACGGCGATTTGGTTCTTAGCGGCGACAGCGGCAGTAATAACTTTATCGTACATTTGACCGTGGCTGCCGGGAAAAAACTGACCTTCGGCGGTACGCTGTCATGGGTTGGTTCCGCAAATTCAACCGTGATTGGAGGCGATCAGACCGCCACAATTGACCTGAAGGTAGGTGCGATCATTACCGGCGGTCATCTTAATGGTACAGGTGTTGCTTCCAAATTCACGGTACCAGCCGACACCGCGCCCAGCGGTACGGTAGGGGCTGATACAACGGTCACCTACGATAGTGGTGTAGACTGGATATAAGCCTCATCGATCTCTGTACGCGGGAGTAGCCGCGTAGTGTGATTGAAAGCCGTCCCCTGTACGGGGGGCGGCAATTTTAACCACGAAGCTATGATAAATAGTATGCGGTTTATCTGGTATGCTGTAGGAGTTCGGAAGGACAACTACCGGTTGCTGTGGACCTGGGGCAGAACACTGACCCCGTAACCACGAATAACAACC
>BOAV01000221.1 GCA_026002045.1 Spirochaetia bacterium | reverse complement strand
GACAACATCGAGGGGGAGGTGGAGTATTTTCTTCCCAATGCCCTGGACTTGAGTGTGGAATACATCGGGGCCAAGGCTGCGGAATATGGGGGCATTGTGATCCCCGCCCATGTGGACCGTTCCGCCTTTTCCATGTGGAGCCAGCTGGGCGCAGTCGTTAACGGTCCCTGGGCTGCGGTCGAGTGCGTCCGCCTGCCCCCAAAAGTGTTCGGCCCGGACAAGACCGCATCCCCTTTGGATACCTTAGGCTACCCCATTACCACCTCCTCGGACGCCCACTACCCTGAAGACGTGGCCCGCCGGCCCTTTGAGCTGGACATCACCGCGGAGGAGCTCTGTCCGGCGGGCCCCGGCGGGGAGGCGGATCTGGGGGCCTTCAGGCGGGCGCTGGGGAAGAGGCCGAATTTCAGGTAGAGCGGATATGCCCATAGGCATACAGGATTCGGGTTTCCGGGGGATCAGGGATGGACGCAATATCCTTATCAGCGCCTGTCACCCCGGCGTTCCCGGAGAGAGGGAAGTGGATTCCCGAACGATGAGTTCTGTCTCCAGCACTATGTTCCGTACATTGCTTTTGGGATTATTGATCAATTCAATGAGCAGATTGCAGCTGGAAAACCCAAGCTGGTAGCGGGGCTGATTCACCGTGGTGATGGTGGGATTGAGCATGGAGGCGATTTCAATATTGTCAAAGCCCACAACCATTATGTCACGGGGAACGTTCAGCCCCATCCGGGTACAGGACTTGATTACCGCCGCCGCGTACACATCGGAAACGCAGAAAAACGCGTCCGGCCTCGGCACATCGGTACTTAACAACTGCATCACCGCAGAAACCGCCAGGTCAAAGTTTACTTCGGGAAGCTGGATAATGAGTCCCGCTTCCCGCGCAATACCCGCTTTTTCCAGGGAATTTACATAGCCCTGCAGACGATGTTTGCTATACTTATAACGGCCCGGCCCGTTAATAAAAGCAATACGCTGCCTCCCCAGAGAAAGCAGATACTCCATAATAGTTCTGGTAGCTGAAACATCGTCAATGGAAACATAGGGGATTTTCAAATCCGTATCGTATTCGCAGCACTGTACCAGCGGCAGGGTCTCATCCAGTTTGGTTAAAAGAGAAGTCGGAACATAGTTGGTCGTTATGATTCCCGCCACGTTTACCGTTTCGATTAAATTCATGATATTTGCAATGGTATTTTCGTTTATATGCTGTTCATTTATCAAAAACTGATAGCCCTGCCGGTGCGCCGCGGTTTTAGCCCCCTCAACAATCTGGCTGTAGAAAGGATTTTCCAAAGAGGGAATGTTGAATATGATGATCCCGCCGGTCTGGTTCAGATAATTTGCCTGTATCTCCTCGATGTCATACCCGTGCTTCGCCATAGTCCCCAGCACCTTTTGCCGGGTCTCCTCCTTAACCTTTGAAGCTCCGGTGAGTATCCGGGATATAGTAGCGATAGACACCCCCGCGTCAGAGGCGATCTTCTGATACGTGGATTTTTTTTTAGTCTGTCTTTTTGCCATGCTCATTACCCTATCATTAATGGAAAACAATGGAAAGTAAAGGCCGCTTTACACAAAAATCGGATATTTTTACTGGTTTTTCTGTAAAATTTACAGACTCTGGTGTAAATAAGGATAGATTTCGACTTTAGGTTAAGGTGATTAGGAAATTCATACAAATTTCAACAGATTTTTCTTGACAGGTGGAATTTATCAATGTAAAATAAATGAAAAATTACGTAAAAATATATTTTTTTACGTAAAATATATGACTATAATTTTAGGAGGAATTTATGAAGAAGCTGGTATTGAAAGGCATGGCTCTTGTTCTGGCCGGTGGGTTGGTAGTATTGGGGGCTTGTAGTAAAAAGGCGGATAATGCCGGAGGCAGCGGATCTGCATCTGCCGCCTCCGGCCCGGTTAATCCGGAGGATGTAACCGGGGAAATTCGGGTTTTTACCTATGGGTATCCGCCGGAAAAGCTCGCCCGGGAGACGCAGGCAGAGGTCTTTCAAAAAAGGTTTCCCAAGATCAAGGTCAACATGGAGGTTTCCCCGGATTATGACCGCAAGCTTTCGGCTATGCTTGCCGC
>BOAV01000220.1 GCA_026002045.1 Spirochaetia bacterium | reverse complement strand
CTCGGTTCTCCGGTGTGCTTCTTCGATCTTGCAGAGCGATTCACGATCTTCCATAAGCGCCGCCCACACATGTTCAAAAGTAAGTCCCATTTGCGGTTGTTGGGTTGCCATAGAGTACCTCTTGATTTTAGTATAACACAAAAATCAGAAGAAATTTAACCGCGAAGGACGCAAAGGGGGAGGAGAGGATGAATCCACCCGCTTTATCCCATTTTCTTTCCTTTGTCGCCTTCGCGGTTGTTTTTTTCAGCAGCCCTTACCTTAAATACAGTTCCCGTGGCACATACTTGGTATGCAACAGCTCGTGGGCCTTGTGGCCGTTGGGCTCACCCAGGAATTCCTTGTACACCTGCTGGATGTAGGGATTCTGGTGTGAACAGCGGATGGCCGATTTCTCGTCATCGCTGTAGAGTCCTTTAGTACGCTTGGCGCGGACCGCATCGGTGACGCCGTAGGGCTGGCCGCCCCCGGAGACGCAGCCGCCGCGGCAGGCCATGACTTCCACAAAGTGGTAGGGGGTTTCCTGTCCCGCATCCCGTGCGGAGCGGATCTTGTCGAGCACCGCCTCAATGTTCCCCATCTGGTGGGCTACCGCGATACGTATCTTCGTACCGTTGCCAAAATCCACTTCCGCTTCCTTGACCCCGTCAAGGCCCCGGACGGGTTTGAAGTTCACATCCGCCAGTTCCTTTTTGGTGACCAGGTAATAGGCGCTGCGGACCGCAGCTTCCATGACGCCGCCTGTCACGCCGAAGATGGTTCCCGCCCCGGTGTAGGGCCCCAGGGGATTATCCGCTTCTTCATCATCAAGCCTGAGGATCTCAATACCCGCCTGCTTGATCATCCGGGCAAGTTCCCGGGTGGTGATCACGATGTCCACATCCTGACCGGCCCCGGCGGATTTCATATCGTCGTTGCGCCGGGTTTCCCACTTCTTGGCGGTACAGGGCATGACCGACACGGAATAGACCTTCTTGGGGTCAATCCCGGCCTTGCCGGCCCAGTAGGCTTTGATCATGGCGCCCATCATCTGCTGGGGGGATTTCGCCGTGGAGAAGTTGGGGATCATGTCGGCGTAGTATTTCTCCATATAATCGACCCAGGCCGGGCAGCAACTGGTGATCAACGGAATGTCCTTTGATTTTTCGGTAAGCCGCTTCACCAGTTCCGTGCCCTCTTCCATGATGGTAAGGTCCGCAGAGAAGTTGGTGTCGAACACGGTCTTGAAACCCAGGCGCCGCAGGGCGGCGTAGATTTTTTTGGTCAGGATGGTCCCCGGCTCAAGGCCGAATTCTTCAGCGAGAGCAACGCGGACCGCCGGGGCGATCTGCACCACCGGATAAAGGTCCGGGTTATGCAGGGCGGCCCAGACTTTCACCGTGTCGTCCCGTTCGTAGATGGCCCCAACCGGGCAATGGGCGGCGCACTGGCCGCACTTGATACAGGGGCTTTCCCCCAGGGGAACATCCGCCGCGCTGGCGATCCGGCCCTTGATACCCCGGCCCAGGAATTCCAGGGCCCAGACATTCTGCACTTCCTGACAGACCTTGACGCAGCGTCCGCAGCGGATACACTTTTCCGGGTTCAGCACGATGGCCGGGTTGGAATCATCGATGGGCAAGGCGCTGAGTATCTTCTTGTAGGGGGATTCCCGGATGCCGAATTCAGCGGCCAAAGTTTGCAGCTCGCAGTTGCCGTTCCGGGGACACTGGAGGCAGTCGTTGGGATGATTGGAGAGGATCAGCTCCACCACGGTGCGGCGCACCGCGATAAGTTCTGCGTCATGGGTGATCACATCCATGCCCTCCGCCACCGGGGTGGTACAGGCCCGGGCCATACGGGGGCTGCCGGGACCGGCGGTCCTGACGATACAGATCCCGCAGCTCGCCCAGGGGGGAAGGTCGGGGTTGTAACAGAGGGTGGGGATCTTGACGTTTACTTTCTTTGCCGCGTCAAGGATGGTGGTTCCGTCCTCCACCTGGATGGGCGTACCGTTTATTTTAAGGTTAACCATATACATTACTCCTTACAAAAATAGCGTGGAGTTTTTTGTTAACAAAAAACTCCCAGGCAATTTCAAAGGGCCTAGCCCTTGGAAATTGCACCGAATTTGCAGTTCTT
>BOAV01000219.1 GCA_026002045.1 Spirochaetia bacterium | reverse complement strand
CATGATATCCCGGACCATTGATTCGGTGCTGAGGGTCTCGCCGTCACCCTGGGTGGAGATGTTCCCGAAGGACGCAGTACCGGCAATGTGGCGGTCAACATTGCTGCCGATGCAAAGCCATTCACCATTAAATATGCGCTCTATCCCTTTAGCAGACCTGCAGGCCGGGAAGATGCTGAACAGATCGCAGTAAAACTACGGCCCCTGGTGTCAGGAGAAACGGAACTTCTCTGTAATTACCGGCTTAATTCCAACCGTGCAAAAGTTGAACTGGTTCTTGAAGATCCAAAACGCTGGTCCCACGAGGAACCAAATCTTTATATCCTCAGGATCAGTCTGTTTCAGGACGACAGACATATTGAAAGTGTTGCGTTTACCACCGCATTCAGAACTGTTTGTGTAACAAACCGGGAACTTTTAATCAACGGCAAGGCGGTGTTGATAAAAGGTGTGAACCGCCACGAACACGATGAAAAAACCGGCAAGACCCTCAGCACCGAATCAATGGTCCGGGATATCATGCTTTTAAAACAGCATAATTTTAATGCGGTGCGGACCTGTCATTATCCCGATGATGAACGGTGGTACGATCTCTGCGATCGCTACGGCATATACCTGGTGGACGAAGCAAATATAGAACACCACTGTTTTTATAATCAGCTTTGTGATGATCCCGCCTGGACCTATGCCTACACCGCCCGCGTGCAGCGCATGGTGGAACGGGACAAGAATCATCCTTCGATCATTATTTGGTCCCTGGGCAACGAAAGCGGGGACGGTACTAATCATGCGGCCTGCGGGGCCTGGGTTCACCGCAGGGACCCTACCCGGCCGGTGAACTACGAGGGGGCCGTGCGGCCCGAAGGCGGCCAGGGTGCTTTTACACTCGACTCCCTGGGCCGGGGCAAGGGCCTTACGGACATCATCGGCCCCATGTATCCGCAGATCGATCTGATTACCAACTTTGTAAAATACCGGGACGATCACCGGCCGCTCATCATGATCGAATATTCCCACGCCATGGGAAATTCAAACGGCAGCCTTGCGGATTACTGGAAGACTATCGAAAGCCACCACGGCCTGCAGGGGGGCTTTATCTGGGAATGGATTGACCACGGCCTGGAAGCCTTTACCCCCGACGGGTGTAAGTACTGGAAGTACGGCGGCGACTTTGGGGACGAGCCCTCAGATTACGACTTCTGCTGCGACGGCCTCCTCTTTCCCGACCAAACGCCAAAACCGGCCATGGCGGAATGTAAGCAGGTCTTTGCCCCGGTACGGTTCAAACCGATCCCCGGCAAGCCCTACAGTATTACTGTGGAAAATCGTTTTGATTTTTCCGGTCTCGATAATATCCGCTTCCATTGGCAGCTCCGCACCCAGGACGCAATCATCGCCGAAGGCCGGGAAGATTTGCCGGATCTTCTTCCGTGGGCCTCTGCAGAAATAGCCTTGCCTGTTCCAAAAAATGTTGCGCTTCCGCAGGATGGCGGTACGGTATACCTTCATGCTGATTTTTATCTGAAACAGGATACAACCTGGGCAAAGGCAGGTTTTATCATCGGCAGCGGGGAAAAAATAATCCGGGAATCCCTGCCGATGTTACCGCAGAAAAATTTATCAGACAATCCAAAGCCTGCATCCCCAGCACCGATTTCCACGTTGAAGGAATTCGCAGGACTTTTCAGGCCATGCCTTTTCCGGGTACCCACCCAAAATGACGGTTTAAAAACCTACGGCCATTTGCGGGGAGATCCGGCGGCGGAATTTTATTACAGGAGCAAGGCGCTCTATCCCTGGCTCGATCTGGATCTGCTGCATCTGCGCTGCGTCAATGAAAAGACAGATGATGCAGGCCGTTATACTGCGGAATTGCTGGCCGGGGAAAAGGCCGCATCGGGCTTTGAAAATACCCGGCTGGGAACCTACACCTGCATTACAAACACTACCGGGGACAAAGGTCTCATTATGGATATTATTTTTGATCTTGATCCTGCATTGCCGGAACTGCCCAAAGTTGGGATAACCGCAAAAATTCCCGCAGGCTATTCGACAATCAACTGGTTCGGTGCAGGACCGGGTGAATCCTATCCTGACCGCAGCGCCGGTGTCTTCCTGGGTTCCCACAGTAATACTGTTGCT
>BOAV01000218.1 GCA_026002045.1 Spirochaetia bacterium | reverse complement strand
CAAAGGCATAATCGGGGGTCCTGTCAGGGGAATTCATGCCCCGCAGGCGGGTCACGAATTCCCCTGACACCCCCCGCCGCCTTTATCCCCAGCGTGCCCGTTACAAACTCCGGTTGCAGGGGGGCTGCGCTGGTTATAGGGAAACGCTTTGTGGGTTTCCTTTGGGCCCAAAAAAGGCCGCCCCCGGTTAGGAGGCGGCCATTCGTTTTACGCGATTACTCTCGCGTAAGGAGGGATTATTAGCGAGCTCCGTTCGCTCCCACGGAAATTATGCTACCCGCGATTGTAACGGTTGCACCAAGACCGGTTGCCAACGGCGCCGCCTGTGCGGCGTTGGCAACAACCTCCTGTGCTGTGGCTATAGCCGTTACATTCTCATCGTCTTTCGCTCTTCCGTAAGTGATTGTTGCATCGGTATTGGCGGTAGGGGCAACAGACGCACCACTGGCTGCAGTCTGGCCCGACTGACCCGCGGTGATGGTTAATGTTGCTGAGGTGGCAGTGCCTGTTACTAGGGTTACGTTTGTCCCCGTAGTAGTGCCATTGTCATCAGCAAAGCTTGCTGCCTGCACAATGGTGTTCTTACCGGCATCGCCGCTGCCCAATTGCAGTTTACCGCCGCCGCCGGCCGCTCCGAGGAGTACCACGCTGTTGGTGGAGCCGCCGAAGGCAACTGAAGATCCGTTTGAAACCTTCAACTGGCTGCCGCCCTGTACGGTAATTGCCGCTGCTGTTCCCAGGGTCAGCTTTTTGCCCGGCGCTACGGTGAGGCCGCCCTCACCCTTAATCGCGATACCGCTGATAGTGGTATCCTGCGCCAGGGTTATGCCGGTTGTTCCCGTGTCAACCAAAGCGCCGCCTGCAGCCGGACCAACGGCCAGTATCGAGTTCTTGCCAAGGGTCAGAGCGGTCAGGCCGTCGGTTGTTTTGAAGGTAACGGATGTACCAGTGCCAAGGGTAACATTCGCGCCATCCTTAATGTTCAGGGTGACGAGGTCTGCGAATACTGCAGCGCTGCTGGAAAAAGAAACGATCGCACCCGGGCCGGCGGTAATCCTGATGATTTTCGCAAATAGATTGGAACTGGCTCCACTGAGGGCAAGCGATGCACCGGGGCCCACGTCTATGGTCGTCGCTGCCGTGGCAGTGGCAATAAGGATTGAAGTGCTGCTGCTGGATAACTGCCCGTTTACCGTCAGGCTGGCAAGCGCGGCAAATGTCGCACTGTTGGCAGTCAGAGAGCCGTTTACCGTCAGGCCGGGTACCGCCGCAAGGGTTGACGTGGTGGTGAGGGTTAAGGTGTCCGGAATGGTGATTGCAGTCGCAATAGCATTGCTATTCGTTGTTTCGGTGGAGCTGATTGACAGCTTACGCGTTCCGCCATTCGACAGACCAAGGGCAAGGATGGAATCGACACCCACTGCGGCATTTGTCCCGGTAACTGCCAAGTTACCCGATTTCGCCGCTGCCCACGCCTCCGTCAGCGTGAACTTGTTAGTTGTGGCGGGCCCTACAAGATCACCCGTAACAAGCACCAGCGTGCCGCCTTCTTTAACATCAACCTGAGTGGAGCCGATAATGGTTGCAGTACCTGCGGTAACCGCGTGGGTGGTGGCATGTTCGGTAGCATCACCGATTTCAGTCGCAGCGGCGGTGTACGCAAGCGAGCCGCCCTTTTCAACCACGACATTGCCGTTGGGAGCCGCGTAAATACCCTTGGTGCTATCCACTGTAATCGGTTTTGCAATCGTCAAGGTACCGCCGCCGGCAACAAGAATGTCACCTGCCTGGGTGGTACTCCAGGCCGCTGTACCATAAAAGATGACGTTTTTACCGCTGGGGATGGTAAGATCTGCGCTAATGCCAGCCGCAGTGGCGTCATAGATGATGTTCGTAACGCCGTTTGTGTCTTCACTGGCTGCATTCAACAGGCCCACGAGCGCGGGGAAGGTAGCAGCTTTCACGGCGCCTGCGGGCGGCTGGTAACCGTCCACGTACTCCGTTACCGTGTTCGTTACCGTTTCCGGGTCCGTTGCTTCCGTGGGGCATCCTAAAAACACAACCGCCGTCAATAACAGAACGATTGTTCCTACTACGAGACTCTTTTTTTTCATAGAGTCCTCCTTAAAAATATTCACCCGGGACATACGTCCGGATGTCCTT
>BOAV01000217.1 GCA_026002045.1 Spirochaetia bacterium | reverse complement strand
TGCTGGCCACGCAGTGGGATGTGATCCGTGAAGGATGAGGTAAAACTTTTTTCCCCCGACCGTGAAGCGTTATTTGCAAGAAGGCCGAATCGTTTTTTAATTATCGCAAAGGACGGCAAAACGGAGATCCCCTGCCACTGCCCCAATCCGGGGCGGCTTATCGAATTTGTTTTTCCCGGCGCTAAACTTATTTTGGAAAAGCGAAACGAAGGAAATGAAAAAGCCAAGACCCCCTACACGGTGGTAGGCATTTATTACCGGGATGCGGTTGCCCCCCTCTTTTCCGCACGGGCCAACAAGGCGGCGGAACAGATTATTTTAAAAGAGATCATCCCCAACATCAAAGAGATACATCCCGAATTTACCCTTGGGGATTCCCGGTTTGATTTTCTATGCATCGACAAAAAGGGGATGCGGCATCTTGTTGAAGTAAAGGCCTGTTCCCTTATCGAATACGGAGTTGCCATGTTCCCCGACGCCCCCAGCGGCCGGGCGCTCAAGCATCTGGAAGAACTTGCCGCCTTAAGCGCGCAGGGTTATTCCTGTCATGTGCTTTTTGTTATCGTCCACAGTAAACCTGAACGTTTTATCCCGAACCTCCACACAGACCCGGAATTTGCGGCGGCCCTGAGTACCTACGGCCATGCAGCGGACGGCAATGGCGGGAACGGGCCCGTGGCGATCCACGCCTGTCTCCTGGAATGTAACAAGAGCGGCATGGCCCATCTGGCGGCGGCCCGCATACCGGTGGATCTTTCCCACGGGGAACTTGCCGCCTCCGATGCGGGGAACTACCTTATCCAGCTTGAGCTGCCCGAAGCCTGCGAAATCGAAACAGGCGGCCTGGGGATGATTCACTTTAAGGCGGGCTGGTATGTCTATGCGGGGTCCGCCCGGAAAAATCTTGCCAAACGGATCAACCGGCATCTGCGGAAGATACGGAAACAGAAACACTGGCACATTGACTACCTCACCCCTTTTGCGAAGTCCATCAAGGGGTTCCCCATCATGAGTTACCGCAACCTGGAATGCGATCTGGCGGCGGAACTTCAGGCGCTGGGGGGCAGGGCCGTTCCCGGCTTTGGGTCATCGGACTGTCATTGCAAGGGACACAGGTGTTCAAGCCACCTTTATTATTTTAAGGAACGGCCCATGGGGAACCGGGAATTCGTAGAGATGCTGCTGCGGTACCGGCATGTCAGGGGGCTGGAACGGTGAAACGGGCTGAATTATGCAAAGTTTGTTACAAGGCACTCTAAAAAATGGTGATAGGCACTACTGCGCTCCCCATATCTTACTTTTCCAGATTCAGCTTTACAACGTTTGTTATCCCCTGGACGTACTTTTCCCGTGTGATAATCATTTGAGCGGGATGGTAAGCCCATATGTACAAGACATGGTCTTTCACAACATAAATTACCTCTTGAGACACACCCTGCCCCTGGATAAGCTCTTCGTCCTTGATTCCAATGTCCGCCTGGAAGTGCTGAAATGTATTACCAAATATGACAATCTGGGGCTGGTATTGCCGGAGCTGCCAAAACAGTATTGGCCGCCAATACTCGTACTTTTGCGCAATGTCAGCGTCATTGGAATTGCTGGCCCCCGGCATTTTGCTTATATTGATAACAGCGATACTACTCAGGCACTCGGCTGCCGCCTCCTTGTTCTCGTCGAACCACTTTTCTACTTCAGAATACGACTTTAAACCATTCAGCAACGAATGGGTAACGTATATTATTGGCTTATATGTTGATGAACGTATAAGGGCAGACCACGCATCCCGGTTGGCAAGAGCACCGGTCACAGACCACCCGCCGCCTTCTCCGGCATCGTAATCCTTATCGTAAGGTTCTTTTAGTACCCAGCAAATACGGTATTTGCCCTCCAGATACTTCTGAGAATCAACCACACCGTCGGGCATGGGTTCTGCATCAGGTGTGGTTTTTTCCTTAGCAAAGCGGTCAATATACCTTTCTATCATGTTTTGCTCTTTCGCAAGTGATGCGTCTGTCATACAAAAACCCCAATTGTCTGTTCTGTCCCTCATACGGCGGACAGCCCCCGCCGCAAGGCAGGGCGTTGTTGTTTGTTACCCTAACTGCGGCCCGCCGAAACAAGCCGCCCTTAGTCCGCTATTCCAGTTCGTTGGAATATGCCATTTTTCCAGCGTTCCCAACTGCGACAAACCTGT
>BOAV01000216.1 GCA_026002045.1 Spirochaetia bacterium | reverse complement strand
TTTTCGAGCATTTTCTATGAGTTCTTGTATGTCTATCTTTTGCTTGTTAATTCCCCTTTCCCTTCCCTCGTTTTAGTATACCCTATGCGCTTGATCTTTGTGAAGTGGTTTATGGCTGAATGGTTACAAAATATTTAACATTTGCCCATAAGGCCCGTTGCCCCAGGGACAAAACATTTATTTTGCTCCCGTTTTAATAAACGGTATGCAAATAACACAATTCAACCGGGCCGCTTATCCTGGCTATTCAAGTTCCAGGACAAGGGCCTCGTACTCCCGCTTTACTTATCACCCTTTGTATATACGTCCCGCCGGTCCTGCTGGTTGCGGAGGGGCTTCCCTTCCCTGTAGAGCCTGACATTATCGCTGATAACCTGGAGGGAGAAGCCGTTCCGGTCCGCCACCGCCGGGGTACTATGGGAGGTGATAATCATGTTGGGCAGATCCCAGAGCGGGCTCTCTGCGGGCAGGGGTTCCTGCTCAAAGACATCGCTCCCGGCGCCGGCGATTTGTTTATTGACCAGGGCCTTGTACAGGGCCTTTTCATCCACCACCGGCCCCCGTGACAGGTTGATAAGAAAGGCGGTTGGCTTCATAAGGCCAAAGCGGCGCTCATCAATAAGGTGATAGGTCTTATCCGAAAGACTGGTAGTCAAAACCACCACATCTGATTTTTGCAGCAATTCATCCACCGTATCGCCCCGCTCTTCGCAATAGAGCTTTTCAACGCCGTCGGGGATGGTATCACGGGCCGTCCGGGTATAACCCAATATGGGCATTCCAAAAGCCCTGGCCCGCTTGACCACTTCAAGACCGGTTTTACCCAGGCCGATAACCCCCATGGTCCGGGTAATTGCCCCCTTTTGCCTGTTTTCAGCGATATTTTTCCAGATATGGCCCTGCTGATGCGTTTCAATAAGCCGGGAATCGTAAATCAGGCTTAAGAGCAGAAAAAAAACATGTTCCGCCAGAACCGGCGCGGAACGGCCCGAAGAAGAGGTAAGGATGATGCCCCGGTCATGAATTTCGGGGTGGTTGGAGGCATTGAGCCCCGCATGATCGCAGTGCACCCATCTTACCTGTTTTGCTGCATTCAGCATCTCAAGATCGATATCACCGCCCAAAAGGGCAACATCCACATCCTTAATTGCCGCCAGAACCGCGGGAATATCATGATGATCCGCATAAACGATTTCCGCCGGGGCTAAAACAGGCGCCAATTTGTCCCAATGAGCGGGAACCCAGTTCAAGGTTGAAAGAATCTTTTTTATGGTACGTGTTTCACTCATAGAGGCTTCCTCAAATAAATTAAAATTGGTACATTGGTCATACCAGCATCGTACGCCTGTTTTTCAGGTATGTCAAACTTTTTTTATAAAATATAATTAAAGATCAGTACCCCTTTGTAAATCTATTTGATTTCTGATAATATCGGTTTTGGAGTATTAGATGCTTGTAATGAAATTCGGGGGGAGTTCCGTGGCCGATGCGGAACGGATCCGCCATGTTGCCGAAATCGTAAAAAATCAGCTTGAACGGAAGCCCGTATTGGTGCTCTCCGCCATGGGGGACACCACGGATCATCTCCTGGAAGCCGCCGACGAGGCCCTCAAGAACGGGCTTGTGTCGGTTGACCGGATCAAAGAACTCCACCTGAAAACCATCAAGGACCTTAAACTGGACGCCGGGGCGCAAAAGGGTATTTTGCCCCTGCTGGATGAACTTTCGCAGCTCCTTTCGGGGATTTCCCTGATTCGGGAACTGACGCCCCGGACGAAGGATTACCTGGTGTCCTTTGGGGAGCGGCTTTCGGTGCGGATTGCCGCCGCGTACTTCAATATGCTGGGAATCAAGGCCCAGGCCTTTGACGCCTGGGATGTGGGCTTTGTGTCCGATTCAAACTACGGTTCCGCGGAGCTGACAAAAGAGAGCTGGGACCTGATCCCCCAAAAGCTTATCCCCCTGATCGATGCGGGGCTGCTGCCGGTGGTGACCGGCTTTATTGCAAAGGACCCAAACGGCGATATCACCACCCTGGGCCGGGGGGGATCGGACCTTTCGGCCACGATGATCGCGGCCTCCTGCAAGGCGGAGGAGGCCCAGGTCTGGAAGGATGTGGACGGCATCCTCACCGCGGACCCCCGGCTGGTCAAGGACGCAAAACCCGTGGGAACCGTGACCTACGAGGAAGCCTCGGAACTGGCCTATTTCGGCGCCCAGGT
>BOAV01000215.1 GCA_026002045.1 Spirochaetia bacterium | reverse complement strand
GGTTACCGAATCACGGGTGTCCCAACTGCATACCAAGGCCATCACCCGACTCCGTTCCAAATTAACGAATATCCGCAAGGGGATTTTATGAACATCATGGAATCCTCTCCTCTTCTGTAAGGAGCTGCGTGTGGTAGATTTTGCCCAGCTTCGGCTCATTGTCAAGGAACAGTTGGAGCAGGATAGAACCATCCGTACCATTGAAGCCTCAGGCGCAACCCTTGAACTGGCGGTGTCTGAAGCGGCCACCCTGCTGGATGTTCCCGTAAGGCGTCTCGAATACGAAATTGCCGAACGGGGTTTTCCGGGGGTTTTCGGCGCCGGAAAAAAGGAATGGAAGATCAACGCCTATGCGCGGGCCCTTGCGCGGAAGAAAAAACAGGATCAGGTTAGTATTGACGCCGAAGAGAGAGCGGCGGCTCCCATTATCGAGGACAGGGACGGGGATGTCTTTGTACAGATCAGCGCCGGGGGCGCCCTCCTTAAGGTGATCCCTCCTGTCGGTAACGGCCGCCCGGCGGTGGACGAAGAAGCTATGCAGGCTTTGGTCGGCCGGGGGGCTGCGAATATTGATAGGGCCCTGGTAAGCAAACTTGTCAAGGAAGCAGGCGGCATATATGTAAAGGCCGGTGATATTGACCATAAGCAGGGGAATGACGCCACGGCTGCCGTGGAAATTTCCGCCGATGAAATGAGGGCTCTTATCACGGTGACTCCCCCCGGCCCCGGGGGCTACGATATTACCGCCGAGACCTATATTTCATTGCTGCAGAGCGAGCGGGTTCACAACGGGATTAAGGAAGATTTTCTCAAAGAGTTTGCGGACCGGCCCACCTACAGGCAGCCGGTGCTGGCGGCGGAAGGGCTCAGGGCGGTTGACGGCCGGGATGCCTATATCCAGTACAATTTTGAAACCGATCTGTCCAAGGTCAATATCCGGAAAGGAAACAACGGCAAGGTTGATTTCAAGGAACTCAATATCATTCAGAATGTGGTTGAAAATCAGCCTCTGGCAAAAAAAATAGCCCCTGAAACCGGAACCATGGGGCAGACCGTTACCGGCAAATCCCTCCCCGCAAAAAGCGGCAAGGACATCGGCATGCCCCTGGGGAAAAATGTCCATGTGGCGGATGACGGGGTAACGATCCTTGCGGACATTAACGGCCAGGTGGTGGTATTTGCGGAGAAGATCAATGTGGAGCCGGTCTATGAGGTCCAGGGAAATGTGGACCTTAAAACCGGGAATATTATCTTCCTGGGGACGGTGATCATCAAAGGCAATGTGGAGGTCGGCTTTTCCGTTAAGGCCTCAGGAAATATCGAGATAAGCGGAACCGTTGAACGGGCGGAACTGGACGCCGAAGGGGATATCATCGTCCACCAGGGGATCACCGGCAAGGGCGGCGGCGTTATCCGTGCGGGGAAGTCCCTCTGGGCCAAGTTTATTGAAAATTCCTCGGTGGAAGCGGGGAATATGGTGGTGGTTTCAGACGGCATCATCAATGCCCAGGTGGACGCCGGTAAGCGGATCATCTGTGACGGAAAGCGGGCTCATGTGGTGGGGGGCCGTCTGCGGGCCGCCGAGGAGATCAACGTCAAGACCCTGGGCAGCGCCACCAGCGGCACCGAAACCATCTGTGAAGTGGGCTATGATCCGAAAAGCAAGGATGAATTCAGCAGATTTTCCAAAAACAAGGAAACCGCCTCAGCGGAACTTACGGAGGTACAGCGGAATTTGCAGACCCTTATCAACACAAAGAAACAGCGGGGGTCCCTGCCGGAAGATAAGGAAGCCAGTATGCAGGAGATGATGGAAAAGCGGCAGACCCTCATGGAGGACGTAAAGAAGGCCGATGAAGGCATAAAACAGATGAAGGAAGCGCTTGATAATTTCAATGTGCGGGGGAAGGTTTCCGCTTCCGACAAGGTGTACCCGGGGGTACGGATCGTTATTCGGGACACCAGGGATGATGTGCGGAATGAGTACAAGGCCGCTACCTTTATTCTGGAAGGGGGGCTTGTCCGGGTGACCAAGTATGAAGAAGTCGATGCAGATGTAAAGAAGGGTTCCAGTGGCCGTTCAGCCGATTGATTTACAAACCCTTTTTACCCAGATGGAAAAGGTGGGTAAGCTTCAGGCCTCACAAAAGGAAGGAGTTGCCATACAACAGTCTATCCAGTCCCTGCAAATGCAGAAACGTACCGATGAGCAAATCCAGTCGGTGAATGAGGCCCAGGATATGGGGCAGGG
>BOAV01000214.1 GCA_026002045.1 Spirochaetia bacterium | reverse complement strand
GACGGCGGCGGATCTTCTTCCGGAGAACGAACTGCGGTTGAAGAATGAAATCCGGGAGCGTCTTAACACCGAGATACTGGATACCACCAAGGCCCGGCAGATAATGTTTACCAGATTCGATGTGATGGAGCTGTAGCAGAAGTTTTGGACGCTTGCATACTTCGTGTAATATAGTTACAATAATGTAGGGGAATTTGTAAATAATGACCGAAGTTCTGTCGCAAGACGAGATAGATCAGCTCCTCACTGCAATAAACGCCGGGGATACGGAGCCTGAAGATTTCAGGCCCGCCGCCGATACCCGCAAGATCAAAATATACGACTTCAAGCGCCCCGACAAATTTTCCAAGGAACAGATCCGTACCGTGCAGATCATGCACGAGACTTTTGCCCGTTTAACGACGACCAGCCTTTCCGCTACTCTCCGCAGTATGATCCACGTTCATGTGGCTTCGGTGGATCAGCTTACCTACGAAGAATTTATCCGTTCAATTCCTACCCCCACCACTTTGGCGATCATCAACATGGATCCCCTGAAGGGAAACGCCATTCTGGAAATAGATCCGGCGATCTCCTTTTCCATTATTGAACGTCTTTTTGGGGGCCCCGGTGCGGGAACCAAAAATACCCATGAATTAACGGATATCGAGACTTCCGTTATGGAGGGGATCATCGTCCGTATTTTGGGGAATATGCGGGAAGCCTGGGCCCAGGTAATTGATCTCCGGCCCCGGCTGGGCCAGATCGACACCAACCCCCAGTTTGCCCAGATTGTGCCCCCCACGGAAATGGTGGTCCTGGTAACCCTGGAAACCAAAATAGGGGATGTTGAGGGGATGATGAATTTCTGTATCCCCTACCTTACCATTGAGCCCATCATCGGTAAACTTTCCGCACAGTTCTGGTACTCCTCGGTACGCCGGGGGGCTACCACCGAAAACCTCAACGTGCTCAAGGAAAAACTTTCAACCGTTGATGTTGATGTGGTTGCGGAGATCGGAAAGATACAGGTGCCCATTAAGGACGTGCTGGGTCTCCGGGTGGGGGATGTGGTGCGGCTTTACAATACCCGCCTTGGGGATACCTATTCCCTCAATATCGGCCGTAAAAAGAAATTTTTGTGCCGTCCCGGAGTTATCGGGAAAAAAATGGCGGTGCAGATTACCCAAAAAATCGCCGAAGTTGGACAGGATGAATTTGAAGAATTTATGACCGATGGGGAGGATTCATTATGAGCGACAGCGCTCTTTCGCAGGATGAAATAGATGCCCTGTTGGCAGGCGGGGATTCCCCCGGTGCGGGAACTCAGGGCGGCGCAGCGGCAGGGGGCGGAGGTTCGGATGCGGACCGGCAAGCCCTTCAGAGTTTTCTTTCCTCCACCGTGGATGCCCAGTCTTCCAACCTGAGCAGCATGACCGGCGCTACGGTTGCCATTAAGGGGCCCCAGGGGAGCTTTTCCAACCGGGACGTCTTTCTAGCCCAGCTTCCCGAAAAAGTAACGACTATTAAAGTTGATTTCAGTTCCGGTTTTCCCGGTGAACATGTATTCCTGCTGCCCGAGGACGCTGCAAAGAGTATTGCCGGGCTTATGACAAAAGAGGAAAACATTGAGCTTGATGAGATGGCCATGTCGGTTATCGGCGAAGCGGTGGGGGCCATTGTGGGTTCGGAGCTCACTGCCCTTACGGAAAAAACCGGTAATAAGTCCATCGTCAATATCCCGCCTGAGGCGGCCAGTGTACCCAAAGCGGCTGCGGCCCTGCCGGCGGGAGATTTTTTTGTGGCCTCCTATCAGCTTGATCTGGGAGACGGCAAGGCAAATCAGTTTTGGGAAATACTCGGCCCTTCGGTTTCCGGAGATATTGCCCGTGCCCTGAGTCCCGCGCCCGCTGCCGGTTCCGCCGCGAACGGCCCGGATTTAGGCGCAGCCATGGGAGGCGCCGCACCGGCTAATATGCCGGGAATGTCGCCCTTGGGGCAGCCGACAAATGTACAGCCGGTACAGTTCCCCGGCCTGGTTTCCCGGCCCACCACACAGGAAGCGGGAAACATCGGTCTTCTCATGGATGTTTACATGGAGATGACCGTCGAGCTGGGCCGTACCCGGAAGCTTATCAAGGAAATCCTGGGTCTGGGCTTCCACCGGGCCCGGGTGTAGAGCATGTCCCCCCCCCGTCTTCCAGCACAAAGAACCCGTTGCCGGTGATGGCCAGGTCCGTGCCGTTGCCGGTGGTTTGCAGGCTTCCCTGTATGT
>BOAV01000213.1 GCA_026002045.1 Spirochaetia bacterium | reverse complement strand
AAAGCGGCGAAGTTGATATCCTGGTGGGAACCCACCGGATCATTCAAAGAGATGTGGGCTTTAAAAATCTGGGGCTCATGGTAATTGACGAGGAACAGCGTTTCGGGGTCAAGGACAAGGAACGGCTCAAGGAGATGAAGACCAACGTGGACTGCCTCACTTTAAGCGCAACCCCCATCCCCCGGACCCTCCACATGAGCCTCCTTAAAATTCGGGACATGAGCCTCCTTGCAACCCCGCCGCAGAACCGCCACCCCATCGAGACCATCATCGGGGAGTTCAACGAGGAGCATTTGGCCGCCGCCATCCGGCAGGAGGTGGAGCGGGGGGGGCAGATCTTTTTTCTGCACAACCGGGTGGAAAGCCTCAACGAAACCCGGATCAAAATTGAGCATCTGGTGCCGGAGATGCTGGTGGAAACCGCCCACGGCCAGATGGATGCCCAGGACCTTGAAGACGTGATGCACCGCTTTATCCACGGGGGCTTCCATGTGCTGGTGTCCACCACGATCATCGAGAACGGCATCGACATCCCCAATGTGAACACCATCATCATCGACCGGGCCGACATGTACGGCGTGTCCCAGCTCTACCAGCTTCGCGGCAGGGTAGGGCGCTCTGACCGCGTTGCTTACGCCTATCTTTTTTATCCAAAGGACAAGGCCCTGACCGAGCTTGCCATGAAGCGGCTCCAGGTGATTTCGGACTTTACCGAGCTGGGATCGGGCTTTAAAATCGCCATGAAGGATATGGAGATCCGGGGGGCGGGGAATTTGCTGGGCCGGGAGCAGTCAGGGGACATCTATTCCGTGGGCTTCGACCTGTATCTGCGCCTGCTGGACGAGGCCATCAAGCGGCTTGAGGATTCCGATTATGAGGGCGAAAACGAAACCCTGCTTGAGCTGGAATATTCGGGCTTTATCCCCGATTCTTATATTGACGGTGCCCAGGAAAAAATGGAAGTCTACAAGAAGATCGCCTCCATCCGGGAGAAGGAAGAGCTGGAGCGGGTGCTGGGTGAACTGCTTGACCGCTTCGGCCCCCTGCCGGACGAGGCCGCATCGCTCCTGTCCCTGGCGGAGATCCGGATCATCTGCCGGGAAATTGCAGTCGCCTCCTTAAAAGAGCGGGGCGGCACGGTGCGGGTGGAATTCGCCAAGGTGTCCCGGGTCAAGGTGGACCGTCTGGTGCGGCTCATGAAGGAATCCAGCGGCAAGGTAAAGCTGGACCCGAAGGCGCCGAACATCCTGCTGCTGCAAACCGGGAATATTGGCCTTAAAGAGAAGAGTGAATTTATTAGGGAAAAGCTGGCGGCATTGGCCGGATAACATAATGAGGAGTAGAATTTGAGCATTAAAGCGGTGGTGTTTGATTTTGGGAATGTGATTTGTTTTCCCCCGCCGGAGGGGCAGCGGGAAAAAATTGCAGCTATGGCGGGGCTTCCGCTGCATACCCTGGATGAGCTTGACCGGCAGTACCGGGGGGATCTGTTTGACCGGGGAACATTGGACACAAAGGGCTATTATAAATTTATCCTTGAACAGGCCGGAGTATTTCCGGGTGATGAGGCCCTGCAAAAAATTGCCCAGGCAGATTCGGATGGCTGGAAGAAAATGAACCCCGGCACGGAAGCATTGATACGGGAAATTCAGCGGGCGGGCTTCAAGCTGGGAATTCTTTCCAACATGCCCCGCGATTTTCTGGCCTGGGGCCGGGCCCACATCGGCTTCTTCCGGACCGCGGATGTGGGAATTTTTTCCTGCGAGCTTGGCTTCATCAAGCCGGAGACTCCCATTTATGAGGCCCTCCTTGCCGCCCTGGGCTGTAGGGCTGAGGAAGTTGTTTTTTTTGACGATGTGCAGGATAATATTGATAAGGCGGTATCCCTTGGTATCCTTGGGTTTTTATGGAAAGATCCGGAAACCGCCCGGAAGGATCTAAGGAGCGTCCATGTCATTACTTAGAACCATTGTTTGTTTTACTGTCGTCTTTATCGCCCTGGTGCTGCTTATTCCCATAGGCATTATCGCCGGAGCCTTGAGTTTGCTGGGCTTTAAAAAATTCATGGCCCTCTGTATCTATCGGGCCGGTCAATTTATTTCACGGATGCTTATCAAAATTACCGGCTGCAAGATGGATGTTTCCGGCCAGGAAAACATCCCCAGGACCGGGGGCTTCTGTATCGTCAGTAACCACGGGAGTATCTTTGACATACTTGTCCATCTGGCCTATGTGGATCGGCCCTTCGGCTTTA
>BOAV01000212.1 GCA_026002045.1 Spirochaetia bacterium | reverse complement strand
GCGGATAGACAAAAAAGAAGACCTTGACGCTTTAAGAAAAATTTTCCGCTCAAAGACCCTGAAAATGGCGAGCTTTACCATCACCGAAAAGGGTTACAGCCTGAGCGGCCGTGACGGCGGTTTCCTGCCGGATGTGGCGGCAGACCTTGCGGCCGGGCCTAAAGCGCCAACCAGTTATATCGGCAGACTTTCCACCCTAGTCTACGAGCGGTATCTGGCGGGGCAGCTTCCCATCGCCCTGGTGAGCATGGACAACTGCTCCCACAACGGGGACAAGCTCTTTGCGGCGGTGGAAGCCTTCGCGGCCAAGTGGACCGCTTCGGGGCTGGCGGAAAAGGGCTTCCTCGATTATGTCAGGGACAGCGGCAAGGTCTCCTTCCCCTGGTCCATGATCGACAAGATCACCCCCCGCCCGGATGAGAGCGTCAAGGCCATGCTTGAGTCCGTGGGCTTTACCGACACCGCCGGGCAGGTTACCGCCAAAAACACCTATATCGCCCCCTTTGTCAACGCCGAGGAAGTCCAGTACCTGGTCATCGAAGACGCCTTCCCCAACGGCAGACCGGCCCTGGACAAGGCCGGGGTTCTCTTTGCCAAACGGGAAACCGTGGACAAGGTTGAAAAAATGAAGGTCTGTACCTGCCTTAACCCCCTGCACACCGCCCTGGCGGTTTTCGGCTGCATCCTGGGCTACACCAAGATCAGCGAGGAAATGAAAAATCCCGACCTCGTAAAGCTGGTGGAAATCGTGGGCTACAAAGAGGGGCTTCCGGTGGTGGTCGATCCGGGAATCATTTCCCCCAGAAAATTTATCGACGAGGTCCTGCAGGTACGTGTCCCCAATCCTTTTATGCCCGACACCCCCCAGCGCATCGCCACCGATACCTCCCTTAAAATCCCCATCCGTTTTGGGGAAACCATCAAGGCCTATATCGCCGACAGCAAGCTGAACGTGAAGGACCTGAACCTCATCCCACTGGTGCTGGCGGGCTGGCTCCGTTACATCCTGGGCGTAGACGACAAGGGGGAAAAGTTCACCGTCAGCTCCGATCCCAACTACGAAACCCTGGCCCAGGCCCTTTCCGGTATCAGCCTGGGAAGCAAAGGTTCTTTTCACGACAAATTGCAGCCCATCCTCTCCAACCCCGCATTTTTTGGGGTGAACCTCTACGAGGCGGGTCTGGGGGAAAAGGTGGAAGCCTATTTTGCGGAACTGGTTGCCGGGCCGGGGGCGGTTGCGGTGGCATTAAAGACGTACACGAAATAAAAACCACAGAGGACACAGAAAGAAGAACACAGAGTTCACAGAGAAATCATAAGGAAATCAGATTCCCTTGTTTTCTTCCCTCTGTGTAAATTCTCTGTGTTCTGGAACCTTCGGTTCCTTGTGGTTAATTTCTTCCCCTACTCCACCGTTGCAAAGGCCCGCGTAGGCGATCCTCCGAAGCCCCGCAAATTCAGGGGCACTGCGGTAAAGGTGCAGCTTTCGTATTTCAACAATTCCTCCGGGAAGAGCAGTTCTTCCACGATCCAGAGCCCGGCGCCTAAAAGCGCCTTGTGGCAGGGCAGGCCGGTGCCTTCGTACCAGCCGCCCATGGAAAGGCCGTCGGGGCCGACCCCTTTCACCCCCCTGGCAATGAGCAGATCCGCCCCCTCTTTGGTCATCCAGGGCCAGTCGTGGCAGTATTCGGCGGAGTGACTGCGCTTGCGGGCCCAGCCGGTGCAGCAAAGGACAATGTCCCTCTTTTGGACCTTGGTCAAATCTCCCAGATGTTCAGGGCCGATACCGGTGCGGGCCGCAATGCCCGTCAGATTGATGATCCGGGCCCTGCCGATAAAGGCATCCAGGGGGATTTCGTCGATGGTCTTCCCCTGGGGGATAAAGTGATAGGGGGCGTCCAGGTGGGTGCCGGTGTGGACATTCATATCTATCCGCTCCGTGACCGCCCCGCCGTTGACGTGCACATCTTCCAGGTTGAATGCGGTAAGGCCGTGGGTAGGCCAGGCCGGGCAATTATGGTACAGGGGAACCGATAGATCAAAGTATTTCATGATGCCTCCGGGCAGGGATTATTAACCGTCATTATAAATGATATATTGAAAAAATGACTATCTGGTTTGCTACGGGAAACACCCACAAAAAAGCCGAACTTGCCGCCATCTTGCGGAATCATGAAATCCGCATCCCCGCCGACACCGGTATTGATTTTGATCCGGAGGAAACCGGCGGTACTTTCCTGGAAAACGCCCTTATCA
>BOAV01000211.1 GCA_026002045.1 Spirochaetia bacterium | reverse complement strand
GTGTTCTCCTCCTCCGTCAAGCCATACAACAGCTTAGGCATATATGGTGAATAAATTTGCCACTTGGTACTCCTGCCCTCATTGCCCAACAGCGGCAATTTCACGGCGGACCATTTCACCGATGATTTGGGCGGGGGGTTTATGGGTTGCTTCGGACTTCGTTTGAATATAGTTTTTTGAAACAACATCAAGAGGGGAACCTTCGCTGCTCCGCAGCTCGGTTGAGTGTTCAAGGGCGTCTAACAGGTTGTGTTGTTTGGCAAATACGCCGGGAATATCCGTAAATTCAGGATCGGTTTCTGTTAAGAGATCGTCCAACGCTTTAGCTTCCCTCCAGGGTCATTCTTTTCATATCCTTCTCCTATAGTCCAACCCGCACCTTAAACGAGGGGCGTAATTTCATGGCATGAAAAACCTCAATGGTTGACGAATATCTTCCTCGGTATATTCATGCCGGAATGCCGTTTCGATAAACTCAATCTTCTGCACCATAACCCAAGCAACCTCAGACCGAAGGTCTGATGGTTGCACTATACCCCATTCCTCTCCGTAATAAAACCCCACCTATAGTGGCTTTCATAATTTGGTGACAGGCACCTTTGGTGGTTCCCAATAATGGTTTTTGTTTCGGGGACGGTTTCGGCCTGTTCCCGCTTTTTCAAGACCAGCATTTGATTGCCCTGTCAATTGGTTTTACGTTGTTCTTACCTTGCCGCTTCACGCCGCATACCCTTTGATACATAGAGCATATCCAAGTCTCTATTGAACTGGGCAATTGTATTTTCCAAAGCAGCAAGCCGGGTTCGCATTACTTCTTCATCACTTACCCGTCTGATTTTTCCGGCGCTAACGGCGGATTCAACATTAGAAACGATAGATTCGATTTCTTTTTCGTTTAAGTCTTCTGCTCTAGGCATTTAATTCCTCCAGTAAATAATAGTATTGTTTCCGCAATCTCATTGCGTGTATTACCTTTATCGTATTTTCCTCGTATGGCTTAATATGGAATGTTGCTGTCATCTGTTTGCCCCTTCAACTGGTTTTATTCCGTCCTTATCTAAATTATACAGCCGATACGCAGCCCCGCCAATCCGGAAAGTGGTGACAATCACCTTTAGGGTTCCCCGCAGTAGTGGTGACAGGCACTTTTGGGAGCGCCTTTATCAACCTAAAGCTCCGGCGTTTTTGCGGCGAATATCAAGCTCGTGCTGCATTTTTACCGATGAGGCGTTATAGAAATTGAGCCGCTCGGTAATACTCGCATCTTTTAGTTGTGCATAGTGCCACTCCCGAATCTTATGTATATCATCGGTGGTAAAATTACGGCTCACTTCCGGCTTTGGCAGGTCATAGTGGATCATTTGTATCTCCTTCTAATAAAATAGTAGGCGGATATATCAGAATGTCTTTGTAGCCGCCCATTGCGGTTATTGCTTTCACCCCCCGCACCGTATCCACATTAACCAGGTGTGCGAAGTTCCACGAAACTATTATATCACTTCCGCTGGTGATTGCGGCGGCAATATGCTGACAATCATCAAAACTTTTCTGTTTGAGTATGCCAAAATCAATGATACGCCCTGCTATTTCCATTATTTTTTCGTCTACCGCTACGGTGTTAAAAGATATTTCGGCGAGATAGTCATATAATGTATTCCGCTTTTCTTCCTCGCAGTCGTCAATTTCCCGTGTTGTCACGCTGGATATGACCACATCGAACACATCTTTTTTTATCTTATCCCATAGTCTATGCGTTTCCGCCATCTTTTCCGGCGCATCCTGCTGGTCAAGATAACTGATAACCGAAGTATCAAGATAGATTTTTAATTTTGACATTCTTTTTGCTCCTTTACTATAGTGGTGACAGTCACTTTTGGGCTACCTTTACCATACAATCTGCACTCTATGCGCTTCTCTCTCGGCATCTGTCTCAACCTCATCAGGATCAAATTTTCTTTTTATATGTTTATAATCGACGGCGATTATTGTACAAAATCGCTTCCCAATAACAACGAAGCTATCTCCACTCGCACAATGATATATATAATCGCGATTATTAAATAATGCCATACGTTTCCTTTTTTCTTTTATTGTGGGATTATTATTATAAATCAAAAAAAGTATACCAATACCTATAATGATTATAAGTAATACCCATATAGGAATTCTAAACACAAGAAATGTTTCTGCAACATTATAAAAGCTCATCGGTATTGAATTGTCGCTTGTAAGATACATTCGTATTGATGAAACAATGTATATAA
>BOAV01000210.1 GCA_026002045.1 Spirochaetia bacterium | reverse complement strand
GAGTTTCTTTACTGAGGCGCTGGCGGTTTTCAACAACGGCGATATTGTATTCACTTCGGAAGATTCCCTTACGAATGTTCTTGCCCATGACGGACTTGAGCTGGTCGCCGGTGATCCGCTTTTTCGCGATCTGCTTCCGCCTGATTCTCCGGCGCGATTCATCGAAATCCCCCACCGGGCGGTTTCAGGGAGGCTCTACGCATGATCGCGTCAGTACAGTCAAAGCGCCCGCCGGCAATCAGTGATGATCTAAGGGCTTTTCTCAAGGATCTTGGATCCGGTATACCCATCACCATGCTTGTAGCGCCCGCCGCCCGTGCGGTTATGCCGGACCTGCCGTGCGTTCTCGGTTTCCTGCGGAGTCTCGGAGTCCGTACCTTTTTTCCGGTATTGCCCTACGCCGATATTACCGTCTGGGTCTACTATCGGCTCCTGACAAGCAATCCTGCCGGGCCAATTATTTCTTCAGCCTGCGCAGGTATGAACCGTTATATTACCCGGAAACATCCTAACATGGCGCCTGAGCCTATGGTGTATAGTCCTCTCCTCTGCGCCGCCCGCTACCTCAAAAACTACCTTGGTCTTGACGGCGCGTTCGCGTTTCTTTCGCCCTGTTCCCAAAAGCGTTTTGAATTCAACGTAGCGGGTGAAAATATGATCCGCTATAACGTTACCATTGCCGCCCTCTCCAACTGGCTTTCGGTCAATCACCCTGATCTGCACAAGTACCCGCCCGCCGATACCGGCCCTGCCGCAGAATACGCCGACCGGGACATTGTTAATTTTAGCCAAGGCCTCACGGTGGCGGCTTTCGGGAGTATTTCTGACGTCCTTGCCTGCCTGCTTCCAAACCTTGATTGTACTGTCACCCAGGGTATTAACGATGCAGAGCGGTTTTTTGCCGAAACAGCTGCCGGCCGCAAGCGCCCTGCGGTCTTTGAGCCGTATGCCTGCATCGGCGGCTGCGCCAACGGATCGGGCATCCGGGGAATGACGCGCTGCACACAAAGTACCCCTCACACCGGCAACTTTCTTGTGCAAAACAAAAAGGCGGCCAGGGAAGCGATACTGGAACGTTTCAGGCATTTTGACGCAGCCCTTAATATGGGAGATTTTTATTATGCCTGACAAAAAAGAAGCCCTCACCCAGGGCAGCCTTGTCATCGTCCTTGCCGCCGCCATACTCGCTGCGTTATGCGCCGGGAGATACCCGGTAAGTATGCCGGATATTTTCCGCCTTATCACCGGCGCGGAGCCCCTTGACCCCCGGGTCAAAACCGTGGTGTTCTCACTGCGGTTGCCGAGGGTAATTCTGGCGGTGCTTGCCGGCGCGGGACTCTCTGCTGCGGGCGTAAGTTTACAGGCTATGTTCGGCAACCCCCTGGTAAGTTCCCATATTCTGGGCGTATCTGCCAGCGCCGGTTTTGGCGCAGCCCTGGGGATACTCCTGTTTGGGCGCACCTGGGCTATTCAGTTGCTGGCAATTGTGTTCGGTTTCGGGGGCATGTTCATTGTGTATGCCATGGGCCAGCGGCGGGGAAAAACAGGCATACTGCTGCTGGTATTGTCAGGGGTTATCGTGTCTGCGGTATTTGAGGCGCTCACGTCCCTTATCAAATACATCGCCGATCCCGAGGAAAAATTGCCCGCCATCACCTACTATCTCATGGGCAGCCTTTCATCGGCGTCCTACCGGGATCTCTTTATCGCGGCTCCCGCTATTTTGGCGGGTATAGGCGCGCTCTGGTTTCTGCCCAGACGCTCAAGACTCTCCATGGCGATATCCTGATCCTCCTTTGAGGGCAGCCTGCCAATGCCAATGTACGGCGTCCGCCCCATCATTACCATGTCGAGTACCGAATAGCCAAACACGCATTGCCGCGCCTGGGGGACATAACTCACGTTACGCCAAAAAGTATGGTTGTCACTGGAAATGCCGTCAACGCTTATGTCGCCGGATTTTGGTTTCAGAAACCCCATAAGGCAGCGCAGCAGCGTTGTTTTGCCCGCGCCATTGGCCCCCAGAATGGCGAGGGTTTCCGGTTTTTTCAGCTCAAAACTGAGATTTCTGAATAGCACCCTGTTTTGGTCATAGTAAAAAGAGATGTTATGTGCTGTAATCATGCCAGGTCTCCTTTGGCGCGGCGGAGCAGTACGGCAAACACCGGCGCTCCGATCACGGCAGTTAAAATTGACAGGGGAATTTCAGATGATGCCGCGCTGCGGCAGACGGTATCTATGATCAGGACGAAAATGCCGCCCAGA
>BOAV01000209.1 GCA_026002045.1 Spirochaetia bacterium | reverse complement strand
CCCAGATTCAGGTTATGACCAGGGGTGGGCCGGGCACTTCCACCAATGTGCTGGTTTATTATATTTATACATCGGCCTTTACCTTTTATAAAATGGGATACGGCGCTGCCATGTCATGGATACTGTTCCTGATATTGTTTATTGTGACGTTGTTTCAGTGGAGGGGGCAGAAAAAATGGGTCAGCTATTGAAAAGGAAAACCATTGTTCACTATATAATAACCCTTCTTGTGGCCCTCTTCGCCTTTACCATGGTGATACCCTTTTTGTGGATGCTTTCAGCGTCGATGAAAATCGGCGTAGATGTTATGAAATTGCCCATCAAATGGATACCGGATTATTTTTATCCCGATAACTATTTACAGGTTTGGAATATCGGTGGAATTGCCCGGCGGAATTACCATTTTGATCTGGCCTATTTTAATTCCCTTAAAATCACCTTTATCAATTTAACCGGGGCGGTTATAACCAGCACCGCCGCAGGTTATGCCTTTGCCAAAATTAATTTCCGCGGGCGGAACGCAGTTTTCCTGTTATACCTTGCCACGATGATGATCCCCAGTCAGATAACCCTTATCCCAAAGTTTACCATGTTTTCCCTGCTGGGCCTGACCGAAAGCCATTGGCCGCTGATTTTGCCGGGGCTCATTACCATTACGGGCACCTTCTTAATGCGGCAGTATTTTACCCAGATCCCCAATGAACTGCGGGAGTCCGCATACATGGACGGGGCAAGTGAATTCCGTATCTGGCTGCAGATCATGATCCCCGTGGCAAAACCGGCCATGGCGTCCCTGGCAATGATAGTGTTTCTGTGGAACTGGAATAATTACCTGGATGCCCTTGTTTTTCTTTCCCACTGGCGCCTGTATACCATCCCGGTGGCATTAACGAATTTTATTGATGAGAGCACCACGGAATACAATTTGATCATGGCGGCCTCCGCCTCGGCGCTGGTTCCCGTGTTTGTTGTTTTCCTTGCGGGGCAAAAGTTTTTTGTCAAAGGTTTAGTAGCCGGAGCGGTAAAAGGATAGGTAAATTATGGAAAGCTATACTGAAAAAGAGCGGCAGATTCCCATCGCGGCATCGGTGGATGTGCTTGTTTTGGGCGGGGGCCCCGCGGGATTCTCCGCCGCGGTTTGCGCGGCCCGTGAGGGCGTTTCTGTGATGCTGGTGGAGCAGTCCGGGGATGTGGGCGGCGTTGCGACCACAGGCCTTATGAGCCACTGGACCGGCAATACAACAGGCGGTTTCTATGAGGAAATTCTCCGTCGTTCCGCGGATATTTCCCCCACTGAGGGGGAAGCTTACAGCATTCATGGCGGCGCCCGGCAGATTATCAACCCTGAACGGCTAAAAACCGTTTTACTTGACATGCTTGCGGAAGCCAAAGTACGCCTGCGGCTTTATACCTTTGCAAGTGATGTTATCATGGAAGGAAAGAAGATATGCGGGGTGGTGGTGGAAAGTAAATCCTGCCGGGAAGCCATCAGGGCAAAGATCATCATTGACGCCACCGGTGACGGC
This sequence comes from Spirochaetia bacterium, assembly GCA_026002045.1. GTDB lineage: Bacteria > Spirochaetota > Spirochaetia > Treponematales > Breznakiellaceae > BNUT01. The sequence continues at coordinate 782 of BOAV01000209.1, read as the reverse complement.
GATATCGCCTGCAAGGCGGGGGCGCCCTATTTCAAGGGCCGGGAAGATGACGGTAAAATGCAGCCCATGTCGATTATGTTCAAGGTTGCCGGGGTGGATTACGAACGGGCGGTATTTCCCGGCGGGTTTGAAGACACCTTCGCGCTTCCCAAGGGTGATTTACAGACCCTGGGGAAAGAACACCTGCCTTTCCCCGCCGGTCACGTGCTGCTCTACCGCAGTTCCTTACCGGGGATCGTAACCTGTAATATGACCAACTGTATTGATGTGGACGGCGCCAATGTTGACGACCTGACCCGGGCTACCCTGATCTGCCGGCATCAGATCGACGACATTGTAAAGTTCCTCAAAGAATTTGTACCGGGCTTTGAAAACTGTTACGCCATCAGTTCATCTTCCATGATCGGGGTACGGGAAACCCGCCACTTTAAGGGCGAGCGGACCATTACCGAAAAGGATATTCTGGAAGCAAGGGTCTTCGATGACTGGGCCGTTACCCGGGCCAGTTTTAATTTCGATGTCCACAATATCAGCGGCAGCGGCCTTGATTCCACGGGGGCGCAGAAAAACTTCACCCAGAAAAAAGGCTATACCATTCCCTACGGCTGTTTTATTCCCCTGGAAATTGAAGGGCTGTTTCTGGCGGGGCGGAATATTTCCGGCACCCATTTGGCCCATTCCAATTACCGGGTTATGCCCATCTGCGCGAACATGGGGCAGTCCGTGGGGGTAGCGGCTTCCCTCTGCATAAAACAGAATTTTATCCCAAGAAATTTGCCGGT
>BOAV01000208.1 GCA_026002045.1 Spirochaetia bacterium | reverse complement strand
CGGTAACCTATGCGGGAAGCGCCCTGGCCCGTGCCCGGGAAGCCCTGAGCCGTATGCAGGCGGAGGCGGATTCAAAAAAGTATGACGATGCCAAAAATTATGCCGCCGAAGCGGTCAGCGCCGCTGAAAAGGCCATTGCCGACGGAAAGACCGGGGCGGCCCGCGCCCGTGATGAGGCCGTCAATCTGGTAAGTTCCGTCAGGGGCGCCCTTGCGGAGACGGAACAGTCCATCAATTCCGCTCAGGAGGTCAAAAACATCAACCTCGACTTTAATGCCATCGGCCAGGATTTTGATACCGCCAAACGTACCACGGATCAGGCGGAACAAAGCCTGGGGGAGGCAAACTATCAGGATGCCATGGAAAAATGCCGGACAGCCCGGGGAATTTTGAGCGATATCACCGAGAAAATTGCCGGGGCAGCAACGGCGGTTTCCCGGAAAAAATAAAGAGCCATGACGCCGGCTTTTCTGAATAAATTTTTGTCCCTGTTTCATGGCCGCAAGGACCCTGAAACAGAAAAGAAAAAAATCCTTAAATCTCTCGCAAAGGAATTCGCCGGGAACAAATTTTCCCGGTTTTATAAACCCAAGTCCGGGCTGGTAGAACCCGGCTTGGGCGCTTTTTTCCATGAAATGTACAAGACCCTTTCCTATGTCCCAACCGCCCTCCAAAATGCCGCGCAATCGGATATTCTCAGGGAGATTATTGTGGAGTCTTTTCTGGACGCCAAATACCTGGATGCCCGGCAGCGGCTCAATGCGGACTATGTGGCTCAACAGGTCCAAACCCTCTCCATTGCAGAGGTTTCCGCCCTTCTGCAGGAAGATTTAGACCTCCTCTCTTCCGCTTTTGAGGGGTCCCTCATTGCCGATGTGGATGAATGTTACAACCAGATACTGGCCCTGGTTCAGATGGCATCCTTTGACTTCTTCTTTTTCCTCAAAAAATTCGATCCCAACCTTGTGGAACAGAATTTCAACTACCAGCCCCAATTTCACCCGGTCCGGGGGGCCGTTCTTTCGGAGCAGCTCAGGGATTTTCTGGAAATGTCCCATGCCGTCGATACCGATGCAGACTGGAAGAGTATCCTCCGGGTACTCAAGGTCTGCAAAAACGGCATGGATGTGGTGGTAAGCGGCCAGTGGAACCGCCTCCTTTCCCAGCTCAGGGAGATACGGAAATCGGGCATTCTGGAACTTATGATACGCCACATCGACCACGACCCGGACTGGCAGTTAAAACCGAAAAAAATCGAAGAACATATCGCCCGGGCTTATCTGGAAAACCGGCGGGCGGAAGCGCGAAACGCCATAACGGGCTGTCTCAACGCCCAAAAAAACGCCCGGCTCTACGAACTGGCGGGGGCAATCTTCGACGATCCTGACATTAAAGGCATCCGGTACTACACTGATGAGTATCACGAACTCTACACTGAAAAAAATTTTGAAGGTTTTATCTATATTAAGGCGCTCAACTACCTCAAAATCTTTCTATTTGATATTTTCAAAAAGGATATTCTACCCCTCTGCGAACTGCTCCTTATCCGGGGCCAATGGAGCTCGGTGGAGCAGTCCCTGAAGATGTCCAACAGCTACCACGAACTTCTGGATATCTGCGATCGGCTGTCCAAATTTGATGATTCCCTCTCCGAGGAGGGTACAAACGGCGCCCAGCTGCATGCGGCGATTACCAGGGCGGACCGAAGTAAAATCCAGGCGCGGATCGTCGCCCGTACCCTCCGGTTCGTTAACGGCCAGGCCCTGGATCTGATAAATACCTCCGCCCAGGCCCTTATCGTAATCGGTCAAATCCTTAAAAACGCCTACGAAGATTACCCAAGGGATTTTCACGAATACATTCTCAACTGGGAGGATCTGGAACCCATGGCGGAAGTCCCCGTACTCAGGCGGGTCGTTAACACCTACAAACGGATCTACAATTTTATCCAGCTGATGCACAGCCTCACTCGGCAGACCATAAAACCCGGCCTTGCCGAAGAGGCCACGGCCTCCTGATACCGCATCCTAATCGCCCCATGGACAAAGCCCCTTCTCCATGATAGTCTATACAACACATTATATACGTTTAAGGAAGTTACAGTATGAATTCATTTACATTTTCCCTTTTGATGGCAGCCCCCGATGGTGCGGCGGCCGGCGGCGCGGGTGCGGGCATTATGTCATTTGTGCCCTTTATCGCTATTATTGCCATTTTTTATTTTCTGATCATCCGGCCCCAGAACAAAAAGCAGAAAGAAACCCAGAAGATGCTTTCCGCCATCAAAAAGGAGGACCGGATCGTCACCAT
>BOAV01000207.1 GCA_026002045.1 Spirochaetia bacterium | reverse complement strand
AAATTGAAATGGTCACTCGGTCAAGGGACAAGCGGAGAAAATTTTTATTCATAAAAATATAAACTATACTAAATAAGTAAAGTATATGCCACTGAAAACCATGAAATAATCAAGAATTCACTTTAAGGCATACTCCAGATTTCCCCGTAGTTGAACCAGAGGATACCCCGATTCAATCCGTTTCTAAAAAGAGTATTGAACTATGGCCTGTTTCACTGGGGCATGATAGGGATAATCCTATACATTCGGGGCCAACCCAAGGGGAAAGCCCCAGATTTTACGATTTTGTGCTATAATCAGGGGTATATTCAGAGCGATTTCTCGTGATAGAATAGCGATATGGGGGTTTTAATACCCATCGGAAGTGATGAACCGGGGAGTTTAAGGGAGCGTAGAGATATGTTTGCAATTAAGGGCATTTATGACGGGGGTACGGTTACTATGGATAGGCCTATGCCGGTAGCCGGAAAGCATGAGGTGATTATCACCTTTCTGGAAGCTGATAGGGCCGATGAAATAACGAATAAAATAAAATCCGACACTCGTTTTCGCAAACCGCAGGATATTCCTTTAGATGAAAAACTTGCCGCATATAAACGGCTTGTAGGACTCACCGCTCAAAACCCGGTAAGTATTGAAGAAGCCCGGTCAGAAAGGCTCAGCCGACAATGAGAGTCTTTTTTGATACGAATGTTATAGTGGATATCATTGAACAGCGTGAGCTGTTTTTTAAGCATTCTTCGGCTGTTTTCCTTATGGCGGTCAATGGTCAGATTGAGGGACTTATCGGCGCAGGTTCTATTACCGACCTGTATTATATTACCCGGCGAAGCCTGAAAGACGCAACATTGGCTTTAAACTCAATTATTGATATTTTGAAATCCCTTACCCTTGTCGATACGACCGCACAATCCATCTGGGAAGCAATGAGCCTTAATTTTGCTGATTTTGAGGACGCAGTTATTACCGTTTCCGCCCAAAGGGAAAAGGTGGACTATATCATTACCCGGAACGCAAAAGATTTCGGTACATCTCCCATTCCGGCGATAAGTCCTGATGACTTTTTGAACATGATGGCTACATTGCGTTAGCCATAGATAACTACCCCTTCTCGCAATACTTTTCTCTCCATTGTTGGGGCGGCGGAACGGTATTGAAACCTTGATTTGGTGATTACCAAGATGTCGTTTGGCATAAAGCCATGCCCGGCAACGGCGCTATAAACCATTCCCATAGCGTCAATCGGTCGGTATGGGGCGTCATCCTTCATTATGACATAGATGTCTAAGTCGGAATCCTTATTTGGGGTACCATAGGCACACGAGCCAAAGAGATAAATCTGTTCAACGGGGATGGTTTTGACAATGATAGCGGTAATTGACGCAAGTTCATCCCTGATACGCTGTTCCATGAATCTATTATACCTCAAAAATCAAAAAAGGTTCAACTTTTGTGAACAGGAGAGCCCTAAAATTAGCTCATTTCAACAGATTCTGTGTCTTGGGCTTCTCGATTTGACGCTATGGGCCTGGGGTACGGACTTGCGGTAGCCGTAGTGGAGATAGTTACGGCGCGGCCCTGGGGAGTATCGGGGCGGCGCAGATGGGAAGGCCGGAGCCGGGCAATCATTTTGTCTGTCCATTTAGGGCTTTCAGCGTGTCGATACCGTGTAACTTTGTCGAATGTTTCCGGGCTGTCTATGGTATACTCCAGCACATCGGCCATGACGTATTTACCATGCTTGCCCATAGATTTGTATTTCTTTAGGGTGTCCCGGTCGATCCACACCAAAACCGGCTTTACTAAAAACCCATCGGCGCATTCTTGCATTTCATCAGCGGTTATATCACCCCGTTTGTACTGGTCTAAAAATTCGCCGTAGAGGTGTTTTGAAAAGTGACTTTTGAATATCTTGAGAAGTGGGGGTTTATACTTTTTCATAACCTTGAGCTTCTCTATTTGACACTGTGGGCCTGAGTTCCGGGGCTTGCGGTAGCCATAGCGGGGGTATGCGCTACTCTGCCCTGAGGTGTGGGTGCGTCCGGGACTTCTTTGAAAGCGTCCCGTTCAAATTCGTCAAACCGCTCCTGGGTGATTCCCCCCATTTCCAGGTGAAGCTTAAAATCTTCGTGCAAGGCTTCATAAATGGCACTCTTGTACTTTTTCATTATTTGGCCATTGTGCGTTCTGATTCCCCACGCATGGCCCGCGCCCGTTCCTCCATGCTGTCAAAATGCACCGGGTGAAACTCCGCAAGCTGCTGAGGGGTAAGCTTCGGGCAATCATCATCATACACTTGGGGGCGTTTCTCCGCTTCCTCAAGCATTGCCAGTTCC
>BOAV01000206.1 GCA_026002045.1 Spirochaetia bacterium | reverse complement strand
GGACCCGCTTCATTTTGGCGGCTTCAAGTCCTACCATGGTATCAAACCCTATCCCCACGCCGTTGACGAAATACCGCCCCTCGGGGAAGTAGCCCCCCGTCACGAACCCCGCATCCAGGGGAATGTTTTTCCGCTGAATCAGGATTTCGAGGGCCTTTTCCAAATCATTTGGGATCCGGGCGGTATAGGAAAAATCGTTCCCCCGGCCTATGGGTAAATGCCCGAAGAGGGGCGGGAAAGGCAGGGGCTCCTTCCGGGTCAAAAGACCATTGACCACTTCGTTGCAGGTTCCGTCCCCGCCTGCGGCCACCACCGCCGTATTTTCGTCCATGGGGCAGTTCCGGGCGATTTCTATGGCCTCCCCCGGTCCCCTGGTCAGTATAATCTCGTAATTTTCTCCATGGGTCCGTAAAAAACGCTCTATTTTCGGATATTCCTTTAGTGCTTTTCCCTTACCCGCTATCGGGTTAAAGATGATCAGCAATTTGCCCTTTCCGGCGGGCTCTGTTTTGATAGTTGACATCATTCCCCTTCGAATGTTTTTATCATCCCCTACTCAATATTCGACAATTTATGCTACTTTGTCCATATGCCATCGCACCGCCGCATGGCGGTGCAGTATATACTTTCCTATCGGAAAGCTTTTAGATGCCGCGAAAGCGGCTACAAGAGGGACGCATGCGTATAGCCATAGCTCAGATTAATTCAACCATCGGGGACTTTGCCGGGAACCGGCAGAAGATCCTCGATTTTACCCGCCGGGCGGTGCAGCAAAGCGCCGGTAGTATGGATGGCGGCGCCGAGCTGGTGCTGTTCCCGGAACTGGCGGTCTGCGGTTATCCCCCCATGGATCTGCTGGATCAGGACCGCTTTGTGGAGATGAACATCCGCACAGTCCACATCCTCCAGCGGGAACTGCCCCCGGATGTCGCCGTGGGTGTGGGCTTCGTGAACCGGAACCCCTGGTCGCGGGGCAAGTCCCTGGTGAACGAATACGGCATTTTATTGAACGGCAAACTGGCATTTGAGCAGATCAAGACCCTGCTTCCCACCTACGATGTTTTTGACGAGGCCCGCAACTTCGAGCCCGGCCGGGAATGGTCAGCCTTTGAGTACAAGGGCGAGCGCATCGGCATCGCCATCTGCGAAGACGTGTGGCGTGAAACCGACATCCCCGGTACCAGCTATGACCGGGACCCGGTACGGGAACTTTTGGACGCAGGCATCTCCCTGCTCTGCGTGCCCTCGGCCTCCCCCTACGTGGCGGGGAAGCTCAAGGTCCGCCGTGCCCTTGCGGAACGGATCGCCCTCCGGGGCAATGTCCCCCTATTGTACATCAACGCCGTGGGCGCAAATGACTCAATCCTTTTCGATGGCCGTTCCTTCGTGGTGGCCCCCACTGCGGAGGCTGCAAAATCCGCAGCCTTCAAGGATTACCCCGTGCGGCTTTCCGCAAAAGCTTTCGAGGAAGATTTGGTAGTTTGGGATAGCAAGGATTCAAAACAAAAAGATGACACGACTTTGGGTGGAGAATGCGAAGCATTCTCCGAAGGACTCCTGGGACTCCTTCAAGAGTCCCAGGAGTCCACCGATCCCTTCAAAGTTGGACTTACCCGCTATGAACTTGATATTTTGGAAGAGGGCCTCATCATGGGCATCCGGGATTACATGGCAAAGTGCGGCTTTAAGCGGGCCCATCTGGGACTTTCCGGCGGCATTGATTCGGCGCTGGTGGCATACCTGGGGGTAAAGGCCATCGGGGCGGACAAGATTGTCTGCTTCAGCATGCCCTCCCGGTTTTCTTCCCAGGGCTCAAAGGACGATGCCCGGGAGTTGGCGGAAAACCTGGGCTGCCGCTACGAGGCCCTGCCCATCGAGCCGGTGTTTACCAGCTTCCTTTCCACCCTGGAAGGGGTTTTTGAAAAACGGCCCTTCGACATTGCCGAGGAAAATCTCCAGGCCCGCATCCGGGGCACCCTGCTCATGGCCTTCTCCAACAAATTCGATTCCATGCTGCTGACCACCGGCAACAAGAGCGAACTCGCCATGGGCTACTGCACCCTCTACGGCGACATGAACGGCGCGCTCGGGGCCATCGGCGACCTTTTCAAGACCGAAGTCTTCGCCCTCTGCCGCCGGATCAACGAGCGGCACATCGCCGCGGGTGGCAAGGCGATCATCCCCCCGGCGATCATCGAAAAGCCCCCCTCGGCGGAACTGCGGCCCGATCAAAAAGATCAGGACAGCCTGCCCCCCTACGAAGTGCTGGACGAGATCCTGCCCTCGGAATCCGGGCGGCTGGACGCCATAGCCGCCGCGATCAGGGAGATATCCCTTAACCACAGAATTCTGGTGGAAGGACATACCGCCGCCACCGA
>BOAV01000205.1 GCA_026002045.1 Spirochaetia bacterium | reverse complement strand
GTTTGTGAGGCCCGGAATGTAGATCTTAGCCCTGAAAGTGTTGCCCGGCTGGTGGATCAGATCCATATCGATCCCCTGCTGCGGGCGGCGGCTGCGGTGTATGAAGGGCGGCTTGCCGTTTGTGCGGACTGCGAGGCATTGCGGGAAAAGGTCCTGTGCGCGTACTGCGGCTGCTTTGTCCTTTTCCGGGCGCGGCCGGCCAAAAGCCGTTGTCCGCACCCCGGGGGTGACAAATGGATTTCTTAGGAACAGAGCAGGCTTACCACGCTCCGCTTCGGTACGGTGAGCCTGAGGGCGCCCCCGCTGCTTTCCACCCCGGTATACCTTTCGGGCCGTACTTTATCGGCGTCATCAAAGGTATTGTGATCCTGCATTGCCGGGGACGAAAGGATCCGGCCGCTTATGTTTTTTGGCAACAGGGGCCGGATTTCCAGCTTCACTTCCACCCCGTGCACGGGGTCGGGATTGGCGATGGTTATAAAAACTTCACCCTTTTTACTTCTTGACGCGGAGACGCTGAGCCCCGGCAGGGTTTCGCCGTTGTAAATATAATCGGGAACATCCATTGAAACGGGAAGCAGGGTTCCGTTCTGATGTTCCTTAAATAAATCAAAAACATGATAGGTCGGGGTAAGGATCATCCTGCTGCCCTCGGTTAATACCATAGCCTGGAGTACATTGATGGTCTGGGCAATGTTTGTCATGCGTACCCGGTCCGCATGGTTATTGAAGATATTAAGGGCAATGGCCGCGGACAGGGCGTCCCGCAGGGTATTCTGCTGGTAGAGGAAACCCGGATTGGTACCCGGCTCGTTATCAAACCAGGTACCCCATTCATCCACAATAAGGGCCACCCGTTTTTCAGGATCGTAGATATCCATGATGGCGGAATGTTTTGAAACCAGTTCATCGGTTTTCCATGAAGACTTCATGATTCCAAACCATTCTTCTTCGCCAAATTCTGTTGCCGACCGGCGGCTGATTTCAGGATGATGGATGTATATCTCGTTGCCATCCGGCTGTACAATGGTCTGATTCTTATCTCCCAGCCGGGTGTAGTAATGCAGGGCAAGGCCGTTCATACAGTAACCGGCCTCTTCCATCAGCACCTTGGTCCAGTGATAGTTTTCGTTCCGGGGACCTGCGGCGATACGGTACAGGGGATAATTGCCATAGTCCCGGGCATAGGTGGTATAACGGCGGTACTGATCCGCATAGAATTCGGCCCGCATTTTACCCCCGCAGCCCCAGTTTTCGTTTCCCACGCCGAAGTATTTTAAGCCCCAGGCCTTATCCTGCCCATTTTTGCGGCGCAGGTTTGCCATGGGAGATTCCCCGTCAAAATTCATGTACTCAACCCACTCGCTCATCTCCTGGACCGTACCGCTCCCTACATTTCCGCAGATATAGGGCTCGGTTTCCAGCAGCTCGCAAAGCCGGAAGAATTCATGGGTGCCAAAGCTGTTGTCTTCAACAACACCGCCCCAGTGGGTATTGATCATCCGCTTCCGGTCCGACTGCGGACCTATCCCGTCTTTCCAGTGGTATTCATCGGCAAAACACCCGCCCGGCCAGCGGATAAGGGGAATCCTGATTTTTTTAAGGGCTTCAACAATATCGATACGGATGCCGTCGGTATTCGGAATGGGCGATCCCTTGCCCACAAAAATACCGTCATAAATACAGCGCCCAAGATGCTCCGCAAAATGGCCATAGATGTTTTTATCAATGGTGTGTTTCCCTAAATCCGCATTGATTACCATACCCGCGGATTTTCCCTCGATGCTCATAGTAGTATGCTCCTTCTAAACGATATTAGACTTGTTCGACAACCCGGTTGGTTGTCGAACAAGTCTTGCAAAATGCTTCGCATTTTGCTGTTTTTAAGCGGTTGTTGTTCAGAAACTGAAGTTTCTGAACAACTCTATTATCCTTTAACGCCGCCCGATGAAAGGCCCGATACAAAAAGCCGCTGATTAAACAGAAATATGATAATTACCGGGATAACGGCAAGCACCGCGCCGGGAAGAAGTATTTCGTAGCTGTTACCGTAGGGGGTTATCAATGATGCCAGACCGATAGGAATCGTAAAATTCCGGTTGTTCCGCAGCACAATAAGGGGCCATACGAACATATTCCAGCTTCCCATTGCCAAAAGTATAGTCATGGCGCCAAAGGCCGGCTTCATAAGGGGAACCATGATTCTAAAGAAGATACCGTATTCGGTGGCCCCGTCTATGCGTCCGGCGTCCATGAGTTCCAGGGGAAGGCCGGAACTGAACTGGCGGAAAAAGAAAACCGCATTCCCGCCGACAATAAAGGGAAGTATCACCCCTGCTTTGGTATTGATAATGTGCCATTTTATGGTCAGATTGTAAA
>BOAV01000204.1 GCA_026002045.1 Spirochaetia bacterium | reverse complement strand
TCTTTCTACTCAAGCCTGACGCGCCGGACATGGACCCCTCCTTTCTGACCGTAAATGGCCGCGCAGGTTTCCGCGGGGCTGTCGAACTGCGCCCCTTCGTAGAGGAAGATCAGATCCGTCCCCTGTTTTACATCCCGTTTTTTCAGGAACTTTTCCAGCGCCGCAGCCTCCGCGCCGCCGCCCCCTATCGTGCGGGGCAAAGCAAGGATCAGGAAGCCCCGGTCCGGCGCATCAGGATAATTTGCGGAAAGGTGCCTGACACCTAGCGGCAGCGCCGCAGGCCAAGCCAGGGCCATGGCAAGTTCCGCCGGGGTCCCACCCCGAATCTCACCCCCGGTGTACCCGGTGAGCACATCCATCCCCTTGGCGGCGCATTCCAGGGCCGCAGCCAGGGCGTTTTCGCAGAGCCGGTCCACCGCCAGCCGCCCCGCTTCGGCGCTGTACAGGGCGGGATCGCATTGGGTGTCCACCATGATAATGATGTGGGAATGGGGCGGCGGTTCAGGCTCCCCCTCCCGCACAAAGAGGTCCCCCCCATGGCTGTAAAGTTTCCAGTTGATCCGCCGGGGGTCATCGCCGGGGATATAGGGCCGGTTATCGATCAGGTCGTCAGTACGCCGGTAATGGGGCTCACTGCGCTGCTCGGTTCCGCCGGAGCGGATACTGACCGGGACCGGTTCTTCTGCGGCCCGCGGGCTCGCAAGGAGCCGGGGGCCGCTGTCCTGAACCAGCCGCCAGGAAAAACGAAAAAAGCCCAGGACGTCAAAAATCGCCAGCTCATCATAATCGCTGTAATAGGCCCCCCGCAGGGGAACCTCGAAAGAACAGACACGGGCCAAAGTCTCGGGATCGAAGATGTGCCCGGCGCGGCGATCATCCCGGGTTTTCAGTTTGATGTGATACCGGACAAGGATCGCGGGCAGGCGAAAGAAACGGCCCACCGGCTTTTTCGATGTGGAAAAACTATCGGAGAAAAAAACTTCCGCACGAGCCCCCGCAGCAATTTCACGCGGGCTGATCCGGGCGCTGAGGGAAAGGGCCCGCTTCCGGTGCAGCAGGGCAAGGACCAGGGTCATCAGCAATGACCAGGCCCAGGCAGCCAGGAACACCGCTCCGGTCAAGGTAAGGGCCAACTCCTGCCGAAGTTCCCCCGCGACAAAGGCTGCAATGATAATAATGACGATAATGATGCCCATGGCCTGCGGGGAAAAGTACCCGCGCCTAAATGGTTTTGATTCCGTCGATGCGCGCAAGGCATATCTCCCGGATGAGCTTTTCTCCCTGGGATCGGGGGTCCCGCAGTTTGAGCCGGTGGACCAGCACCGGCGCGGCCAGAATCGCCAGGTCCTCGTCGGTGACGAAGGCCCGCCCCCGCACCAAAGCCAGTGCCCGCGCCGCCTCAAGCAGGTGAATCCCCGCCCGGGGACTGGCCCCCAGCGAAAAGCCCCGGTGAATGCGGGTGTCCCGGACCATATCGGCAATGGCCTCTTTAAGAGTGGCATGGCAAAAAACTTCCGCCGCCGCCTTCCGGGCCGCCATAAAATCATCAAGGCTGATTACCGGCTGCAGCCGCTGCAAGCCCCCTTCGGCGGGATTCTCCTCCAGAATGGAAAGCTCCGCCTCCCGGCTGGGGTAGCCCAGGGAAAGGCGCATCATAAAACGGTCAAGCTGGGCCGCAGGCAGGGGGAAAGTCCCCTCGCTTTCGATGGGGTTCTCGGTGGCAATCACAAAAAAAGGCTCCGGCGGGTAATGGGTTGCCGCCCCGATAGTCACCTGCCGCTCCGCCATCACCTCAAGCAGGGCCGACTGCACCTTGGGGGTGGTCCGGTTGATTTCGTCTGCCAGCACGATATTTGCCAGTACCGGCCCCGGCACAAAGCGAAAACTGCGGCTTTCCGGATCAAACACATCCACCCCGGTAATATCGTAGGGCAGCAGGTCCGGGGTAAACTGAATCCGCTTGAAGATAAGCCCCTGCGCCCCGTCCCGTGAACCGATCAGTTTGGCAAAGGTCTTTGCCACCGTGGTTTTGCCCAGGCCGGGATTGTCCTCGATGAGCACATGACCCCCGGCAAGGATCGCCGCCGTGAGCAGTTCCAGGAATTCCCTCTTCCCCCGGATAATTTGAGCCGCACCCTCAACCAGCGCCGCAGCCGCCTCTTCAGTTTTCATATTAAGGTAAGCATAACAGAAAATAAGGGGGAATGAGTAGGGGGCGGCCTTTACCAGCCCCCCTGCAACCGTGCCTTCCCACGGGCACGCAAAGGCATAATCGGGGGTCCTGTCAGGGGAATTCATGCCCCGCAGGCGGGTCACGAATTCCCCTTGTCGCTTTCGCGACACTGGACCCCCCGCCACCGTTATCCCCAGCGTGCCCGTCACAAACTCCGGTT
>BOAV01000203.1 GCA_026002045.1 Spirochaetia bacterium | reverse complement strand
CCATCAATACCGGCTACCTGCCTCCCGCCGCCTGTACGGATATCGCTAAAAATTACCTGGAACATACGGTCACCGCCGAAACCGATACCCAAAACATGGCCCGGATCAAGGAGCTGACCCTGGCCCATCCTTAATTTTTGGATTATATCACATTTTTACTATTGCCGTTGTCGCTTCAATTTAGTATTTTAGATAAGAGCCCTTCCGAGGGGGCAATAAATCCATTTCATATTATACCGGATCTTCATACATCTGATTCCGGTAATAAAAGAGGAGAAAAGAACATGGCGAAACAGTTGTTGTTCAACGAAGATGCCCGCCGCAAGCTGCTTGCGGGGGTTGAGCAGATTTCCCAGGCCGTTAAGGTTACCCTGGGACCCAAGGGGCGGAATGTCCTGTTGGACAAGAAATTCGGCGCCCCGACCGTGACAAAGGACGGGGTTTCCGTGGCGAAAGAGGTCGAACTGGCCGACCCCTACGAAAACATGGGCGCCCAGCTCCTGAAAGAAGTGGCCACCAAGACCAATGATGTGGCCGGTGACGGCACCACCACCGCTACGGTGCTTGCCTACTCCCTGGTAAAAGAGGGGCTCAAGTCCGTGGCCGCCGGGATGACCCCCATCGAGCTGAAGCGGGGTATCGACAAGGCGGTTGAAATCGCCGTGGATGAAATCAAGAAAAACTCCAAGGAAATCAAGGATAAGGAAGAAATTTCCCACGTTGCCTCGGTTTCCGCCAATAATGACAGCGAAATTGGTAACACCATCGCCGATGCCATGGAAAAAGTCGGGAAAGACGGGGTTATCACCGTGGAAGAGTCCAAAACCATGGACACCACCATCGAATTTGTGGAAGGTATGCAGTTTGACCGGGGCTATATCAGCGCCTACTTTGTGACCGACCGGGATACCATGACCAGCGTCTACGAAGACGCCTACATCCTCATCCATGACAAGAAGATCTCTTCGATGAAGGATATGCTGCCCCTGCTGGAAAAAATCGCCCAGAGCGGCAAGCCCCTGCTCATCATCGCCGAAGATGTGGACGGGGAAGCCCTTTCCACCCTGGTGGTGAACAGCCTCCGCGGCACCCTGCGGACCTGTGCAGTCAAGGCCCCCGGCTTCGGGGATCGCCGCAAGGCCATGCTGGAAGACATCGCCATCCTCACCGGCGGCGAAGTTATCAGCGAAGAACTGGGACTCAAGCTCGAAAACACCGAAATCACCCAGCTCGGCAAGGCCAAGACCATCAAGATTGACAAGGATAACACCACGGTCATCAACGGCGCCGGGAAGCAGAAGGAAATCCAGGACCGGATCGCCCAGATCAAGGCCCAGATTGAAGACACCACCAGTGATTACGACCGGGAGAAGCTCCAGGAACGGCTTGCCAAGCTGGCCGGCGGGGTCGCGGTCATCAATGTCGGGGCCGCCACCGAGGTTGAGCTGAAAGAAAAGAAGCACCGGGTCGAAGACGCCCTCAGCGCCACCCGGGCCGCCATCGACGAAGGTATCGTAAGCGGCGGCGGGCTCGCCCTGATTCAGGCCGCCAGCGCCCTGGAACAATACGATACTTCCGCCCTTTCCAACGATGAAAAGGTGGGCTTCAGGATCGTGGTCCGCTCCCTGGAGGAACCGATCCGCCAGATCGCCGAAAACGCCGATGTGGACAGCGCGATCATCGCCGACAAGGCCAAAAACGGCAAGAAGGGTATCGGTTACGACGCCGCCAAGGATCAGTGGGTGGACATGGTAAAGTCCGGGATCATCGACCCCGCCAAGGTCACCCGCTCCGCCCTGCAGAACGCCGCGTCCATCGCGAGCCTGCTCCTGACCACCGAATGCGCCATCACCGACATCCCCGAGAAGAACCCGGCCCCGGCAATGCCCGGCGGCGGCGGAATGGGCGGTATGGGAGGGATGGACTACTAATAGTCCTTGGGAGTTTGCCATGCGGCAAACTCCGTGGATTAGTAACATGCGATAGACGAGGGCCGCCGTAAGGCGGTCCTTTTTTAAATTCTAAACCGAGCCAAAACCGTATATTAGCGCCCTATATATTGGTGCCTGGCGCAACATCATAAACTTAAGGAAAAAAGAGAAGCCTGTTATAGTGGAACAGGGGGACTATGACAGACTGGGAGGGGATCGGGCGATTTGGGCACTTACAAGCAAGGATTTATAGTAAACGGATAAAACACGCATCACGTTTATCCGGAGACAAAAGCAGTTGGACCCGGGAACGGGATAAGAACCCGCTCACGCGGGGGAGGCTGGGGGACATGCTGATATGCACCTTGGGGAAGAAGGCCTTGAGTACGGCCATGGAAGTACGGCAGTATTTTCAAATGGCGGGAAAAGCAGAGCAGACGGTCAGTAAACAGGATTATTTGCGGCAG
>BOAV01000202.1 GCA_026002045.1 Spirochaetia bacterium | reverse complement strand
CCGCAGTCAGGCTCGCCGCTACGCGGACTTCGCCTAACTGCGGGTTTACGCCATGCCGCTACGGTCAGGCTTCGCCTGCCCTCCGCGTCACGGCGCAAACCCGCGCCCACGTTATGTGCAATTTGCCCTAACCGTTATTGTAAGTATTGACAACATAAATAGAATATTTTATATTAATAAAGAGAGGTGTTAATATGAAAATGAGCATGGCATTATTTTTTTTAATTCTTTTGTTAATATCTTGTAAAAAAGTAGACAATACTCATAAGGGGCCTTTCGGTAATGGAAATAGTGATTTTATAGAAAATAAAATAAATAATAATGAAAATACAAACAAAAGTATTGAAGTTGAATTAATGTTTGTAAATTCTCCAGAAGGTTTAAGGGTTAGATCAGAGCCAAATATTAATAGTGAAAAAATATCTTTATTGAAAAACGGACAGGAAGTTTCCATTTTAAATAAGGATATGAATAATGTAGAAATAGATGGTATTAATGGCAATTGGTATTTAATACAAACAGAAGAAATAACAGGTTGGGTATTTAGTGGGTATTTATCTAATAGTGTTGTAGGCGACATTAACAAAATACCAAAATTTTATATTACAAATGAATTAAGAGGGAAAGAATATATTGCAATTTATAAATGCAAGGAAATAAAAATAAGCGAAAAGAGTTTTGGATATGAAGAAATAATAAAAAGACTTTTGGATAGCTATTTGTTAATTTTTGAAAGAACTGGAAGTAAGAGATATATTTATGACTGGATGGGAATGATTGATTATCTACCGCGTATCGGTGACGGCACACACGGTTCAGATCTCATTGTAAATGCAGCTTGGGAATCATCAAAGTGGAATACATATGAGGATAACATTGTACTTGAAGATATTTTTCAAGTACTATTTGATAGGTGGCATACGGATAATGATGATATGATAATATATGATTATGAAATAAATGTTATTTATGAACGAATACAAAATTGAAAAGGACAAAACTGCGCATAACATACGCTATACACAGTTTACCCTAACCGTTATTGTAAGTATTGACAATATATATAAAATATGTTAAAAATAAAAACTGGAGGAAATAAATGAATATATGTATTTTATAGGAAAAATAAAAAGGAGTAAAACAGATAATAAATTATAAAAATGGAGTACGGGCAAACTGCACATAACATACGGTTTGCGGTTCGGGGCTAAAGCCCCTCCGGGTTCCGTTCGCCTAGGTCAGTCGCTACGCTCCTTCCCACGGCTCACTCCACCCACATTTTTTGCGGCGCTGGAATGCTTCGCATTCCTTTATCGCGCCGCAAAAAACGTCGCAAACCTTTCACGTTATGTGCAATTTGGGCTAAGCTGGTTGGAATATAATATTGACAAAAGAAATATGAAGTGTTATAATGTAACTATGGAGGATAAAATGAAATATTATAATAGAATATTGGTAGTTTTTATAATTCTGTTTTTTGCAATTTCATGTAAGGCAAGAAATGTTGAGATAGAATATAAAAAAGATACTTTTAATAATGAACAAATTATTTCAGAAATACCAGAATCGAAAAAAATATATAATTCTGATAAAAAAATAGAGAACATTAAAGAAATTATAGAAGATAAGTATTCTGAAGGAGAATCGGAAAATGACTTATCTTGGATAGATAGTATTTGGAATAAACCTTCCACGAAAGAAGAAGACAAGGAAGCTATGCATATATTTGAACCTAATGCTATTATAACAGGCGATCAAAAAATTATTCCAATAATAATTTATGAACGTCCTGATATAGGGTCAGGAAAAAAAGGAACACTTGAAATTAATGAATCATTTCAAATTTTACAAACTGGTGGTCTTGTTTCATTCATAAGGTCGGATCAAACTAAAAAAGGATATTGGTATAAAATTGTAAGTAAAGATTTTGGTTTAGGTTCAATATTTATTGATGAGGAAGTTATAATAAATGATAAATTAAAAACATTTGAAAAATAATAATTATTGAAATAATAATATAGGAAATAATGGGGTACGCCCAAACTGCACATAACATACGCTATACGCTACGCCGCAGTAGCGGCTTGGCCTACGAAAAACCGCAGTCGGCCTTTGGCCTTTGTGCGTTTTTTCTCCGGCACATTTTTGCGGTTGCTGGAAACCTGCGGTTTCCTTTATCGCAACCGCAAAAACGTCGTATAGCTTTCACGTTATGCGAAATAAAAATCAGAAATTTATTGAATAGTCTCACCGCCTCCATGCGGTTCGAAGAAAGTAGCGTGATGTCTCACGTAAAAATCTAACCGAAGGGCTTGTGGAATCTCAAGGTAAAATCTAACCATGAGCCTTGGGGCAGTCAACGCTGCCGGGGGAATGTTGGATCAAACGGTCGAGATGTTCAAGA
>BOAV01000201.1 GCA_026002045.1 Spirochaetia bacterium | reverse complement strand
CCACGAAAGATACCATAAAAAAGTATTTTAAAGAATTGAAATATTTCAATAACAATGATTTTGGTTTTATTGACGTACACAATGAAAAACTTTTTTACCAGAACGCAGCTGTCTTATTAAAAGTCGTACGGCTTTTTGAGGATGTAAAGCTGAAAACTGAACATAGCGAGCATCAATTTTTAGGCGATATGTTTGAGGGTTTTCTTGACCAAGGCATAA
The DNA here is from genome assembly GCA_026002045.1 of Spirochaetia bacterium. GTDB lineage: Bacteria > Spirochaetota > Spirochaetia > Treponematales > Breznakiellaceae > BNUT01. The sequence continues at coordinate 2,189 of BOAV01000201.1, read as the reverse complement.
AGCAATCCGAAGGGCAGTATTTTACGCCGATGCCCATCGTTAAATTTATTTTGAATTCACTCCCGCTGGAAAGTATTATCGCGGAAACCGATGAGATTCCTCAGGCGATTGATTATGCATGCGGTGCGGGACATTTTTTGAATGAATATGCCAAGCAAATCAAACCTTTTGTTGAAAAACACAAAAAAGTAAAAATTAAAAGTTATTATAAAAATATAACCGGCATCGAAAAAGAGTACCGGCTTTCAAAAGTATCTAAAGTTTCAGCGTTCATGTATGGGCAAGATGACATTAACATTTTATATGCTGATGCTCTCGCCTCAAACCCCTCGATTAGAAACAATGATTATTCCGTTCTTGTCGCTAATCCACCGTATAGTGTTAAAGGCTTTCTTGAAACACTGTCGGAAAAAGACAGAATAAAATATACGCTTCTCAATGCGATTGATACAAAGGCGTATCCTCAAAATAATAGTATTGAAACTTTTTTTATTGAACGTGCAAAGCAGCTCTTAAAACCCGGAGGCGTTGCCGGTATTATTGTTCCATCGTCCGTTTTAACAAAGGGAAAATCACGACGTGCTTCTAAATCGAAAAATATTTATGTTGGAACGCGGGAAATTTTGCTCAAATATTTTGATATTGTCGCAATTGCCGAATTTGGAAGTGGTACATTCGGAAAAACCGGAACGAAAACAGTTACACTTTTTCTGCGGCGCAGAAAAACAAACCCATCTGATGCCGACCAGTATTTTAACCGCGTAAATGCATGGTTTAGTGGTGATAAAACAAAGGATATTATTTTTCAAGACCAATGCTTTATAAAAAGCTATTGCATTCTTATGGATTACAAACAGGATGACTATGAAACACTCATGATGAGTAACCCCAATTCAATGAACTTTAGTTCACCTATTCTTGAAACGGATATTTTTAAGGACTATAAAAAATCCTTCGAAAAATGGTCTGAAATCGTAAATCTAAAAAAACAAAAGACTTATCTGTCTCTTGACGATATGGATCAAAAAGCCGAGTTAGACAAACGATTCATCGAATACGCACGAAACATAGAAAAAGAAAAACTGTATTATTTTATTTTGGCGAGTCTTAATAAACAAAAAACACTTATCATAAAGAGTCCGTCCGGTAAATTAGAAATAAAAGAGTTCTTAGGATATGACTGGAGCAATGCCAAGGGTAATGAAGGCATAAAATATCTTAATGGGACAGTCAAAGACGATCTTATAAACGACGAAGATATCGAAGACGATGATGTTCGTGTTATAAGCAATATTGCGAGTCTGTACACAATTAATACGCCGTTGTACGATCCAAATAACAGGGATAATCAGGAGAAAATAAATTATTTTATCACGCAAAATTTTCTTGGAAAGGAATTTGACATACCGGAAAACCTGCAACTATTTGTGACGCATTCATATTTAATTAACATGATGGATTTTAAGCGTGTTGATTTTAATAAGACGATAAGTCTGACCCCACAAAAGAAAAACACTATTTTCACAAAATGGAGTTTACGAAGTATTGGTGAAATTACATCTGATATAATCAGCGGCAGCCGACCTATCGGTGGTGTTGGGAATATCAAATCAGGTGTATTAAGTCTTGGCGGTGAGCACATCCATAATCGTAGCGGGCGTATTAATTTAGCGGAACCAAAGTATGTTTCATTGTCATTTTACAATGAATCTGCCACAGGTAAAATAAAAAATGGGGATATTTTAATTTGTAAAGATGGCGCTCTAACCGGAAAAATCGCATTGGTTCATAATGAACTTGACAACTTACCGGCAATGGTAAATGAGCATCTTTTTATTTTACGATGCAGGGATAGAACAACACAAATTTATGTATTTAATTTTCTTTTCTCGTGTCTTGGGCAGGACATACTAAAGCTAAATATAACTGGTGCTGCCCAGGGCGGGTTGAATTCAACAAATCTAAAAAATATAAAAATCCCCCTTCCGCCTGTTGAAATACAACAACAAATTGTAGACGCCTGTATCGTGATCGATAACGAATATGAAAACGCAGAAAAAATCATTAATGATGAGATCTCAAAGATTGAGCAGTATATTTCTGATTGTGCACAGAAAGGATATCCCCGTCAACGGCTTTCAAATTTGGCGGAAATCAATCCTACAAAGACAGAGGTCCGTAATACTGAT
>BOAV01000200.1 GCA_026002045.1 Spirochaetia bacterium | reverse complement strand
AGCATCAGCACCGACAGGGGATAGTAGATCATGGGCTTGTCGTAGAGGGGCAGGATCTGCTTGGAAACCGCACGGGTAATGGGATAGAGCCGGGTGCCCGCACCCCCGGCAAGGATGATGCCTTTCAACTTACCAGCCTGTCCGCATTAAACTTAACCCACGCATCGTATAATTTCTGCGCCGGTTCGATATGGGCGCAGCAGACAAAGGATAAACCGATCATAACATCATTGTAAAACTGTTTGTATTTGCGCCAATGGTTTGCATAATCAGGGGGCAGCGCGGGCCGGTCACGGAAATCTGCGGGACTTACGGTTATATAACCGGCGCCGGCAAGTTCCTGCATAAAATCGGTAATGGGCAGAATGTTTGCCTTTATCCTGTCGCAATGGGCAATAAATAAGGCATGGCTGGAACGGCGGTCAATGGGGGTCGCATCATAGACAAACATAATCGGTTTATTTTGAGCCTCGAAATAAAAGGTAAAGGGCATGTCAGGGAAGAACGCGCCGGTAAAGGCGCGGAAATAGGGCTCCAGGGCGGTGCGCAGTTCCCTGCCGTCTTCCACCGCAATAATGTGATTAATAACACTTTTCTTGAATGAATTCAGAAACATCCGCACTCCCCTCCTCCGGCGCCACTGCAGCGCTCATCAGGGCAAATTTTCTCCCTTGCACAGTACGCCCAAGGACCTTCCGGTCCTCTGTACCCGCCTTTGTTATATACATGGAATCGAATGAATCGTTCGTGCGCCGAAACAGCATCGAATCTTCAATCCGATTGCTGTCAGGGCTCCGAAAAACCAAATCCCCTTCGCTCAGACGGAAGGGGCATATAAAAAAAACTCATGCTTTTTAAGGCATGGTTACTTTGATTTTGAAAAATCATTCAAGTTTTAGAGCCATCTTCCGTTAAAATTCAGGAAAACAACCTTTAATCTCCCTTCCGATGTTTAGATAAACTTACAATGAAAAATATATCATTATCTACTCAAAATATCAATATGCTGATGAAATATTGTTCCCATTGAGAGATACCGTGGACTCAGGTAGATTGGCAATAAGGAATCGAATCTATGGTGGGGCCGTTTAAACCTTCAATTCATCGTAAATGGTTCATAGATAAGAAAATCCGGGAAAATGCTTATCCAACGGCGGTATCACTTGCGGAGGATTATCAGAAGGAATATGGGGAATCCATCGATCCCCGATCTATCGCCGCTGATATCGCCGCCTTAAGGCAGGAATTTCATGCACCCATAAGCTATGACTACCAGCATCGGGGGTATTTTTACACCGATCCGGCCTTTCACCCGGCGATTTTGCCGGATGATTCGGGGGTTCTCCTGTCAGACATGGCGGGGAAAATACAGCCCAAGACCCAATTTATCCCGGATTGGCATAAAAACCTGCTATCCGCCATCCTGAATAAAGCCCTGCCGGTCTCAAAAGAGGCGGACACATCGGCCGGAAAGGTGAGTATGCTGCTGAATGCCCCTTCCGGGCAGGAGACGGACAGGAAAGGTCCTCTGCGGTCCCTCCTGGAAGCCCTGGATAGCTATAGGGAGGTAAAACTCCGCTATGTCTACTCCGGGATCGAACCGGTTACCCTGATTTTTCAACCAATCCATTTCATTTACACCCCCGAATCCCATCTCATTTTTGGGGGCTTACGGAATGAGCAGGGTATCCGCTATGGGATTTTGCATGGGGAACGCATTGAGGAGCTTACCCGTATTGATACCCCAGTAAGCCAGCCGGCATCCTCCGCCCTCCCCCGCGAAAGCGGGTTCTTCCGGGGTTCCCCTCCGGATTATGTCTATGTTCAGACCGCTGAGGGTCAGGATATTGAGGTTCTGATTTCCAAAAAATGGTCGGATTTACTGCTGGTTTTCACGCTGCAACCGGGGACCGGCCGTAAAAAGACCCTTGCCGAATATGCACTTTTAGCGCAAACCGAGATATATCCCATTCCGCAGCCGATTTATAAGTGATCTCTCTGCCGTAAGGACTTACAAACCGCTCATAATTTCCGCCTGTGCCGCCGCCAGCAACGCGATGGGGACTGAGTAGGGGGAACAGGATACGTAATCAAGCCCCGCATCCATACAGAACCGCAGGTTTTCAGGGTTGGCTCCGTGCTCACCGCAGAGGCCGCAGACCAGGTCAGGCCGGGTAAGCCGCCCCCGTTCCACCCCTGCTTCAATAAGCTCCTTGACCCGCGCGTCCAGAACGCTGAAGGGGTTATGCGGAATAAGGTCAAAGCGGGTGTAATCGCCCATAAAAGCGGAAAAATCATCCCGTGAAAGACCCAGGGTGGTCTGGGTCAGGTCATTCGTACCAAAGCTGAAGAAGCGGGCATATTTGGCAATCTCCCCGGCCCCCAGTGCTGCGGTGGGAAGCTCCACCATGGC
>BOAV01000199.1 GCA_026002045.1 Spirochaetia bacterium | reverse complement strand
GACAACCATCGTCACCGGTGATACCGCAAAGGATTACAAATCGGGGGACACGGTTATATTGTACGGCATTTCGTCCCACTATAATTTGGTGGGCGAGGAGCTTGAGGGCCTTGATGCGGTTGAAATGTACGTGTACAAAAACGGCGTCAAGGGCGCAAACCTCTCTTTAAAGGAGGACAAGGATCGTCTTTGGTATGAGGCCCGGTATAGGCTCACGGACAACAATCTTGCGGTTGCGGTTTTCAGGAGTATCGGCGGCTATACAACAACATTCTCGGACGGGAGCCGTGTCGGTCTGAATAAACGCCAGGCGGCAGCCGCGAACCCCGGAAAAACAATTACAAGGACCAACTACTTTTCAAAATGGGGCAAATATTACATTAACCCCAGCAAGACCGACAGGACATTCAGCACGCCCCTTGGCCATGACATTGAGATCATCCCCCTTGATAATCCCGCCGACATGAGCAGAGGTTCTACCATAAGGCTCAGGGTGCTTTACCGGGGCAGCCCACTTCCAAACGCGGAAGTCAAGGCGACCTATGATTACTACGATTACCGGACCATGGACGCCTGGGTTTCTACCGGAAGAAAGACCGACAGCAAGGGCGAGATTTCCTTCAGGCTGGACCATCCCAATATCGGGAAACCGGTGGTGTGGATTTTCCGCGCACGGGAAGTACAGAAGGTAAACAGCCCGGAAACTGATGAGGAAAATACAGCGGCAACATTACTCTTTGCGGTAAAGTAGCGTGAAGCGCAAGGGGAATGGATTGCGGCATTTTTTTGTTTGGCTGTTTTTAGCAGTGATTCTTTTTCTCCCTGCCGCCGCCTTTGCCCACGGTGTGGATATTTCCGATGTGACAGGCCAAGCCGGTGTCAGGACGATCCGGTTTGGCTATACGGACGGCGAATACATGCTCTTTGCCAAAGTCAAGGTCTATGCGCCCTCTACGCCGGAGGCTACCGTGCAGGAAAGCATGACCGACCGGGACGGATATTTCAGCTTCGTCCACTTTGAAAGGGGCGATTGGCGGCTGACCGCGGAAGACGGCATGGGGCATAAGGGAGAAATAGTAATTGCAGTGGCTGATGAAGCGGCGCCGGGGGAATTGATTGCGGAGCGAAATACATCCTCTTCCAATAAATTACCAAGGCCAATCGCAGTCATACTCGGCTTGAGCCTTATCCTCAATGTGTTTGCCTTTTACCGTTTTGTATTAAAAGGTCTTATCCATGCACATTAGTGAAGGGGTGTTATCGCCGCCGGTTCTTGCCGCGGGGTGGGGTTTAGCGGTCGGAGGCCTTGCTTTGGGCCTGAAAAAAACCAAAACAGAAGATCTGCCCCGGTGCGCCATGGTCTCTGCGGTTTTATTCCTCGCTTCCCTTGTACATGTTCCCCTGGGGCCGTCGAGTATTCACCTGACGCTTCTTGGCCTGGCGGGGATCCTCCTCGGGTGGAGTGCGATACCCGCACTTTTTATCGCTTTATTATTGCAGGGACTGCTATTTCAGTTCGGCGGCCTTCTTTCACTCGGCGTAAATACTGTTGTCATGGGAACGGCGGCAATTTCCGCTTACGGTATTTATCGGATTTGTCCCAAAAAGCTGCGTTTTGCCGCGGCTTTTATTGCCGGTTTTTTAGCGCTTATAATAGGGTCCATTCTTGTAGTTACCTCATTGTCATTGAGCAATATGAACCTTATGACCGCAGCGGCACTTATCTTTGCCGCAAACCTGCCGCTTGCCGCCGTGGAAGGGATCATCACGGGGTTTATCGTAATTTTTCTTGCAAAGGCTCATCCCCGTGCAATAAATTTTTCAGGAACATCGTAATATGTACCTTGATCGTCTTGAATTTAAAAATGATCCGCTTTCTGTTAAATTTTGTTTTGATCTCCGCTGCCGTGTTATAAGCGCATTCCTGCTTATTGCGGCGGCAGTTACTGTTTCAAATTATTGCATACTTGCATTGTTGATCATCATACTTATGTTTTTATTAATGAAATCGATACGAATAGTGCTACTGCGCCTGATACCGGTAAATATTTTTACCCTGATGTTATGGGTAAGTCTGCCTTTGGGCGCTTTACTTAGCGCAGGGCTTGAACACAACACCGGCAATATAGATTATTCCAATACCTTGTTTGATGCGCTCACCTTTACCCTGCGGATAAATGCCGCGGCCCTGCTGTATATGCTGTTCTTAATACCAATCGGAATAAGTGGATTAAGCAATGCGCTTTCAAAAACAGGGGTTCCCAAAAAACTTGTTTCGTTATTGGTATTAAGTTACCGGTTTATCTTTGTCATGTTTGAACGGGTATATATATCGGTAATTTCCATGAAATTACGACAGAGCGCCGGAAGGACGATGAGGGAACAGTGGCGTTCCTATGCCGCGGTTTTTGCCACATCG
>BOAV01000198.1 GCA_026002045.1 Spirochaetia bacterium | reverse complement strand
AGCCCCTGTTCAGCATCACTGATGATCGAAACACCGGCCTTAATATCACTATCCCTGTTGAGAAAGTCGGCGATGGTGTTGTGCAGACCCTTGGGATAAACATCGGCTATATCTTTTCTTTGCTGATCATCGAGATATTCATTCCATACCGTTACTTTAATCTGACTCATCTTTGACTCCTTAATTGAAATAGTGGGGCTTGCCGGTTTTGGCGGAATTGTAAATGCCTTCCAGAATCCGGGTAACCACCGCCGCTTCTTCGGGTTGTACATAGAGCTTGCCCTTGCCCTGAATGGCCTTCGCGAAGGTCTGCGCCTCCAGGTCAGAATCCTTCACCTCCGCGCCGTCATAGAATGCGACTCCGCCGGCCTTCAGGTCCGGGGTGAGCACGTACTGCCTGCCGTTTTTGACGCCGTTGATGGTCAGGCTGCCCGCCAGAGGCATGTCCGCCCCGGCCTTGGTCCCGCTCAGGGTGGTAACCGCTTCCCGCACCTCGGTGGTGTTCAGGGCCCAGCTGCTCTGCAAAATGATGGTGGCCCCGTTCTTCATAACGATGAAGCCGAAGGCGGAATCTTCCACGGTAAATTTTTTCGGGTCCCAGTCGCCCCAGGCGTTGCCGGTCTTTTTGTCCTTGTTGAGTTTATGGTACACCGTGCCCACCGCGTATGCGGGCTCGTAGTTGTTCATCATGAATAAGGTGAGGTCCAGCGCATGGGTGCCGATGTCGATGAGGGGTCCGCCGCCCTGTTTTTCTTCATCAAGAAACACACCCCAGGTGGGAACCGCCCGCCTGCGAATGGCGGTGGCCTTGGCAAAGTAAATATCCCCCAGGGCGCCGTTATCACATTCTTCTTTAAGGAAGAGGCTGTCCGGCCGGTAGCGGTTCTGGTATCCGATGGTGAGGAGTTTGCCGCTCTTGTCACGGGCGTCCAGCATGGCCCTGGCCTCGGCATAATTTTTCGCCATGGGCTTTTCGCACATCACGTGTTTTCCCGCCCGTAGGGCGTCGATGCTGATCGGCGCATGGGAAATGTTGGGAGTCAGCACACAAACCGCATCCAGGTCTTCCTTTAATAGTTCCCGGTAATCCTTAAAAACTTTCCCCCTGCCCCCCGCATATTCATGGTTCGCCTTCTCGGCCCGCCCGGGAATGATATCGCAGAATGCGGTCATCTCCACATCCCGAATTTTCATCAGCGCCGGTAAATGTTTACCCTTGGCTATGCCCCCGCATCCGATGATTCCGTATTTCAATTTTTTACCCATAGTAAGCTTAGTATACCCTGTGAAGGTGAATTCTGCTATACTAAAAAAATGCGTAACCGGTTAACCGAAGAGCTGGCGGTCTGCGGTTTCAACGCCGCCCTTGCCCTGGGGGAGTATCATCCTGAAAAAATAAACCGTCTCTTTTTGCGTCAGGATCGCTTACCGGCTTTTTCAAAAATCTGCAAGTACCTGGCGGAAAAAAAGCATCCTTACAAGATCTGCGCCGATGATGAACTGGAACGGCTCTGCAAGAGCAATCGTCACCAGGGCGTGGTAGCTATGATTGAAGAACCCGTCGTGGAGAGCGCCACACCGGAAGACCTTTCCCGTTGGGCCGCGGAAGGCCGGACCGGCCTCATCCTCCATTCTGTGGGGAACGATCACAACCTGGGGGCCATGGTCCGTTCCGCCGCTTTTTTCGACGCCCACTTCATCATCCTGAGCAGCGAGGACAGGGATGCCCGGCTCACCACCAGCGCCTACCGTGTTGCCGAGGGCGGCATGGAGCATCTGATCTTCCGCAGTGTGCGGAACACCGCCGCCTTCCTCAAGGCCGCCTCAAAGCAAATGGTCACCATCGGCGCAGACCCCCGCGCCCGCCGGCGCGTCCGCGACATAGGAACCATCATTGCGGACAGGGCAGTCCGCTTCAAGGCCGGTCGTCCTGCGATCGGCTTGGTGGTGGGTAACGAGGAAACCGGGCTGCCGGATGAGGTTAAGGCGCTCTGCTCTGCGCTGGTACGTATTCCCGGTACGGGGAATATCGAAAGCCTGAATGTAGCGCAGGCGGCGACGCTGTTTTTGCATGAGATGTATGAGTTGTAGGGCCGTTAAAACTAATTAAAAAAGTTATTTCTGCTGTCGGCCGTATCCTGCCAAAAGTTTGAATTTTCCTTCCAGATTGCGTTCAGATCCAGGTCCTGCATCCACCCGGGGTTACTATTGGGCGCCCATTGGGAACTGTGCTTATGATCCAAAGCCCTGGGCTGTACAGGAGCAGGCTCTCTGCGGGGCTGGACTGTTGACATCTGACTATTTTTCTGGATTATTACCCGGCTATTTTTGGGGCCGAGGGCGGGTGCAGTTTCCTTGCGGGGCAGAGGTACCGGTTCCCTGGGGACGGACTCTTTACGGAGTTGAGCTGTACGGGGGCGAACGGTTACCCAGGTGCC
>BOAV01000197.1 GCA_026002045.1 Spirochaetia bacterium | reverse complement strand
CGGAGCCGGAAACCGCATTATCTGCCAGGGTTTTGAATTCGGAAAGGAGCTTCTTCACCGATGCGTTTTTGATGTTAAGCAGAATTTTATTTTGCTGGAGGATTTCCCGGCTCACGTTCAGGGGCAGGTCCTCAGAATCGATCACCCCCCGGACAAAGCGCAGCCAGGTGGGCATCAGCTCCTTGTCGTCATCGGTGATGAAGACCCGCTTGACGTAGAGCTTGACCCCCGGCTTGTAGTCCACGTTGTACATGTCGAAGGGGGCCTTTTTCGGGATGTAAAACAGGGTGGAGTATTCCAGGGTGCCCTCGGCCTTGGTGTGAACGTAGAAAAGTGGTTCGTCACTATCATGCCCCAATTGCTTATAGAATTCGTTGTAATCCTCTTCCTTAAGCTCCGACTTGGACCTGCGCCAGATCGCCGTACCGGAGTTGATCCGGTCGGTCTTGGTTTTTGTGGATTTGACCTTGCCCTTGTCGTCGTATTCGTTTTCATCGTAGGTCAGGAAGATGGGAAAAGCCACGTGGTTTGAATACCGCTTGATGATATCCTCAATGGACCAGCGGTTGGCGAATTCGGCCCCTTCCTCGGTTAAATGAAGAATGACCGTGCTGCCCTGGGTGTCACGGGAAGCCGGCTCAATATCGTAACCGTCCTTGCCGTCACTGGACCACTTCCAGGCGGCGTCCTCCCCGGCCTTGCGGCTGATCACCTCAATTTTGTCGGCTACCATAAAGGCCGAGTAGAAGCCCACCCCGAACTGGCCTATCAGGTTGGAATCCTTTTTGGCGTCCGCGGTGAGCTTTTCCATAAAGGCCTTGGTCCCCGACCGCGCAATGGTCCCCAGGGATTCGGTCAAATCCGCCTCGTTCATGCCGATGCCATTATCCGCAATGGTGAGGGTTGAGGAAGCGGGTTTATCGCTGTCTTTATGAAAGGAAATGTCGATCCGGGGATCAAAGCTGATGGATTTATACTTTTCGTCCGCCACAGTCAGGTATTTGAGCTTGTCCAGGGCATCGGAGGCATTGGAAACCAGTTCCCGCAGAAAAATCTCCCGGTTTGAATAGAGGGAATGGATGATCAGGTGCAAAAGCTGGTTTACTTCGGTCTGAAATTGGTGCTGTGCCATAAGAATCTCCTGTTTATTATCAAAAATACTAAAAAGCCCCCGCCGGGGCAAGTGTTTTCCAATACTTGACATGGCCGTTTCATACCATACAAAATAGATTATGAACAAAAATGAACAGGAACTGCGGCCGGGCATTACCGATGACAACAAAATCAGCATAATCGACCTCTTTGTGGTTCTCCTGAAATACCGCAAGCTGATCATCGGTACGGTACTGGCGGCCCTCATTGCCGCGGGGATAGGATTCTTCGTTTATCCGTCCTGGCGCTACAACGCATATATTGGAGACAGGTCCCAAAGTGCCGGCCATGATGCAAAAATGGTAATAAACCCAAGCCCCGCCTCGATTTACTTTTTACCCAACCAGCAAATCGCCCTTTATTTTTCGCGGCCCGACGTAATTTTGGGAGCTCTGGGAAGTGCGGAGAAGGATGTCTCCCCGGAAACCCTGTCCTCATGGATACCGGTGTTATCTTCAAAAGAAGGGACAGAAAAAAGGACAATGGAATCGGATTCTATTGAAAAAGTCTTTGTCAGCCAAAACGGGCGCTTGACCATAAAAGAAGATACCAAAACCCGGATCATTGAATTTTCCTGTACGGGATTTGAGGGTGAACAGGCCCGGCTCTTTCTGGAGGAACTTTTTGTTCAGGGTAACGCCGCGGTGGAAACCTATATCAAGTCCCTGGGGGAAGCCTATATCGCCTCCTTTGAAAAGACCCTGCAAAACCCGAACCTTTCGGAATTTGAGAAATCCCTGGCCGGAAATGGCCGGGAATATTACTTCCTGGCCAGGGGGCTTTTGGCCGGGGATTTACGGGCCCTGGTTATGCTCATTGAACCATACACGGCAAGGGTACCGGTTAAGTCCCTGGGGGATTTCAGAAACGACTATACAAAGATGGCGTTGGTAGGTGTTTTTATCCTGCTGTTCCTCTCCGTCTTTATCGCCTTTGTTCTGGACGCGATTCATAGTATAAAAAATGATGAAGAGGCCATGAAAAAAATACACGATGCCCTTGAAAAGACCGGCGGGAATCAAAGTTGATTGTTATACGGGATCTCTGGAAAAGTTATCCCATGGGAAAACTCATGGTAGATGCCTTGAAGGGGGTCTCCCTGAAATTGTCCAAAGGCGATTTTGTGTCTGTAGCGGGCCCCTCGGGTTCCGGGAAAACCACCATGATGAATATCATCGGCCTGATCGATACGCCGAGCCGCGGCAGTGTCATTATTGACGGAGAGGAGACCGGGGGTTTAAACCGGCGGGAACTTACCCGGATACGGCAGGAAAGTATCGGTTTTGTGTTC
>BOAV01000196.1 GCA_026002045.1 Spirochaetia bacterium | reverse complement strand
TACCAGGACTAACAGACTTAAAAGAGGAATGAATCTTTTGATTACTTTCATATATTTTAGGATATATTAAAATTCGGCGATATGATAGATTATCTTTTAGTTATTATTTATGGATGGATTTAAAATGAGATTAGTGACACGATCCGATTTTGACGGCTTGGCCTGCGGGGCGCTTTTGCAGTATTTGGGGCTCATCGACGACTGGAAATTTGTACATCCCAAGGACATACAGGACGGCAAGGTCGAAGCCACGGACAATGACATTCTGGCGAATATTCCCTATTGCAAGGGCTGTCACCTCTGGTTTGATCACCATTCAAGCGAAACCGAACGATTGGGCAACACGACTTTTTTTGAAGGGGTTTCCCGAAAGGCCCCCAGCTGCGCCCACGTAGTGTACGATTACTACGGCGGGGACACGAAGCTGGGTCGTTTTGCCCGGATGATCTACTATGTGGACAAGGTGGATTCCGGGGATCTCACCCCCGAAGAGATCCTGGACCCCAAGGGCTGGATCCTCCTGGGATTTATCATGGATCCCCGCACCGGCCTGGGGCGGTTCAAAAATTTCACCATCAGCAATTATGATTTAATGAAGAAACTCGCCATTGCCATCAGCGAAAAGTCCATCGAAGAGATTCTGGCCCTGCCCGATGTAAAGGAACGGATCGATGTCTATTATGAACAGGACGCCCGCTTCCGGGAGATGATGGCCAAACACGCCAAAATTGTCGGAAACGCCGTGGTGGTAGATCTGCGGGGGGTGAACCCCATTTACGCGGGGAACCGTTTCATCATCTATACCCTCTTCCCGGAACAGAATATTTCCCTGTGGATCATCGACGGCCGGGAGCAGGTAAACGCCGCAATTACCGTGGGTTACAGTATCATCAACAAGACCGCCACGGTGGATGTGGGGAGCCTGCTCTACCACTACGGCGGCGGCGGTCATCATCAGGTGGGCACCTGTCAGGTGGCCTACGCCGATGCGGACCGGGTGATCAAGGAAATTGTGGAAAAGGTGAAGGGCTAATAGGTACTCTTATGTATCCCCTGCCATTCATGGGCTTGCGCCGAGGGCATAATACCGAACAGGGTTTTGTAGGCCCGGTAGAAGTTTGAGTAATCGTTGAACCCTACTCTATACGCCGCTTCTTCGGCGGTACAGCCTTTCCATATTTCCTGCTGGGCCAGGTTCAGCCGTTTTATCCGTATATATTGATTTACGGTTGTTCCGGTTTCCCGGTGGAAAATTACGTTCAGATGGTTCTTGCTGATATAAAATTCCTCTGAAAGCTGGTCCAGCGAAACGGATTTGGATAAATTGTCATTCAAATATTTCAATATGGCCTGGATTCGTTCATTCCTCGGAACAGGGGAGGCTGTATTTTGTGAATGAAGCTGATAAATGCAGGTAAGTAATGTTATGGCCCGGTGTTTAAGGGCCACCTTTTGCAGCGCCGCGTCCATGTTTTTACAGTCCAGCACGGATTGGACCAACAGGCCGATTCGGGTTTTGGACAGATCAGGATAATACAAATGGGGGGCGTAAAAAATTTCCAGCAGCAGGGCTCGTTCCGCTTCATCCAGCAATTCAGGCAAAAAATGGATGGAAACCCGCCGGTGGAGCGCCTTCGATTTAATGGTAACCCCGTGAACGCTATTGGGGGGAATCAAGAGCAGGCTTTCCGGGGTCAGGATGTAGGGATGGCCCTCAAGGCGGTACTCTACATCTCCCTCTATAAAATAATAGATCTCATATTCCGCATGGCAATGCAGCTTATGGCCCAATTCATCACTTACGCTGGCCCAGGTATAGAGTAAATCCGAATTCAGAATATCATCTTTGACCATTGCCGCCCCTACGGATCACTATATCATCAAAATCGGGATTTTTGCAATGTTCCCGTTGTTTTCAGCAATGGTCTTTGAAAAAAATCGGCGTTAAAATATGTTTTACCGGCATACCGTAGGGTATGCAAAGAGAATGGATTGGAGGAGTAACACATGAAAAGGCTTGCAATGGTTCTGTTAATTATGCTCATCGCCGGCGCACTGGTATTCGCGGGCGGCGGTAATGATAAGAGTGGAAGCGCCGCCGCCGGGCGGCCTACGGAAATAACCGTGGAGGTCTTTGACCGGGGCACGGACGGCGGTAAATCGAACCCTATCGACAATAACTGGACCAAATGGATTCAGGAAAAGCTGCTGAAGGATGAGAATATCAAGGTAACCTTTGTCCCCGTACCCCGGAGTGAAGAAATTCCCGGATTGAACAATTTAATGGCTGCGGGAACCGCGCCGGATATCTGCTTTACCTATACGATAGATGTGGTCACCGGCTATGCGGCGCAGGGCGGCCTGTTTGATATGAGCCCCTATACCGAAACCCTGCTGAAGGACCTCAAGGCCTTCCTCGGTCCCGATCCCGGCTTACCCGGCAAGGACCTGATGCGCCGTTACGAAGAGCAAGGGACCAAAAAATTATACACAATCCCTAC
>BOAV01000195.1 GCA_026002045.1 Spirochaetia bacterium | reverse complement strand
GCCTACAGAAAAACGCAGTCGGCCTACGGCCTTTGTGCGTTTTTCTTCCGGCACATTTTTGCGGTTGCTGGAAACCTTCGGTTTCCTTTATCGCAACCGCAAAAACGTCGTATAGCTTTCACGTTATACGAAATTTGAAATGCCCCAAATATATTGAAAAAAGAATTATAAAGAAGCAACAAAAACCTGAAATATACGAAGAACCCGCGCCCTCCATGGCACGGGAATTGTTTTAGTATTTTGTATAAAGGACTTGACGAAAATAATATTTTTGGGTAATCTTTAAACGCACATAGGATGTATAAAGTCTGTGAAAAATTTATAAGGAGTATACAAAAATGAAAAACAAATTTGCTTTGCCTAAAATCCAGCTGCCTAAACTTTCCGCAAAGGGAAAGCGAGCTCTTGCCACCGCTCTGTTTGCTTTGGCGGCCACTCTTCCCGTCGCTGCCGCGGAAAAGATTTTGATTCTTGCTGGAACGCTATTGGAACCTACATCTACAATGGTCAACGGATATTCCTCGAAATTATATGGGATAGATAGGGACGGCAACCCGGATACAATAGAAGGTACGCTTCTTATTGCAGATGTAGAGAGAGCTGCGCGCGAGTTCAAAGCTGGAGATATCATAGTCTATGCCCAACCTGAACAGGCAAAAAATCAAGGAATCCACATAACATCTAATGCCATAGTAACTAAAAATGGCGCAGTATATGCTTCGGAGTATACAATTACTCCAGCAGCCAAAACGGTTTCTCAATATTTTACATACACTAGATAATTTTTCAAGCTCCCGCGTAGCAGGTTTTTGTTGAAAATAATGGTTCTAAAGCATTAGTAAAAGCCGCTTCGCGGCTGGGGCATTTCAAACTTCGTATAACATACGCTATACGCTGCGCCGCAGTAGCGGCTTGGCCTACGAAAAAACGCAGTCGGGCTTCGCCCTTTGTGCGGTTTTTCTCCGGCACATTTTTGCGGTTGCTGGAAACCTGCGGTTTCCTTTATCGCAACCGCAAAAACGTCGTATAGCTTTCACGTTATGCGAAACGGAAATCTGAAATTATTCCCAAAATATTACCGTATATTTGTCACTTTTTTACACTTTTAGCTTGACAAATAATATTTTGTATTATAGAATC
This sequence comes from Spirochaetia bacterium, assembly GCA_026002045.1. GTDB lineage: Bacteria > Spirochaetota > Spirochaetia > Treponematales > Breznakiellaceae > BNUT01. The sequence continues at coordinate 1,364 of BOAV01000195.1, read as the reverse complement.
GTTATATAGAGGATAAATCCATGAAGATATTAAGTTGGAATATTGAACGCCCCAAAATTGATAAAAAATTGGATAAAAATCAATTTATTATGGATGAAATTAAAAAGATAAATCCTGACATTATATTTCTAACAGAAACAAATGCTATAATTGACTTTTCGTCGAATTATTTTAAAATACAAACAATACCTTTACCTAATAATTATGAAAATAATACATATTATACTGGAGAAAATCGTGTAACTATTTTCAGTAAATACGAGTTTATAGATACATCATTTAAAACTTATGATTCTTATACAAGTGTTTGCGGAGAAGTTGCCACACCATTTGGGAAATTAATTTTATATGGAAGTATTATTGGTAGTTTTGGTATAGTTGGTTCAAAAAACATGGGATATTTTAAAAAAGATTTAGATGGACAACAAAAAGATATTGAAATATTAAATAAAAAAGGAAATTTATGTTATTCTGGAGATTTTAATATGGCATTTTCCAGTGATTATTATAAAGAGGGATATCCTAAAGCAGAAGTAAAAAGAATGAATAATTTTTTTAAAGAGAATAGTTTAATAAATAAAACTGAAAAAAATAATGATTGTGTAATTCATATTGTTCTGAATGAAAAATTTCTTGAAAATAAAAAAGATAGAACAGACAGGACAAAAATAGAAAAAAATATTTCAGATCACGATTTTGTAACACTAGAACTGGAATAAAAAATATAATAGAAATAAATATTAATTCAATAATAAAAAAGCATTATTGTAGCAGATTTCCGCATCGCATAACATACGCTATACGCTGCGCCGCAGTAGCGGCTTGGCCTACGAAAAAACGCAGTCGGCCTTTGGCCTTTGTGCGTTTTTTCTCCGGCACATTTTGGGCAGGGGTCAATGCTTCGCATTGCCCTATTACCTGCCCAAAACGTCGTAAACTTTTCACGTTAGGCAAAATCCTCTACGCGGCTCTTGCCTAACGTGGGCGCGGGCAAGCCCGCAGTCAGGCTCGCCGCTACGCGGACTTCGCCTAACTGCGGGTTTGCGCCATGCCGCTACGGTCAGGCTTCGCCTGCCCTCCGCGTCACGGCGCAAACCCGCGCCCACGTTATACGACATTGGGGCTATGCTGGTCGGAAGAATAATGGAATAAAAAATATTGGGAAAATGTATTGACAAAGAATATATGAAGAAGGTATAATATAAGAAATAATGGGGTGTGCCTTTGGCACAAATTCATTAGGCGAAGCCTATACGGTTTAATACCCCGCGGCTTGCCGCGGCTGAAAGTAAGAATATACTAGAAGGATGAGTGAGATCATCCATAAAGAACATAATGTGAGTACGCTGATGTATCACATAGTA
>BOAV01000194.1 GCA_026002045.1 Spirochaetia bacterium | reverse complement strand
AGACGATGGTAGACCGAATCCCCGGCAGCGTAATATGCCAAATCCGCTGGAAACGGCCTGCGCCGTCCACCATTGCGGATTCGAAGAGCTGGGTATCTATGGACATCATGGCCGAAAGGTAAACAATGGAACCCCAGCCGGAATTTTTCCATGCATCGGAAATTACCAGGAGGCTTCGGAAATACCTGGCTTCCGCGAGAAAAATAACCGGATCCGCGCCAAAGAGGGAAAGAAACTGATTTACCATGCCCCTTACGGTCAGCAGATTGGAAAATATGGCGCCGATAACCACCCAGGACAGAAAATGGGGCAGGTAGCTGATGGTCTGGATAAAACGCTTATAAGCGCCGGACCTCAGTTCGTAAATGGAGAGGGCCATAATAATGGGAATGGGGAACTGGTAGATCAGCCGGTAGAAGTTAAGCAGAATGGTGTTGCGTACAATACGGTAGAATTGGGGAGAGGCAAACAGGGCTTTAAAATGTTTAAGCCCAACCCAGGGACTGCCGGTAATACCATCCATAATATTATAGTCCCGAAAGGCTATCTGGGCTCCGTAGAGAGGCAGATACCGGAAGATAAAAAGAATCGCCAGGGCAGGCGCAATAAGGATATACAGATCCAGATTGTTCAATATGCGCCGACGTAAGGGGCTCCGGTTAATTTGGACATCCGCGCCTTTTGAAAAAGCCATAGATTTCTGCCGCCCTTTCGTTAGCATACATTTATAGTATTGGGGCAGAATTTTGATCTGTAAACATGACAATTCTACGAAAACCCTGACAAAACAACCGAGTTATGGTTTTTCCGGTTCTGCAGGATCAATATCGTGTTCTATATAACTTTCATCCAATTTGAAGGGAAGCCGCAGTTCTGCGCAGGTTCCCCCTTCATTGGACCAGGGGAAGGAGAGACCGTAGGATGGACCATAAAAAACCTGAATGCGGGAATGTATATTGGAAGCACCCATATTCCGCTGACTTTCACCGGGAAGACTTTTCAGCACTTCCGCCGGCATTCCAACTCCGTCGTCAATGACCCGGATAAGAAGACAATCCCCCTCACGCCGGGTGGTGATGGTAACCTTGCCGGAACGATCCGGTTTACCCCGGATACCGTGAACTATGGCATTCTCAATAAGGGGCTGCAGCAAAAAGCGCAAAATAGTACAGAAAGCGGTCTCTTCGGGGGTATCTGTTTCAAAGTTGATGATACTGTCACGGCGGAAATTTTGAAGCTGAACATAAAGTCGGCATTGATCCACTTCGTCAAGGACAGTGAAAAACCGGCGCCCCCCGGCCAAAACTATACGGAAGTACCGGGCCATTTCTTCCAGGTTGGAAGCAACCTCATCGGCCCCTGATCGCAGAGCCTTGAATTTAATCACATCCAGGGTATTATAAAGAAAATGAGGCTTGATTTGGTTTTCAAGGGCCTTGAGTTCAAAAGTCTGGATTTTAATTTGCTGCTGGTAATGATCCTCAATGAGGGTTTTTATGGTGCTGATCATGGTATTGTAACTGGTTTGGATTGTCCGGATTTCCCGATCTCCATCGGGAATGATAAAGGTATTGTAGTTCCCCTGAGCAGCCATTTTCATGCCGCCGCTCAATTCTTCAAGCCGCCGGGTGATCCGGTCAAAATAACGGATGCTTATACTGCCGATCAATACCGCAAAGAGCAAGGCAAAAACAAAAGTGATAAGAACCACCCGCCGGGCCACCCCAAGGAAAGAATCCTGACTGATGAGGGCGGTTAGTTCCCAGCCGGTCTTGGCACTGCGTGCTTTAAAAATCGCATATCGTTCCCCTCCAATGTCCAGATAGTCCCTATTCAGATCATTCAGTTCCATTCCCGGCGGCGCCTGGACTTCCTGTTCACCCCGGCGTATAAAGAATATTTTTTCGTTATCGTGGAAGCAGACATAACTCTTGGGATCAAGAGTAATATCATCAATGATGCGGTGCAGGGTAGACACCTCGATCCTGGCTGCCACCAGGGCCAGGAGTCCCTGAGACGGGGTAATGCCGGAGACACTCTGCACCAAGGTATAATATTTACGGAGTATGCCGAGTGAGCCCCGGCTCACATAGTCCGAGGGGGCCAATACCAGGGTGGCAATGTCCCGTCTGACAAGAGGTTCCAGAATGTATTCCGGCACATCCTCTATGGACCTGAAGCGATCCCTGTTGCGGGTCAGCAACTCCGGGAAATCAAGATAGAAGGCAATTTCCGCATTATGATTGATGGCTTCGTAATTAGTGATGAACTTGTTAAGGTAAAAGAGGACATCCAGTATTTCCGCGTCATTCAAACTGCCGTTACGGGCAAAGCGCAAATAACGGATCAGGGTAGGATCAAAGGCAATGTTATAACAGGTGGCAATGGCGATATCTATTTGATTGTCGATATTCAACATATTCTGACGCAGAGTATTGGACATCATTTCCCGGGAAATCCGCTCTTGTTCACGGTGAAAGAGGCTACTGGAAACTTCCCATACCATCAATGAAGGAAAGGCGATCATCACA
>BOAV01000193.1 GCA_026002045.1 Spirochaetia bacterium | reverse complement strand
GGAACATCGCCGGCATTTCCAACGATCTCGTCCCCCTGGAAGAAGAACTGCGGCTCCTGGATGATTATACTGCGGTCATGTCGATCCGCTTCATGGGGATATTCAGCCTGGAGAACCGTATCGGCCAATCCCTCTACCAATACCTCATCCCCAAGCTGACGCTGCAACCCCTGGTTGAAAACGCCATCATCCACGGCATCGCCCCTTCGGGGATCTTCGGCTCCATCGTCCTTGAAGGCAGGCTGGAAGGTTCTTTCCTGGTACTCACCGTTGAGGATTCAGGTATGGGCATCGGCGAAGAAAAGCTGAAAAACATCCTGGACACGGAAGCGAAGAAGGGCGGCGCCTCGCTCAATACCATCGGGGTGAAGAATGTGGACCAGCGGCTCAAGCTGCTCTACGGCGAAGGGGCGGGCCTTGGTTTTGAAAGCGAGCCGGGAAAATATACCAAAGTCACCGTGCGTCTGCCGGCGCGGGCAAAGGAGGGGGAACATGCTCCGCCGTGTACTGCTGGTGGATGACGAGCCGATAATCCTTTCCGGGGTCAAGCACCTGATTGACTGGGAAAAGAACGGCTGCGTTGTGGCGGGAGCCGCGTCCTCCGGCGCAGAGGCGGAGCGGCTTCTGGAAAGCCTGAAGCCGGATATCGTGATCTGCGACATCGCCATGCCGGACATTTCAGGTCTGGATGTGCTGAAAAAAGCCAATGCGGATTTCCCGGAAACGGTTTTCATCATGCTGACCAACCACCAGGAATTTGACCTGGCCAGGGAATCGCTGCGGAACCGGGCGGTGGAATATCTGCTCAAGAACAAGCTGGAAGCGGTAGAATTGGAAAAGGCCCTGCGCCGCGCCGTATCGGAATGGAAAAACCGGAATACCCTGGGCCGCCTTGACCGGGGGGAACCTGAGACGAGGCTTTCCGGGCGGATTGAGCAGGCTGTCCTGGAACTGGCGGAAAACCACTCCCAGCCCTTTCCGGCGGAAAGCGCCGCCCTGCTCCGGCATGCCGGGATGCTTTCCGGTTTTGCCCTGGCCTCAATTTCCCTTTCTTATCCGGTGTTACAGGATCAAAGTTCCCCGGAAGAAATTAACCGGCTTTTTAACTGGGAAAGGGAAATTACCGCCCGTCTCGCCGCTTCCTTCTTCCCCAAAAGCCTGGTCCTCGCCCCGCCCTTACGCGATAACGAGCCTGACAGGCGGCTCCTGGTCTTTATGTGGGATTTGCCCCGGGGCGAATGGGAGATCCGGGCGGGCATATTCCGGGAACAGCTCAAGAAGACCTCCGCCCAGATTACCCGCCTCAGCGCGGCCGTGGCCTTTTCCCAGCGGGCCGCCGATGACAGGGAAATCGAAGCCTGGCGGGGCCGCCTGGGCACGCCGGATTCCTCAAAACAGGAAAAGCCGAAGCCGGGAACCCCGGCGGGCCACGGGGAAATCATTGCCAGGGTCAGGCAGTATATTGAGGACAACCTGGAACAACGCATCATGCTCCAGGACCTGGCAAACCATGCGGCTATTTCACCGGGCTACCTTTCAACGATCTTCAAAAAAGAGTTCAACCAAAATCTGATGGACTATATCAATATGGTAAAAACCGAACGGGCCTGCGCCCTGCTCCGCCAGGGAAAATACCGGATATACGAAATTTCCTATATGCTGGGATTCGAGAACGCCTACTATTTTACCAGGGTATTCCGCCGCCATACCGGCCTTTCCCCTTCGGAGTACCAGAAAAAAGAACGTTCCGGCGATGGGGAAAAGTTTGTCCCTTAGCGGTTAAGCTTCCGGAATTCGCTGGGGGTAATGCCTTCGTATTTTTTGAAGAAGCGGTAAAAACTCAGGCGGTTGTAAAAGCCCTTTTTTTCTCCAATCTCGTTGATGCCCAGGTCCGTTTCCAGGAGCAGCTTTTTGGCCCCTTCAACCTTTTGTTTATACACATAGTGGAGAATATTCTCACCCATCTCTTCGGTAAAAATGCGGCGCACATGGGAATAGCTTAAACCCAGTCTGCGGGCCATGGTGTCAATGTCAAAGGTGTTATCCCCGTTGGCTTTGACGTATTCAAGAATCCTCTCGATATGGTTTTTCTTTTTATCGTCATTAGCGTTTTCAAAGGCGATGATCTTCGTGAAGCTGTCCAGAAAAAACTGTTTGATGTCCGGAAGAAACTCAAAGGCGGCGAGCTTCCGGTAAAGCTGGTACTCCTCGCCGAAAATGTCACGGGAATTAACGCGCTGTTCCATGAGGTATTTCAAAACGCTCCCCAAAAGATGGTTAAACGCCACCCGCACGTTATCCATGGAGATGTTCCGCTTTTCCCTCAAGTCCTCGCAAAAGGCCGCGAGGGCCGCGGCGGTCCCTTCCGCGTTGCCCAGGCGCAGGTTGTTAAAGATGATCTTTTCCCGGTCTGCGGGATAAAAGTACCCCTTTACAATATCCATATCGGCGGTATAGGGGAGGAGGCTGCCGGGGCCGGACAGGAGCTTGAAAGAAAGGGCAGTTCGGGCGCTGCTGTAAGACAGATGCACCTC
>BOAV01000192.1 GCA_026002045.1 Spirochaetia bacterium | reverse complement strand
TTCTCAGATCGGGTTACGAGTCAGGCCAATATGTTTGCCAAAACCGCGCAGGTGCTGCACTTCGATATTGATCCGGCTGAGATCAACAAGAATGTTCCCGCTCAAGTCTCGGTGGTGGGGGACATCAAGCTTATCCTCAGGAGATTGCTGGAAAAACTTCCCGCAAAACTCACCACCGACTGGAACGGTGAAGTTGAAAAGTGGAAGACCCATATCCCCCAGACCCACACCCGTGAAGCTGCGGGACAGCACCGGCTGCATCCCCGGTTTGTTATTGAAGAGACCGCGAAGAAGCTGGGAAACGATGCCATCGTTGTTACCGATGTTGGTCAGCATCAGATGTGGACCGCACAGTTTTATCCGGTGAACCGGCCCCGTTCTTTTCTTACATCGGGCGGATTGGGGACCATGGGCTACGGCTTGGGCGCGGCCGAAGGGGCAAAGGTTGCAAACCCGAAACGGCCGGTGGCGCTCTTTACCGGCGATGGCTGCTTCCGCATGAACTGCGTTGAAATGGGAACCCTCAAAACACACAGTATTCCTGTGTTGGTGATCGTCTTTAATAACCACACACTGGGTATGGTGCGCCAGTGGCAAAACTTTTTCTACGAGGGCCGTTATTCAGAAACGGATCTTTCCGCCTCTCCTGACTTTGTCAAACTGGCGGATGCCTACGGTCTGCATGGATACCGTGCGGATGACAAGGCCGGTTTTACCGAAGCCTTGAACAATGCCGTAAAGGATCTCGCCGCAGGCCGTGCTGTTCTTATTGAAGTTATCATAGACAGGGACGAAAAAGTTCTTCCCATGGTGCCCAGCGGCAAGCCTATTGATGAGCAGATATTATGAGGGGGGACCAATGAGGCCGGGCGCGTAAGCGCCCTTTAATCCATTCCGCTCCGAAAACGGACCAGGGGGACGTATGAAAGCAATTTCCGAAATGACCCATGATGAAGCTGCGGGGGTCCGCTTCGTTTTGATGGATATTGATGATACCCTCACCCGGGAGGGGAAGCTCCTTGCATCTTCTTACGCCGCCCTCTGGAAGCTTAAGGAAGCGGGTATTAAGGTGATCCCCGTTACGGGCCGGCCCGCAGGCTGGTGCGATCTTATTGCCCGCGAATGGCCCGCAGATGGGGTAGTGGGAGAAAACGGCGCCCTGGCCTTTTGGGAGGAACCGCAAAGCGGCGGCAGGCTGCCGGTACTCAAAGCGGAATATCATTCCGGGGCGATAAAAAATGATCACCCCGTCCTCGTCCGCATCAAAGAACGGGCACTGGGGGAATTCCCCGAATTGCGGGTTGCCAAGGATCAGTTTGCCCGGCTCTTTGATCTTGCCCTGGACTTTGCCGAGGAGGACCCGGTGCTGCCCCTGAGCGCCGCCGAGCGGATCCGGGACATCGCCCTTGAGGAAGGGGCCATGGCGAAGGTTTCTTCTATACATGTAAACATCTGGATGGGCAAATACGACAAGCTTTCCATGGCGGAACATTTCCTTTCCCATCGCTTCGGGTGGCAGAGCGGGGCGGGGGACCGTGAAGTGGTTTTTGCCGGGGACTCCCCCAATGACGAACCCATGTTCGCCCGCTTTCCCTTGGCCTGTGCGGTCGCCAATGTCCGCCGTTACGGCGGCCTTATCAAACAGCTCCCCGCCTTTGTCGCCTCCAAAGAATGCGGCGATGGTTTCGCTGAGATCGCGGAAACCATATTGGCGAAACGGTAAATCTGTTGTATAATTATTAATATGATTATCAAACCGTCTGCCAGCCTGCGTGATGAATATGGGGCCATTTCTGATATGGCGCATAATGAAGCGGAACCTATTTATATTACCAAAGATGGCGAGGGTGATCTGGTGCTCATGGCTATTGAAGCCTTTGAGAAACGGGATGAAATGATTCGGCTGCGGGCAAAGCTGGATGCCGGCGAAGCCGCCCGCTTGGCCGGTGTTCCGGGATATACGGTCACTCAAATACGGAAAGAGCTTGAGGATATATACCGTGGGGGAGCCTGAACCCGAAGAGCTTGCGCTTAGTCTGCTTGAAGGGGCTCGTCAGGATATACGGGATATTGCGTCCCTGCATCTGGAACTGGTCGGCCCCATTTCTGCAAAAAAAATTACCGACAGAATACTTGACGCGCTGGAAGTTCTTTGTACTTCCCCTGAATTGGGATTTAAAGCCAGGGACACAGAACTTCGGGAAAAGGGTTATCGTATGCTTGTTGTAGCCCACTATATCTGTATCTACCGGCGAATTCAGAATACTATTTATGTTTATCATATAGCCGATGGCCGGTCTGATTATCCCCGTTTGTTCGGGGAATTAAAAAATGAAAAAGACTGAATCCCGCCGTCTTCCCCATGGCATCCTCCTCCTCTACGAAGACCGGGATCTCCTGGTTATCGACAAGCCCGCAGGGCTCCTCTCCATCGCAAGCGGAACCGAGCGGGACAAGACCGCCTACTGGATTCTCGCGGAGTATTTCCGCAAGAAGGGTGAGAAACGGCGGCCTGCGGCGGTGCACCGGCTTGATCGGGACACCTCGGGGGT
>BOAV01000191.1 GCA_026002045.1 Spirochaetia bacterium | reverse complement strand
TCGGTACTAACAAAACCACACCCCAATTTTTCATAAAAACCTCCTAGAAATTACTAAATTTATTTTCACCCGTATATTATTACTTATAGACATTTCGCTTACGCAGACCCCTCCCCCCTTCCTTTATGACCAATCCCCCAGGGGCATACCCCTTATCCCGCTCCTCGTCAGGCAGATTCCCCCTTGAGCAGGCCACAGCCATGCCCACAAGGGTGTCCATATACCCCTTTGGCAATAGGCCGTAATACGCCTTGAGCCGGGAAACCAGGGCAGGTCCAGTCAAAAAATCAGGTTTTTGTTCCATAAAATGCTAATAACATTTATAATATAATGCTATAAACATATTGTCAATGTCCATTTGTCCTAAGTAACCGATTTTTTTGCCTAACTTGCTAAATTTCCCTAAATCTGCCAGTCTTTAGGTATGGGAGACCGTGAAATTCCGGCAATTAACCGCCGTATCAAGGAAATTCGCCTGGCTTTACATCTCTCCCAAGCAAAATTTTCGTCTATGATTGCGATGCCATCATCCGGCTACTTATCAAGGATAGAGACCGCCGAAAAAGTGGTTAATGACCGTTTGGTAAAACTTGTCTGCGGCGCTTTTTCGGTAAACGAAACCTACCTGAGATACGGGGAAGGGGAGATGTTTACCGAAATCCCGGATGAAAAATTTATGAATCTGGTACATAATTTCAAATCCCTGCCGCCCAAATATCAGGAATTCCTCTTTAAGATGTTCGATATGTTTTTAAAAATGAGGGATGAATAAAAAGATAACAGGCGCCATTTTCGCTCCCCCATCTACAGACAAAACCCCCTGCAACCGGAGTTTGTGACGGGCACGCTGGGGATAACGGCGGCGGGGGGTGTCAGGGAATTGCGTGGCCTTCGCAGAAGGACATGCAATTCCCTGACAGGACCCCCATCTATTCCTTTGCGTGCCCGTGGGACTGCACGGTTACAGGGGGATTATTGATCTCCCGCCCTTCCTCCGGTAAAGTAACTGCATGCGGTGTCCTCCGATTTTACCGGTTCTTTTCATTGCGGCGTTTATCGGCGGTCCGGCGCAGGTCCTTTGGTCCCAGGAAAATCCTGCGGATTCAACGGATCCGGCGGCCCTAATCGGGCTTACCCTGGGGGATCTGCTGAACCGTTTCGGGATGCCCCAATCGGTGTATGCGGTCCGGGGGCTTGAGGACTGGCAGGACGATGTGGTGTTTGTGTATCCCCTGGGAGATTTTTATGTTTTCCGGGACCGGGTTTGGCAGCTCGGCCTCAAATCCGCTTACGGTATCCGCATTGGGGACCCGCGGGCCGCGGTTGAGCTGGTCCTGGGGGATAAGGCGGAAGTTTTTGGGGATCATTTTCTGCTGTCCCTGCCGGGAAAGAGCTGGCCCCTGATGCTCCGGGTTAATCTGGGGGGCGGCGGCAGTGCGGGCGCGGTTTCTGCGCTTTTTGTCTACCGTCCTGACTTTTGAAACTGCGTTTCTTAGGAGCAATGCCTTGGCGAAGATATGCCTTTGTTTGACCGGAAAGACCCTTAAGCGGGATTTGGAGATTCTGGAAAAGTACCGCGGATATATAGATATCGCCGAACTGCGGGTGGACTGCCTGGAACCGGATGAGCGTTTTCTTATCCGCCGCTTTCCGGAACAGGCCGGGCTGCCGGTAATCCTCACGGTCAGACGGGACATTGATGGGGGGACTTTTGCCGGCGGGGAAGGCGCCCGGATCAGGCTCCTTTCCCAGGGGTTGGCCTTTGCGGACGCGGATCGGCGGCGGAATTTTGCATATATAGATATCGAGGAGGACCTCAATGTCCCCAGCCTTGAGGATGCGGCCCGGACCTTCGGTACCAGGATCATCCGCTCCTGTCACAACCTTAAGGGGGTGGACGACAATATCGTGGAACGCCTGCGGGACCTGCGCCGGGTGGGGGATGAACTGGTAAAAATTGCGGTAACCCCCCGGTCCTCCGAGGATGTGCTCCGGGTGGTCCGGGCGGCAAAGGCAACCCAGGGGATCGACAAGATACTCCTCTGCATGGGTCATTTTGGGGTTTTTACCCGCATTTTGGCGGAACAGATGGGGTCCCGGATCAGCTATACCACGGCCAAAGAGCCTGATATGCACCCGGGCGCTCCGGGTCAGCTTGACCCAAAGGAACTGGCGGAACTTTACCGGTTCCGGAAAATCACCGGCCGTACAAAAATTTTTGGCGTGGTGGGGTATCCCCTCAAGGTTACGGGGAGTCCTCTTTTCTTTAATACCATCTTCGGCATCGAAAACACCGACGCGGTTTATGTCCCCTTTCCCGCGGATTCCATTGATGCTTTCATGAAGCTCGCCGCGGAACTGGGGGTTTCCGGGGTATCGGTAACCGTTCCTTATAAAGAGGCGATCCTTCCCTATCTGACAAAAGAATCGAAGTTGGTGGAGGCCATCGAAGCCTGCAATACCATAGTCCGGGAGCCCCAGGGCTGGTCGGGGACCAATACGGACGCCATGGGCTTCTCCGATTCCCTGCTGGAATTTATCAAGCGGGAAAATCTTAAAAGAAAGAGGGTCACCATCATTGGGGCGGGGGGCGCCGCCCATGCGGTGGCGGCGGAAGTGTACCGC
>BOAV01000190.1 GCA_026002045.1 Spirochaetia bacterium | reverse complement strand
TTAGAGAATTAGAAACAGCCATTATTGATTTTATTACTTCATGGAATAATTCAGGTCGTAAATTTGTCTGGACTAAAAATGCCAGGCAAATTAAAAAGTCTATCAAAAAAGCTGTAGTAAATTAAGCCATTTGTAATTTACAGAACACTAGGTCAGTCGCTACGCTCCTTCCCACGGCTCACTCCACCCACATTTTGGCGGCCCTGGTCTTGCTACGCAAGCCCTTATTCGGGCCGCCAAAACGTCGCAAACCTTTCACGTTAGGTGAAAGAAATACGGCATTTTTTCCCATTAATGTAGAGATTGGAAATATTTTTTGAGCCCTCTGATTTTTCAAGTAACATAACATTTTTGTTATCTATCGTTATCTATTTTACAATCATGGCCTTATTTAATATTTTTATTAAATTCACATAAGAACCATTAAAGGCCTCTATGTCCGCCGTTAAAAGTTCATCCTTATTTATTTTACTAAAATCAAGAATATAATTTGCGTTTAATGATAATTGTCTAAAATATTCACGGGATGTTCGTCCATTTCCTTCCCGAAATGGATGTAAAGCATTTATTTCTCCCATATAATATGCAAGCCGTTTAGTGAAACTGTCTCTGGATAAATTTTGTAATAATTTTTCGTGTTGTAATTGACTAAATATTTTGTCTGCGTTTTCTTTTAAGTATTGTCCACGGCAAAATATAGACCCCCCTTTTGTTAAAAATTCACCTTTTCTGATTTTGCCAGCCCATTCATAAATGTCTTCAAATATTATTTTATGGATATTGCATAAGTGATCAAGATTAAACAAACCGTCTATTGGCATATCATATAACACCAATAATTTTATGCTTGTAATTTCCCGTTCAGCCTTTAATAATACATCATCGTCTTTTAATCCCAGCTTATTTTTTAATATTGCGGTTCCGGGATAACAATAATCTTCGGAACCTTTATAAGTATAATTATATTCTTCCATAACTATGCCTCAATTAATGTGTATTTTTTTATCGTTTCCTGCAAGACGGCATTAATATCTGTCTTGCCTGTAATACAGTTCCTTAATCGGTATTTATCATCTTCAGTAAGGGGCATATCCTCCATTTTCATTGAAAAATCAATATTTTCGATGATATTTTCAACATTTTTGTCCATAATTTTCTCCAAAACGGTATACTTTATGATATTATAACATATAAAACTTTTTTTGGCAATAGGGACATAACAATATTTTATATGAAGAAGTAGGAGATATTTGTAAGCGCCTATGGCGCCCGTATTTCCATCGTCTAACATACGCTATACGCTACGCCGCAGTAGCGGCTTGGCCTACGAAAAAACGCAGTCGGCCTTTGGCCTTTGTGCGTTTTTTCTCCGGCACATTTTTGCGGTTGCTGGAAACCTGCGGTTTCCTTATTCGGGGCACAAAAACGTCGTATAGCTTTCACGTTAGGCAAAATCCGCTATGGTATGCCCGAGACATCGGTAACACTTTTGTAGTGACACATCGGTAACACTTTCAGGTAAAATTTATCCCAGACTAACAACAGGAGGTCTGGGATGCCCTGGAAGGAGACCGGAAAAATGGACGAGAAGAAGGATTTTGTCTTAAAATCATTGGACAGACAACTGGTATTCACGCAATTGTGTCGTGAATATGGCATCAGTACCAAAACAGGCTACAAGTGGCGGGAGAGGTTTTTGGCACAAGGCTACGCGGGCCTTGAGGAGGAAAGTCGGAAGCCGAAAAGTAACGGGAAAGCCCTTGAGGAATGGATCAGTGTGGAATTACTACGGATAAAGAAAAAGCATGAGGCATGGGGAGCGGCGAAAATACTGAACATCTATGCGCGGAATAATCCCGGGAAACACGTACCGGCGCGGAGCACGGTGGAGCATTTGTTTGATCGCGCCGGCTATGTGCAACACCGGCAGAAGAAACGCCGAGCGAGCGGAGAACGGATCCAGCAGCGGGTGGTACCGGTAAAGCCGAATGAAGTGTGGACGGTAGATTTCAAGGGATGGTGGTACACCCGGGACAAAGAGAAGGTCAATCCGCTGACGGTACGGGACGAGTACAGTAAATTCATTCTGGGTATCGATGTGACGGAAAAGGGAGATATAAGCCATGTAAAGGCGGTATTCGAGCGTCTATTCAAGGAATACGGACTACCTGAATATATCCGCAGCGACAACGGCCCGCCATTTGCGTCAAGCGCAAGCGTATGGGGATTAACAAAACTCTCGGTATGGTGTGCGGTCATTAGACCGCCTGACCCTGGGTATCAAGCTTGACCGTGACGAAAGCGGCTGCCCGTACCAGAACGGCGGACACGAACGGATGCACCGGGACATGATGCAGGAACTGGAGGGACAGATAGACGGCAGCCTGAACGAACATCAAAAAGTTTTTGATGTATGGCGGAACGAGTTTAACACCGAGAGGCCGCACCAGGCGCTCGGGATGAAACGACCCGCCGAAGTGTATCGCAAATCGGAGCGGAAGTATATATCCGAAAAAGTAGAATTGGTGTACGGCAAAGGAATGAAGAGCCGGATGGTGAATGACCGAGGGTGGTGTAATTTCCGCGGCAAGCGGCTGTTCATTGGGAACCCGTTTCCCGGTTACCAGGTGGGATTAA
>BOAV01000189.1 GCA_026002045.1 Spirochaetia bacterium | reverse complement strand
CGAACCCGCAGAAACTGAGAACCGAAGGTTCGCAGTTTCGAGGACGGGCGATGGAAGCGGCAATGCGCCGCCCTCCCGCTGCCGTGTCTGTGCCCGTGGGGAGCCACGGTTGCAGGGGGGCTGGGGGGAGACATTGACTTCCGGGCCGGGCTTGACTATATTGATAACGTAAAGGTATGAAAAGGGCATTAAAGAAACGGGGTAGATTCGGTAAACGGGCTGCCTGGTTTACGGCGGTTACCAGTTTCATTATGGCTTTGGCGGCTTTAATAACAGCCATTGCTACCCTGATAATGGCGGTGAAGTAGGAGGTTTTGTATGACACTTTCAAAAGACACGTTAAAAAATTTTTCGTTGGGATGCCTCATGTTTTCCACCGTGGTTTTCGCGATTCTGTTTTTCCTCAAATAGCTTAAAAAGCGGCGTTCTGGTTCACACCGACCACAAGGACAAAAGAAAGAAGAATTTAACCACGTTTCCTTATTACCCGCTCAGCCCCCCTGCAACCGGAGTTTGTAACAAACGATCACGGGCAGGCGGCGGGAGGGCGGTGCGTTGCCGCTGAACATCGCGAACCCGCAGAAACTGAGAACCGAAGGTTCGCAGTTTCGAGGACGGGCGATGGAAGCGGCAATGCGCCGCCCTCCCGCCGTCGTGTCTGTGCCCGTGGGGAGCCACGGTTGCAGGGGGCTGGGGGAGGCTTTTGTTTGACTCCGCCGTGGGATAACGGTATAGTTTGGAGGTGGAGGAAGACAATGGCGAAACAAAGCGTACTAAATCAGCCGCAGCCGCAGCGGGGCCTCACCTTCGACGATGTATGGGCAGCGCTCATGGAAACGCGGGCGCGCCAGGAAGAGACAGCCCTGCAAATGAAAGAGACCGACCGGGAACTCAAAGAGACCGGCCGACTTGTCAAAGAATTGACTAAAAATATGGGCGGGATGCAAGAGACCGACCGGGAACTCAAAGAGACCGGCCGGCTTGTCAAAGAATTGACTAAAAACATGGGCGGGATGCAAGAGACCGACCGGGAACTCAAAGAGACCGGCCGGCTTGTCAAAGAATTGACTAAAAATATGGGTGGCTTGAACAACCGCATAGGTGATATTGTCGAGCAGCTTGTCTCATCGGGCATACTGAGCCGCTTCAAAGAGCTGGGGTATACCTTTGATAAAATGAGCCGGAATACGGTGGTCATTGGGCCGAATGGCGACCGGCGGGAAGTTGACATGGAACTGCACAATGGGCAGGACATCATGCTGATAGAAATAAAAGCAAAGCCGGCGAAAGATGATATAGACGACCATGCGGAGCGGATAACCTTTTTGAAAAACCTCGGCAAGTATCAGGAGAACAATGTATACGGAGCGATAGCGGGGGCGGTGTTTCCGGCAAACGTCAAAGCATACGCGCTGAAAAGCGGCTTTTATGTGATAGAACAGAGCGGCGACACGATGCGTATCGAAACACTTGGCGGCACATTCAAGGGTAAAAAGTGGTGACTCAGGAAAAGGGCGCAGAAGGAAGATTTAACCATGTTTCCCTATAACCAGCTCAGCCCCCCTGCAACCGGAGTTTGTAACAAACGATCACGGGCAGGCGGCGGGAGGGCGGTGCGTTGCCGCTGAACATCGCGAACCCGCAGAAACTGAGAACCGAAGGTTCGCAGTTTCGAGGACGGGCGATGGAAGCGGCAATGCGCCGCCCTCCCGCTGCCGTGTCTGTGCCCGTAGGGAGCCACGGTTGCAGGGGGGCTGGGGGAGGCTTTTGTTTGACTCCACCGTGGGATAACGGTATAGTTTGGAGGTGGAGGAAAACAATGGCGAAACAAAGCGTACTAAATCAGCCGCAGCCGCAGCGGGGCCTCACCTTCGACGATGTATGGGCAGCGCTCATGGAAACGCGGGCGCACCAGGAAGAGACAGCCCTGGAACTCAAAGAGACCGGCCGACTTGTCAAAGAATTGACTAAAAATATGGGTGGCTTGAACAACCGCATGGGCGATATTGTCGAGCAGCTTGTCTCATCGGGCATACTGATCCGTTTCAAAGAGCTGGGGTATACCTTTGATAAAATGAGCCGGAATACGGTGGTCATCGGGCCGAATGGCGACCGGCGGGAAGTTGACATGGAACTGCACAATGGGCAAGACATCATGCTGATAGAAATAAAAGCAAAGCCGGCGATAGATGATATAGACGACCATGCGGAGCGGATAACCTTTTTGAAAAACCTCGGCAAGTATCAGGAGAACAATGTATACGGAGCGATAGCGGGGGCGGTGTTTCCGGCAAACGTCAAAACATACGCGCTGAAAAGCGGCTTTTATGTGATAGAACAGAGCGGCGACACGATGCGTATCGAAACACTTGGCGGCACATTCAAGGGTAAAAAGTGGTGACTCAGGAAAAGGGCGCAGAAGGAAGGAAGATTTAACCACGTTTCCCTATAACCAGCTCAGCCCCCCTGCAACCGGAGTTTGTAACGGGCACGCTGGGGATAACGGTTGCAGGGGGGCTGGGGGCGGCTTTTGTTTGACTCCGCCGTGGGATAACGGTATAGTTTGGAGGTGGAGGAAGACAATGGCGAAACAAAGCGTACTAAATCAGCCGCAGCCGCAGCGGGGCCTCACCTTCGACGATGTATGGGCAG
>BOAV01000188.1 GCA_026002045.1 Spirochaetia bacterium | reverse complement strand
AGAACCAAGGACGAAATCCAGAGGATTACCAAAAAATACATGAGGGGAAACAGCTTGAGCTGTTCCCTTACCAAAATAAAGCATGAAGGTTAAAGATACCGCAGGGCTTGCCCTGCGGTTATTCATTGGTATATTGATATTATTTATAATAATGAATTCTTGTGATAAAAACAATAAAATGTTAAAGGAAGATATAAACAATAAAGATAATATTGGATATTCATTGGTAGAAAATGACATTTCTGAAGAAGATATTAAAACATTGTTATACTCTTTTGCAGAATCGCCATATAAAGGAAAAATACAATTTCTAGAAAAAATTGAATTTGGGATCCCTGGCGGGGATAACTGGCTCGTTGAATGGATTGATAGAAATGGTAGAAATAATACCTTAATATTGTATTTAATAAAAAATAATGAGATTAAGAAGCATTATTACTCAATTGTCAATTTTGATATGCAAGCTAATAGCCGTTATGATATTATGAAAGATATACCGGGCATACATATTGGCAATGGTACTTGCTCGCTTGGAGATTTTAACGGTGACGGTATTGACGAGGTTTTTCAATGTGGCTTTTATGGTTATGGAAAAGCATTACATATTTGGGGTTATGATGCTGAAAAAGACAGTTTGGTCGCCTATTGCGATATTCCCTTTGGCCTCATTGATGCTGAGAATGGTCCGGCCCCCGTTGAATTTATGACTTACAAGGGCATTGATGGATTTAAGGTATACTATGCGGCGACCGTTGTAGCAGGTGGTCCCAATGATATACCCGAAACACCGCTAGACAATAATAAATGGTTTTTTTATGCATGGGATGAAGGGGAAAAAGAATATATTAGAATAGAAGAAGTAAAAGATGGAGAATAAAATAATGGGGTACGCCCAAACTGCACATAACATACGGTTTGCGGTTCGGGGCTAAAGCCCCTCCGGGTTCCGTTCGCCTAGGTCAGTCGCTGCGCTCCTTCCCACGGCTCACTCCACCCACATTTTTGTGGCCCTGGTCTTGCTACGCAAGCCCTTATTCGGGCCACAAAAACGTCGCAAACCTTTCACGTTATATGCCATTTGCCCTAAAATTTGGTTGGAAAATAATGGAATAAATAATTTACTGGAAAATTGGTTGACAAAACAATATATATATAATACTATTAAAGAACGGATATGCAAATGAAAATTTTTGTAAAAATATTATTAATGATTGAAATTGTAATTACCTTTTCTATTCTAATTACATGGGGATTTTATGATCATTTTTGGCAAATTAATGATTATGCCTTTACTTGGTTTTGGTTAAAGGGTTTTTTAGGGATTGTTTTATTTTTCATCGGATCAAAAAAGGAATATTTTAAAAATATAAAAAATAATATTGAATTTATTATTCCTCCAATAATATTGTCTGTATTTTTATTTATTTTTATTATTTGGTTATTCATTGCTCCATCCTATGGTTTCTTAAAAACAGCATTTCAATATTCTTTACTTGCTTTTGGATTTCCTTTATGGATAATATTTATTTTACAAAATAAATTTGAAATAAATAAAATACTAATATTAATATCAAGTATCTTAACACCAGTTGCATATTTTACTGTTATTTTTAATATATGGATTAGATAATAATATTATAAAATAATGGAGTACGGGCAAACGGCATATAACATACGCTATACGCTGCGCCGCAGTAGCGGCTTGGCCTACGAAAAAACGCAGTCGGGCTACGCCCTTTGTGCGTTTTTTCTCCGGCACATTTTTGCGGTTGCTGGAAACCTACGGTTTCCTTTATCGCAACCGCAAAAACGTCGTATAGCTTTCACGTTATGTGCAATTTGTCCTAAGCTTTATGTAAATATTATATAAAAACTATTGACAAAATAGAAATTATGCAATAAAATAAAAAATGATGGATAAACTTTCAATGAACTTTGAGGAGAAATGGAAATGATAAAAAGGAAATTATCAAAAGAAATAATTATAAAACAAGAATATGAAATATGGAATGCATTTATCGATATTCTGGCGACGGAAGATGAAAAATATTTTACAGACATTCAAAAAAATGCTCAACGGGCATTTCGGTATGACTCTGAAATTCAAAATGGCGGTCATTTACAATATTTTGAGAATAATAGATTGGATAATTATTCTCATATAATAAAATCAATAGAAATGATTGGGGCTATAAATCATGCAAAAACACTTGAAAAAGCAGTTGGAAGGTATTTTAGTAAAAAAAGGAAGGTAATAAAAATTATTAAAAATTATGTTTTAAAAGCATTGGAAGAAGAATATGCAGATTTAGATTCTGAATATGGATTACTTGTGCCAGATATGAATTATTATCTTGAAAAATATTTGGAAAAATATCAGGATGAATTTATTGAAATAGTATAATAAAATAATGAGGAACAAATAATGGGGTACGGACAAACTGCACATAACATACGCTATACGCTGCGCCGCAGTAGCGGCTTGGCCTACGAAAAACCCCAGTCGGCGCAGTAGCGCCTTTGTGGGGTTTTTCTCCGGCACATTTTTGCAGTTGCTGGAAACCTTCGGTTTCCTTTATCGCAACTGCAAAAACGTCGTATAGCTTTCACGTTAGGCAAAATCCGCTACGCGGCTCTTGCCTAACGTGGGCGCGG
>BOAV01000187.1 GCA_026002045.1 Spirochaetia bacterium | reverse complement strand
AATTCTCCGGTTCTTATTACAGTATCGGTAGTGGACGAGCTTCGCATAATACCATAATATAAACGTATGTTTGGATTTTTAATCAAAAAGACCTTTTTTGATATGTGGGACAACCTGTTCAGGGTGGCCCTGATCAACCTGGGCTTTATTGCCAGTGTGGCAATTCCGGTTTTTATCCCCGGCCTCCTCCTTTCGGTTCCGCCGCTGTCCATCGCTGTATTGCTCATCGGCATCCTCTGGTGCAGCGTGTACCTTTCCGCCGCGGCCATGGTCCTTAAGCGGGTGTCCGATTACGGTTCCTTCGGCTTCGGCGATTTTTTTCAAAGCCTTAAAGAGTCCTGGCCCGCAGGAATTCTCATAGGGGTCGCCATCTTTGTGGTATATTTCCTGGCCACGCTGATCATTCCCTTTTATTTGCAGATGCCCTCCATGTTCGGCCTCCTCCTTGCGGCGGTGATTTTCTGGACCATGGCGGTGGGGATTGTTTCCATCCAGTTTTTTTTCCCCATCCGTGCCCGGCTGGACGCGAATTTACTCAAGGCCTTCAAAAAATGCTTCATCATCTTTTTTGATAACCCCGGTTTCTGTATTTTTTCCCTTATCCACAACCTGATCATCCTGGCGATCTCCGGCTTCCTGGCCTTCCTCTTTCCCGGCCCTGCGGGGGTCCTCCTCTTTCTTGACGAAGCCCTCCGTCTGCGTCTCCTGAAATACGACTGGCTCGAAGAAAACGCTCAAGACCCCGCTCTCGCAGGGGTCAAACCAAGGCGTCCCAAAATTCCCTGGGATGCCCTTCTTATTGACGAACGGGAACGTACCGGGACCCGGTCCCTCAAGAGTTTTATCTTCCCCTGGAAGGATTAAAGAGGCCGTCACGGAAAGTAGTGGCATGTGAGGAGGGCATAGAGATGGCAAGTGAAGTTTTATTAACGGTAAGCCGTGATGAAGTTGAACGGGCCATACTGGATCACGAATACAAGAACGCCCTGGACATACAGAGCCTGTTAGTAGACGCCAAACGGGAAGGCAAGGCAGAAGGCCGGACGGAAAGTTTGGAACAAGCTGCCCGGAACATGAAGGCTTATGGTGATCCGGTTGAAAAGATTATCTCTGTTACCGGTCTCTCTCCCGAAACAATCAAAAATCTTTAGCTATTGGACCATGAGGAGGGTATAGAGATGGCGAGTGCAGATAGATATGAACAGGGTAGTGGGTATTTTCAATAACCTACTACCCTTTAAAAATTAATATTCAGAATGGCCTTTACGGGTCTTTTTGAGCAGTTTGCGCGCAATGGCCTTCTTTTTCCGGTTAAGGATGGTAGAGGGTTTTTCATAATATTCCCGTTTTTTGAATTCACGGATAATGCCTTCCTTTTCCACCATGCGCTTGAACCGTTTGATGGCCTTTTCCAGCATCTCGTTATCATCAACTATGATATGAGCCAAAAAAAATCACCCCCTTTCCTTAAGGTCAGAATGTAATTGTCTCTAAAGCATTAAGTTTAGCCAAAATCGCATCTTTGTCAAGGAGGGGCCGGGTGACAAGGGCGTCGGGGTCGGTGTTTTCCCCGGAAACCCGGATTTCCCAGTGGAGATGGGGACCCGTGGCAAGTCCGGTGGCCCCGGATTGGCCCAAAAGGCCGCCGGTCTTGACCAGGGACCCTTCCGTTACATCGAGTTTATCCATGTGATAATAGAGGGAATACACCCCCGGCAGGTGTTCGATGATCACCGAATTCCCCGTGGAGATGCGGAACCGGGCCAGGACCACCTTGCCGTCCGCGCAGGCGGTGACCGGGGTTCCCTTGGGCACCCCGTAATCGATCCCCGCGTGGATGGCGGTGTCGGTTTTGCCGCTGGTGTATCTGTAGACCCGGCGATCCCCGAAAAAGCTGGTGCGCCGGGTGGAAGTGACCGGGGGGGTGAAGGCGTCCTGGACATAAATGTCCGTCCCGGTCCGGTTCAGGATGGCCCAGAGCTGGTTCGATTCGGCGGTTTTCTGGGGGTCCGGGACGGTGCGGATATCCGTGTTGGTCTGGTCGAGCTCAATTTCTTCGGAGACAAAGTCCCGCTCTGCGATGGTCAGGGGTAATTCGGCTATCATGCCGATGGCGGTTTCGATTTTGACGGAAGCAGGACCGGGGCGGGCAGTGGAGGGGACCGGCAGGATCGCCGTCATAAAAGCAAGCTCCCCCTCACCGGCGGGGAAATCAAAAAAATCTGACCGGGAGAGCCGCCCCTGGCTTGTGACCAGCACCGCCTTGATATCGCCATCATCGCCGCTTTCGATACCGCCGTGTGCAAAGGCGATGGTGACCGGCTCGCCGGGCCGGGGGTTTTCCGGGATCAGCGCAAACCGGGGCCGGACTTGCTCTTGTTGTGGATGCTCTTGCTGCTCTTGCCCTTGTTGTAGTTCCTCCTGCTGTACCTGTTCCTGGTTGGCGGCAACAGACGCAGGGCTGCATTTGCCTGAAACCAGAAGAACAAGGAGGCATATCAAAGAAATACTTTTTACAAAACCCCAAATCTTTTGCATAAAAAATACTATACGCCGGGCAAGTGTAAAGTTCTAGTGTTTTTTTTAAGACAGAACACGGGGTATAAAAAAATTTTTAGAAATGTACTTGATATAATTTTTTTTATGTGCTATGTTAATTATAA
>BOAV01000186.1 GCA_026002045.1 Spirochaetia bacterium | reverse complement strand
CCGAATCCTTAGGAAATGTAAAGATACGCCTTGAAATGGCCGACAACAAGATAACGGGGCACATCATCGTGGAAAGCGATGAAGCCCTGCGGGCATTTGAACGGGAAGTTACTTCCCTGGAGCAGGCTTTTAGGGAATCGGGCTTTGAGGGCGCGGACCTTGAAATGTCACTGGCCCCGGGGAATGGCGACGGCGCGGGACAGCAGTGGAAAGGCGGGGAAGCGAGCCCCTTCTTTTCAGAACGCTTTGCCGCGGAGCGGGCGGCTACCCAGTACGATGTTTCAATAGAAAGAACGGATACCCCGTGGGCCGAACAGGCTGACGGAATGAAGCCAGGGAATGGGCAAATTTCAGTCAATATGCTGATATAGGAGTTAACATGGCGCTTCAATCGGTTCTTAGTGCACAAGACACGATGGATTTACAAAGGCTCGTCACCGAGCACAACGGTAAAATTAATCAGGGGAGGAATCCCCAGCAAAACCTCGGGAAGGATGATTTTTTAAAGATACTCATCGCCCAGCATTCCAAGGCCGGGGGCCAATGCGCCCCACTGGTTGATAAGGGAGTGCTTGTTGCCGTGGCGGCCTTCCATCTGGCTTAATTCCAGTTCCAGAAGGTCCCGGATAATTGACGCATCCGTACCGTCAACCACCAGGCGCAGCCCTTTCTTCATAAACTCATCATCCAGATTTTCAAGCTCATCCTCAAGGGCCAGAAGCCCTTCCCGGCGGGCCTTTTCGGAGAATTGCATAAGATTGGTGATAATGCCCTTCTCGTTAAACTGGGGAACCTTGAAAGCACGGCCAATAACGCCCCAGATACCCAAAGCGTCCGCCATGGGATAGCTCAGCATCAGGGCGAAATAGGAACCGGCAATAACCAGGAGCATGGATGGCGCATCCCAAATCATAGAAAGCGGCTGTCCGGCGACCAGGATGGTAAATATCACCATGGTTACCATGCCGATGACCCCAATAATACTCCCTAAATCCATACTGTGTTACTCCTCGCCCATGGACGGAAAAAGCCGGCGGCGGTATTCCTCGATTCTTTTCAGCAATTCGTCCACCCCTTCCTTTACGATGAGCTTCTTCCCCGAAAGCAGCACCAGGGTGGTATCGGGATGGACCTCAATGGTTTCAATTTGATGGGGATTCAGATAATACTCCACTCCGTCCAGCCTGCTTACTTTGATCATAGGTTCCTTATGGAAAGACGGGGCCGGTTAAAGCCCCGCAATCCTGTTTCTTATTTTACCAAACTACCGCTTTAATGTCAGCAGTTCCTGTAAGAGCTGATCCGCGGTCTGTATGGTCCGGGAGTTCGCCTGGAATCCCCGCTGGGTGACGATCATGTCCACGAACTGTTCGGCCATATCCACGTTGGACATTTCCAGAACCCCGGAGACGATCTTGCCCTTACCGGCGATCCCCGAAGGTCCCACATTTGCGGCCCCGGAGTTGTTGGACACCCGGTAGGTACTGTCCCCGGCCTTCTCAAGCCCCCCCTGGTTGGGAAAACTGGCCATGGCCACCTGTGCCAAATCCCGGCTGGACCCGTTGGAATAGATCCCGGTGATAACCCCCCGTGAATCTATCGTAAAGTTATCAAGATAGCCCATGGTGCGGCCGTCCTGGACCACCGCCTTGGAGGAACTCTGCTCCGAATACTGGGTGATGGAATTGGTAAAGCCCCCCACCGTACCCAGATTGAGGGTGAACTGCTGCCGCACCGGGGCGCCGTCAGCGCCGGCGGTGGCCCCCTGCACATCAAAGGCCACATTCATCAGCACCTGGCCGTTATCCCCGGAAACGTTCCCTTCCGCGTCCACAGCGCTTAACAGGGTGCCCCCGTTGGAAAAGTTCACGACAAATTGCGCGGGGCCGCCCGCTGCGGGAGCATCCGCCCCCAGGCCGATGGAGGTGTTGGTTGGTACTTCGCCCTCACCATCCACCGCAACCAGCGCATTCCAGCTGTTATTGACACCGGGCACCCGGCTAAATTGCACCTGGAGGAGGTGCGGCTCTCCAAAGCTGTCGTAGATATTGATCGCCGTCTGCCAGGTGGACTGGGCAATCTGGAGTTCATTGGCGCCCTCGGGGATTTCCGGGATGCGCTTGTCCAGGTTACAGGCAAAGTCCACCATGGTGGTTTCATGGGCGGGGTCCTTGCCCCCCACGGGGATGACAATATCTTCAAGCTGGGCGGAAGTGTCGATGAAGGATTCCCCCATCACCTCCCGTGCCTGCCAGCCCTTCACCTTCATACCGTTGGCGGGGTTCACCATGGTGCCCCCCTCGTCAACGCTGAAGGCCCCGGCCCGGGTGTAGAGCATGTCCCCCCCCGTCTTCCAGCACAAAGAACCCGTTGCCGGTGATGGCCAGGTCCGTGCCGTTGCCGGTGGTTTGCAGGCTTCCCTGTATGTGGAGGGTATCTATAGAAGCGATGGACATCCCCAGGCCTATTTCCTTGGGGTTTACACCCCCCAAATCCGCAGTGGGACGGCTCGCGCCCTGGGTCTGCTGGTACAGGATGTCCTGAAAATTCACCCGGCCCCGTTTGAAGCCGGTGGTATTGATATTGGCAATGTTATTGCCCACAACGTCCATTCTGGTCTGATGATTCTGAAGGCCGGAAACCCCGGCAAACAATGATCGCATCATACT
>BOAV01000185.1 GCA_026002045.1 Spirochaetia bacterium | reverse complement strand
GTTTTTCAAATTTGACGGACCCTTCCTTCCCCGGCGCACCGTGGACAAAACCGACCATAACAACAAGAAGAAATATTATCCACGGATTACACGGATTAACACGGATTTTTTTAATATGTTTCTTATTAATAATCCGTGGAAATCCGTACAATCCGTGGAAATCCGTGGAAATCTTCTGCTCAAAAGCCATCTATAAATTCCTGCCGGAGGCGGATCTCTGCGGATTCAACGGCGCTCGATTCATCGATTATTTCATTAAATACGGTCATATCAATGTATTTTACCGTAAGGGGCCGCTCAAGGGCGAGCCGGGTGGTTTCGGTTTCCCAGACCGCCTGCCGGGGGTTTAAGGAATTAGGCTGGCCATACTTTTCCACAAGGGAAGTAAAAATCGAATAATGATCCACCAGGTCGGTATTCAGGGTAAAGGCCATGATAAAGAGCCCCCCTTCCCGGAGTTGGAAAAAGGCCCGCTTCACAAAGGAGAGGCCGGTGGTCTCTACCAGGCTCTCCTCCCGGGCGGGCAGAAAGGACACATCCCGGTCACCCCGGAAATTGAAGAGGGCCTCTTCCGCAAGGGCCGTCTTAAGCTCCTCAAGGCCCATCCCCAGGTTGATTCCCCGGAAGTTCCGGGGTAAGGTATCTTCCGCCGGCAAGGCCGCTTCCTGCGCCCGGAGGGGGCCGGAGAAGAAGAGAAAACCACAAAGGACACAAAGGACACGAAGAAAGAGGGGAAAGGATACAGATTCTCTTATCTTCCTCCGTGTCCTTTGTGGTAAATTTCTTTTTATCATCATCTTCATTGTCATATTATCGGGAATATGTTACCATTTTTTTCAGTCTTTTTTCAGGCGGTTAGGATGATAAACAGGGCTATTTTACCGATTAAGACCTACATTTCCGGTGTCTACTTTTTCTCTTGCCGCGATAACCGCTCCATCTTCCGGTAATACTCGGCCTGTATGCTGATTTCCCCAACATCCGTCACAAATATCTTGTCGTTTATTTCCTGAACCTTCCCGTTGCCCAGTATCTTCCACAACAGCGGGGCTCCATCCGCGGGACTTAAGCCCACCATGTTCACCAATTCTTTGGAACCAAAATCGAATGAATGGGATTGGGTGATTTTAAGGTTTACCCGGTCCTTTTCAAGCTGCATGAGCAGTGCGTCGTACATCCGGCCCAGGGGTTCCGTAAGCAGGGTATTGGCAAGCTGCTTGTAGATGAGCCAGATCCGCTCCGAAAGGAGGGTGGTCAGCCGGGCGATAATCTGGGGCTGGGTGGCTATCATCTGCTCAAAGTTGGCGCGGTTTACCGCCAAAACCTGGCAGTCCGCATAAGCCGCAGCGCAGGCCGCCCGCGGCTTGGCTTCCAAAAGGGCCATTTCCCCAAAGATATCCCCGACCTTTAAGACTGCCAGAAGCACCTCTTCATTATTCACGATTTTGGAGATCTTCACTGAACCCTTCTGAATAATGAAAAGCTCCTCCCCCTTCTCCCCTTCGGCAAAGATCATGGATGAAGCGGGATAGGCCCGGGTCAAGTCATTGGGCCCAAAATCCATCTTCACCGATTTGGCGTAGGGGGCCAACTTCATCATCCGGTCCCGGACCGTGTTTACTTCCTTCCCCTGGGGGCAATATTTAACATATTGATAATAGGCATAGTAAGCCTGGGTGTTCTGGTTATGCTTTTCATAATACTCCCCAACATTGAACAGATGGGAGGGATCGCTTTCGGCATTTTGTTTAAGGGTGAGCCGGGTAAGAGCTTCGTCCAGGTAACGCATCCGCTTTGAGAACTGGAGGATGATCTTCATGGCCACCGCTTTATTGTTCTGGATGAGCTGGGGGTACTGCTCTTTATGCACGGCAATAAGGGTAACATCGGTGAGGGCTTGGGCGGTTTCGATATGGCTATGGGAGGACATGGTAGAAACAACACCGAAAAAGTCGCCGGGACCCAGGATATTGCCCCCCTCCTCCTTCACTACTTCAACTTCTTTGGAAATATGCACCTGTCCTGAACGGATAATAAAAAAACGATCCGCGTTTTGCTTCCCTTCAATGATGATATAGGCGCCTTTGGCAAAATTTACGAATGAAAGCTGCGGTTGTCCGGCCATTTTACATCAATCCTCCCAGTCTCCCGTAAAAAGTATCTCGCTCTCCAGTTCTATTCCCGCTCCGATATGAACCTTTTCCCGGACCGTATCGACCAGGGCACGGATATCGGCGGCAGCGGCGTTCCCCGTATTGATGATAATGTTACCATGAAAGGGGGCTATCTGTGCACCACCTAATCGCAGGCCCCGGAGTCCCAACTCGTCGATTATCTTCCCGGTAGGCTTTCCGAATGCCCGGTTGTTCTTGAAGGCCGATCCTGCCGAAGGAAACCGGAAATGGCCCTTTTCTTCCCGATCCTGAAGATGAGCTTCCATTTCCCGGCGGATAGCGTCCGCCGGCTGCCTTTCCAGGCGGAAGCAGGCCGCAAGGATGAGTACATCCCGGTTCTGGAAGGGACTGCGTTTATAATCAAAATCCTCCGGATTAAGGGGTATATGCCTTATCTCCTGATTTTCATCGAGAATTTCAGTTTCCACAAGCACATCGGAGATCGATTTTTCATAGCACCGGGCGTTCATCCACACCGCCCCTCCCACCGTGCCGGGC
>BOAV01000184.1 GCA_026002045.1 Spirochaetia bacterium | reverse complement strand
GAACTGATGCCCATCATGCTGATCCTGCCGACCTTAAATGAACTTGATTATGCCCGGGCTGTTCCCTGGGAGCTGGTGCTGGCGGGCTGTACACTGGTAACCGGATAAATGGAAATAAAGCAAATTATGATGATAAGGATATGGGTGATAAACGCCTGGGGCCGTATTCTGTTTCTCATTGGTTGTTATCCTTAAAAATTCGCAGCTGTACCAGGGTAAGTAAAAAGATCACCAGGACCAAAACCCATCCTGCGGCACAGGCCATGCCGAACTGTCCTCCCTGCATACTGTTAAGAATAATGTTGATGTAGGGCGCGGCCTGCATGGGAGGATCATAATTACTTGCCAAAAGCAAATTCGGCTCAATGTATATCTTTAATGAACCTATGGCGTTGGTAATAAAGGCCAGCATAAAAATGGGTTTCATTAAAGGAATGGTAATATACCAGGTGGTTTGCAGAGAATTGGTACCGTCAATAGTTGCGGCTTCCAGAATATCCTCGCTAATGGTGGTAAGACCCGACAGATAAATAATAAAATACCAGCCTATGGCGCGCCAGGTGATAAGGGCAACCACGGACCATCGCATGAGGGATGTTTCCGACAGGAAGGGAATGGGCCTGCCCAGGATCTGGCTAAAAACTCCGACCCTTTCGCCGAAGATAATTTTAAAGCAGAGGGAGCTGGCTACCACTGCGCAGACCTGGGGCAGAAATATAATAGGCTTGTAAATATTCTGAAAATTTCGGACCGGTTTTGATCTGACCAGCATGGCGGTAGTAAATGCTGCCAGGGTAACCGGAATAAAACTGCCGATAAAATAAAAAAAAGTATTTCCCAGAGTTCTCCACATGGTGCCGTAATTTATTAGATTGATGTAGTTGGCAAGTCCTATAAACGTGGCTTTTCCATAACCGCGGTAACGGTAAAAGCTCAGGATCAGGGAATAAAATGCAGGGTAAATAAAAAAGAGTATATAAGAAGAGAGAAAGGGGAGAATAAAAATATAGGGTATTATAGTCCGTTTAAGATGTTCGCTTCTCCATTGCGTATGTATCACAAAAACCTCCAAAATGCGCCGCATTTTGCATTTTTTAGCAGAAGTTGTTCAATAACTGAAGTTATTGAACAACTCTATTGGACTCTATTGCTTGTAGGGGTTTCCGATCTGATTGATCATATCATTCTGGGCAGCCAGAAGCGCCTGATCAATGGTCATGTTTCCCAAAAGATATTCATTAAGATACTGCAGGGCAATGGTAATTTCCTGGGAAGACGCCGGTGTAAAGGGGTATACCTTTAAGTATTCCATGGCTTCAAAATTAACCGGACCGAGACTTCCCTTGTAATAATCATGTTCGCTGTTAAAGTAGGGGTCTGTCTTTGCCGATTCCAGGGGAGGAATAATGCCGGTTACATTAAAGATAATTTTTGCCGCTTCATTATCAAAGCTGAGTTTAGCCATATAGTTGGCAGCCACTTCCTTATTTTTACTGATGTTTGGTATTACCCATATACCGCCTCCCGCATCGGAACCTTCCCGCATTGCCTCCGGCCAGGGCGCTATTGCCCATTTTCCCCGCTGGCTTTCCAGCTTGAAATTCATAAAGTCCGTTTTAAACCAGCCGCCCATTAACTGGCTTACCAATTCGCCGTCGTTAAATCCGGGGGCCCAGTCGGCGCTCCATTCCACCAGGGTACTGTTTACACCGGATTCCCTGATTTTTTTGAATTCCTCAAAAGTTGCTTTTACCTGGGGATTCGATGCAATGATATAATTGCCGTTTTCATCGCAGAAGCGGCCGCCGTTTCCGGCAAGGCGCATCATAAGATCGTAGTTAGGCATGGGAGGATTATAATTCTCCATGTAAGCCTTGGGATATTTTTGCTGGATTTTTTTGCCCGCTGCGATAAAATCATCAAGGTTTTTTACCGCCCGGGGATCCACGCCGCATTCTTCAAAAATGTCGGCCCGGTAGAACCAGACCTTGGGTTTGATCTCCCGGGGAAAGGCAACGTATTTGCCCTTATACCGCAAGACCTGTTTCGCGGCGTCAATGATGTTACTTTCATATTGGGAGATGTAAGGGTCAAGATTTTCCAGAATATCCGCTTCGCCAAATTCCGGTAATTGGGTATAATTTAAACGGATAAGATCGGCCATGGGTTCGCCTGATGCCATGGACAACCGCATTTTTTGAGCTATATCGCCGTCCCCGGCCCCGCCCAGCACGACGCTGATATTGACTTTACCGGCGACTTCCGGAAATTTTTCCAGAAACTCCTGATTGATGGTATCATAGTTTGCAGTTGCCGGGAAAACCATCATGGTCAAGTCAACTTTTGGCCCGCTCCAGGGATCTCCCCCGACGGCGCCTGTCCCGGAACCGCCGCCGGAAGCGTTTTTGCCACCGCAGCCACTTATGATTAGTGTAAGCACTGAACATACCGCAAGAAACCGTATCTTCATAATTTCCTCCTAAAAAATATAAGAAAAGGTAACACCGGTATTGATGGCGGAGAAGTTACCGGAGTACTTTTTTTATATATTTTTGTATGAATTTTCGGTACTTTGGTACTTCGTGCCTTGTGCGGTCGGCGCCCTGTACAGCCCGCCAAAATCACCCCTTAATTTGCGGGCAGCCGGGGTGACAAAGCCCCACTGAATTTATATAC
>BOAV01000183.1 GCA_026002045.1 Spirochaetia bacterium | reverse complement strand
GCTGTTTGTTAGCCCTCTTTATTGGTCTTCCGTCGTAAGGCGGAAGGACATCCGGGATGTATGTTCCGGATGAATATATTTAAGGAGGACTCTATGAAAAATAGGAGTCTCGTATTAGGAACAATCGTCCTGTTATTGACGGCGGTTGTGTTTTTAGGATGCCCCACGGAAGCAACGGACCCGGAAACGAACACGGTAACGAACACGGTTGACGTGCTCGGTACCGTTGTTTCGGCTGCCGAATTAAAAGACATCCTGGCCGACAAAACCGCCGGAACCTATGCCGTGTTAAGTAACGCGACTTGGGCAGGCACTAGCGGCGGTTTTGGTACTGCTGGTTTTACTGAAATCCCTGCCG
The DNA here is from genome assembly GCA_026002045.1 of Spirochaetia bacterium. Classification (GTDB taxonomy): domain Bacteria; phylum Spirochaetota; class Spirochaetia; order Treponematales; family Breznakiellaceae; genus BNUT01. Next base: position 2,341 of record BOAV01000183.1, on the reverse strand, counting down.
GTGTCATCGTAAACCTGTACGGCGTATTTTCGATTGGGGCGAGCGATCTGCTTATCGGCGGTACGGTAAATGTAACCAATGGGTCGGAGCTTATAGGCACCACCGGTCAACAAATTACTGTCGGTGATGTAATCGCGGCAAATACCGCTGCCGGTACGCTGAATGTAAAGGCAGGGGGCAAACTGACCGTGCCTTTAGCTGACCTCAATATCGTTGCCAGTGTATCAGGAACTACGCCTACTCCTGGCACCATTACAGTAGCAAACATTGAAGATCCTACTGCATGGTCGGGCGGTACTTTGGTTAAGAGCACTTTGGCGGCTTCCGGCGTAGTCCTCCATTTTGACGATGGCGCCATTTTTGGCGGCGCCGTTGCCGCGACAGATAGTAATACGTTGTTTGGGCTTGCGGCAAGCACACAGCCGGCATTCAGCGTTATCACCAAAACCGCAGAAACTGATTTGAGTGGTGCTGGCGGCACGTCGAACTTTGTCGTTGCTAAAGGCGCAGGCGTTTCTATTGCCGGCGCCGTTGCCAATTTCGGTACCAAAACCGTCACGGTAAACCAGGGCGGCTCTCTTACCTTTAGCGGCGCCGCGACCCTGGCCATAACCGGTGATATAACGGTGAACGGTACCCTCGCTTTCACTAGTAGCTCGGCAGCAGTTGCCCCCGCCGCAAACGTCACGGTAGGACCCACCGGCCTTATAACCCTTGCAGACAGCGCATTCCTCAGCACTACCGCGGGTAAAAAACTTACCATAAACGGCAAGGTGACTGCCACCGACCTCGTACTGAGTGGGGTAACCCTTGGTTCAGCCTCAGCCACCGCCCTCGATACAGCCACAATTACCGGCGGCAGTGGCGGTTCTACCCTTGCGCTTACTACGGCAGATCCGGACCTTTCGCCCGTCATTACCTTCGCGGCGAACGGTTCCATTGCTGACACTACCAGTGGTAAAGAGTGGGCACTGAAAGGCGGAGCAAGCGGCGGTACCCTCACCTTTACCGGATCAGACACGAAGGAACTCACCCTGGGCGCCGGCACAATCTCAACCGATGAAACTGTGGCTTTTGTTGCTGACACCGTTGGTACCGTTAAACTCACCAATACAGTCAGCCTCGATGTAGCCGGTACCACTGGACTTACCCTTGACACCGTTCTTATCGACCTGTCAACCGCCGGCACAATCAACATAGAGAACTTAGGCATCCTCAACCTTAAGGAGGCAGCAAATAGCGGAGCTAGTGTTGCTGCTGATGTGTTGAGCGCGGTTATTGTAACCAGTGCTGGTACTGCTAACACGGGTATAATTTCCGGTATAACCACTGCCGGCGGGGTGCGTTGTGCCGGACTTGGTGGTGTTCTTGCATCGCTTGACGCGGATAATAGCGCCACAGCCACAAAAATTACCGGTGGTTCAGGTACCAACAACGTTATTGACAAGAACGATACGTTTACGCTTACCAGTAATACTGTAGTAGATGTAGTTTCGGTCCCCTAACCCCTCCCGCGCGGGAGTAATCGCGTAGCATGAACGAAAGCCGTCTCCTGTATAGGGGGCGGCTTTTTTTTAACCACAGACCACACGGACAGCACGGACAAAAGGAAACCGACAAAGCGTTTCCCCATTACCCGCGCAGCCCCCCTGCAACCGAAGTTTGTAACGGGCACGCTTCCCTATGGCAAAACGATCACGGGCAGTCGGCGGGAGGGCGGTGCGTTGCCGCTGAACATCGCGAACCCGCAGAAACTGAGAACCGGAGGTTCGCAGTTTCGAGGACGGGCGATGGAAGCGGCAATGCGCCGCCCTCCCGCCACCGTGTCTGTGCCCGTGGGACTGCACGGTTACAGGGGGGCTGCGCCTTGTTCAATTCATCCCCAAGACATATACTTGAATCATGGATGGAATAACCGAACGGCTTGACAAGATTATCGAGCTTCTCGAAACCATTGCCAAACCGCCCTCAGCAGCTTCGAGGATACTTGTGGGAGCGGCGACCGGAGCGGGTATTCTGGGTATTTTATCGGCCATTGATATTATCAAAACATGGCTAAGGGGATAAGTTTATGATGTGGCAGATTATTCTAACGATAGCTCTTTTTGTAGCAAGCGGCCTGCTTTTCTATGCTGCCCGCAAGTTGAGAAATATTAAGCAGGGGGAACGCAGGGGGGCCTGACACAACATTTGGCTTAGGGGGGACGCCCTTTTTTATAGCCCCAAGGAAACCGACAAAGCGTTCCCCCATAACCAGCTCAGCCCCCCTGCAACCGGAGTTTGTAACGGGCACGCATGGGATAACGGCGGCGGGGGGGCTGAGCTGGTTATGGGGGAACGC
>BOAV01000182.1 GCA_026002045.1 Spirochaetia bacterium | reverse complement strand
TGTTTCATGGTCAACTCCACGGTGCCCCCAAACTTCTTGTTTTAGGGTTTGATTGTAGTTGGCTATGGTTAGATTTTTACATGAGATTCGTCCGGCTCCATGGTTAGATTTAACGTGAGGCTATGCGTCCGCTTGCCAACCTTGTCCATTAGAGTTATTATCGAAACATGGAACTTGAATACACCTATTGGCAAGACGGTACGTTTTTTGTAGGTTTTCTCAATGAATACCCCGATGATTCCACTCAGGGTCTTACTTTGGCCGAATTGGAAGAAGCGCTTCTTGAAGTCTATGAAATACGACAGGAAGAAAAAAAACATCTTGCCGCTATCCGAAAAACCGGCAAACTGAAAGTACCTGCGTGAAAAAAGAAAAGTTGCTTGAAAAAATCCATGAAAATGGCGCCTCCATTGCCGCTCCTCAGCCCCCCTGCAACCCGTGGCGGCCCACGGGCACAGACACGGCGGCGGGAGGGCGGCGCATTGCCGCTTCCATCGCCCGTCCTCGAAACTGAGAACCTCCGGTTCTCAGTTTCTGCGGGTTCGCGATGTTCAGCGGCAACGCACCGCCCTCCCGCCGACTGCCCGTGATCGTTTTGCCATAGGGAAGCGTGCCCGTCACAAACTCCGGTTACAGGGGGGCGCGCGGGTAATGGGGAAACGCTTTGTTGGTTCCCTTTGGGCCATAAAAAAAGGCCGCCCCCCTTTCAGGAGACGGCATTGTTATGCCCGGCTAAAGTGCGCCGGACGGCACATGATTATGGGGCGCTAATAGTCCAGGTGATTCCGCTTAAGTTACCCGTACCTGCATTGGCAGTTTTTTGTACAATATCAATCCTGCCATTACTACCATTACGTATAGCATTCTCAAAATTGGTTGAAACATCGGCAATACCGGTCACAAGGTCTGTCACGATGGTGTTGGCCGCACCAAGCGCTGTTCTGTATGCAGCAATAGTCGTGGGACCCTTACCGGCAATGGTTACCTTCGAGGCTACTGTGGGACTAAGATCAGCAGCGCCGGCAGCAGAACCGCCAATCACGGTAATGGACCAGGTTTCCGGTCCAGCAGAACGATTTGTCGGCGCTGTTCCGGTAGCAGGTGTTTGAGTACCGACGAGTGCCGATAAGGCAGCCGCGTCCCCTGTCACGGCGACAGTAGTTGTACCGACAGCATCTGCCTCAAACTGAAGGAAAGTGGCGGTCTCTTTGGCCGTAACCCCGGAACCGGCAAGACCGGCATTGATGGCAGCAAGCTGATTAGTAGAATCGGCACCTGAGGCTACTGCGGGAAGTATGATGTGATACTCTTTGGTACCGCCAACGGTAACCTTTAACTTCCAGTCAGCCGTGATGGCAACACCGCCACTAATATTCACATTTCCGGTTATTGACGACTTGGTTCCATTATGACCATCTGCTTTTGCAGCCACGCCCGGAATGGACGGCGGTGTTACCACAAAGGTATAACCGTAGTCGCGAAGGTCCGCGTTGGCAGTGACGGTGGGCTTGAATGCACTGGCACTAGTAGCCTTGGGACCAAACGAATCGGCCGTAAATACAACAGCCCCATCTGCGGGGGTGTAAGCTTCGGGGGTATAGCCGGTAACCCCGAGCGCTGTTACCGCAGCGGCAATGTCTGCATCATCCGAACCCGCAGGGACAGGGTAAAATTTACCACCCAGGTTCACCTGCGATCCGGCGCTGACTACCAGACTAGCTGCACCTCCGTCAACAGCCACGAGCGGGAGTATCCATTCATCCTTAAGCTCACTGCGGATAACAGCGGGGCCTAACGAAGTATTACCGCCACTAGCGAGAAACAACTTTAAAAGGTGAGCATTTGTACCCTTGATGACGAAAGGCCGGGTGGAGTCGGGAGTTAGCTTGGAAACTTTGACGAAATTACCTGAAGCTTCGACCTTCAAATCTACCAACCCTGCCGCAGCGTCAAGCGCGGCAACCAGAGCTGTTTGGGTAATAACCGTAGTGGGAATTGTCGTTGTTACCGTTTTGTTCCCATTTTCAAAGGTTACAACGTAGGTACCGCTATCTACGCTGGCGGAAATATTCTTATCACTGATGTACTCATTGGCATACACGGCGGTACGTCCGTACCGGCTGTGCACCGGGGTCCCAAAGCTGTACCCGAAGGTCGCCAATTCCGTTGTGTCAACGCCGGCGCCCCCAGGTCCCTGCGGCCCGGCGGGTCCCGGTTCACTCGCACCGGGGTCGGGGCATCCGGTAAAAATCAATCCTATTGCCAGAACTATGCCGACAATTCCGAAAAAGAGACTCCTGTTTTTCATAGAGTCCTCCTTAAAATATATTCATCCGGGACATACATCCCGGATGTCCTTCCGCCTTACGACGGAAGACCAATAAAGAGGGCTAACAAACAGTGAAGGTATGTTATATACTTTCCCTGTCCATTAAAACCTCAGACGGCGTCGTTTCTTTGCGGGAATTCCCGCCGTCTGAGTACCTCTTTGCAAGGCCAAAAACCAAAAAATATGTAAAAGCGATAAAACACCCAATCAGTATAGAAAAAGGAAACCCCGGCTGCGAAAACTCCTGCAAAAAGTCGCGGCCGGGGTTAATACTTAAGGAGACAAAAATTAATGAGGAAGACAGAAAAAACCGCCCAGAAGATAGAACACCCCGGCGGCTTATTGATGAGGATATATACGATAAGGGAAAATTTAAAAAACTACTTAACG
>BOAV01000181.1 GCA_026002045.1 Spirochaetia bacterium | reverse complement strand
TCTCTTTCAATATCCTGCTTACTGCCGTATGGCTTATTTTTAATTTTTTCCCAAGCTCCCGCGTACTCCAATGGGTAGCATCCACCGGCTTTTCCTGACACACTAACCGGGTTAATTCGTTTTTAAGTTCTTCACTTATTGGATCTTTTCCAGGTAATCGCGTTTTGTCTCTCAGGAGCGCATCTATACCGCCTTCATTAAAGCGTCTGACATGATCGCTTACGGTATTGATATTGATGCCAAGTATATCTGCTATTTCATTGGTTGTTCTGCCTTTGGCCCGATTAAGAACCGTCTGTATCCGTACCGCGTATTTATACGCTATATGTCCTTCTGACAACAAGGTTTCCATTAACCTTATTTCTTTTTCTGTCGCTACTACTTGAATACCTTTTCTCATATTTCAAGTATATCATATTTTTATTAGGTTGTCTGTATTTTACAGGACACTAGTGTTCTGTCTTATTCAAATGACATAAAAAAATACTAAAAAATAACCACAGAGATCACAGAGAATTTACACAGAGGGCACAGAGAATACTAAATAGACTTCAAATTCCCTTATTTTTTTCACTCTCCGTGTCCTCTGTGATCTTCCCTCTGTGCCCTCTGTGGTTATGTCTTCTGTTTAGGACAGAACACTAGGTCAGTCGCTGCGCTCCTTCCCACGGCTCACTCCACCCACATTTTTGTTGCCCTGGTCTTTGCTTCGCAAAGCCCTTATTCGGGCAACAAAAACGTCGCAAACCTTTCACGTTATGCGAAATGCCTATTGACATTGTTCCAAAATTATGTTATAAGGATATTATGGAAAAAATAATATTTAGTTCGCCAAAAAAATATAAAATACTCGAAATAAAACGGTTGTTATCTGAAAATAATATACCTATTACAAGTATAAAATTGTATATTTATGTTAATATGACTAGACATCATAAAGGTGGTACAATTATTGATGAACGGGAGAAACGCGATGAACTAATTGTACCCATTGAAGAATTTACTGAAAAATTAAATGACGCAGAAACATTTGAAATTTATACAGAAGAAAACTATGTTGATATAGCAATAAATTTAATCGAAGATTTTAATGATAAAAACATATATAATGATTGTATTTTTCAATCAAAAAATTATGAAGAAGCGTTTGATATTCAGAGAATTCTAATAAAAAACGAAATACCATGTGATGATGTTATAACGAATTTTTTGTGTGATGATACTGAAGAATATTTAATATTTTTGGATCCGGAATTTCATGAAAAAGCTGAAAATATAATAAAAAATAATTATAAACAAGAAGTTCCACTAGAAAAAGAAGGGGATATCAAACAAAATGAGAATAATATATTTTCTGAAAATAATGAATGGATGAATTCATTTATGACTTTTTTAAAAATTTTATTTATTATTTTGATAATGTTAATTCTAGCATTTTTTGTGGATAAAAAATACCCATTCCTTGAAAAAATAATAAATCAAATAATTGAATCATTAAAGCAATAGGCACTTCGCATAACATACGCTATACGCTGCGCCGCAGTAGCGGCTTGGCCTACGAAAAACCCCAGTCGGCGCAGTAGCGCCTTTGTGGGGTTTTTCTCCGGCACATTTTTGTGCCCCTGGAAACCTACGGTTTCCTTATTCGGGGCACAAAAACGTCGTATAGCTTTCACGTTAGGCAAAATCCGCTACGCGGCTCTTGCCTAACGTGGGCGCGGGCAAGCCCGCAGTCAGGCTCGCCGCTACGCGGACTTCGCCTAACTGCGGGTTTACGCCATGCCGCTACGGTCAGGCTTCGCCTGCCCTCCGCGTCACGGCGCAAACCCGCGCCCACGTTATGTGCAATGCCGCAAAACTTTTTGGATAAATGTTATAAAAAATCATACACATATTAAAAATTCGTTTAAAAAAAGTAAAACCCCTTGACCTTATGGTAAAATTAGGATATACTTAGTATATCCTAGTAAAGGGAAAAGGACATAAGAGTATGACAACGGCAATTGTTAAATGGGGAAATAGTCAAGGAATACGGCTCCCAAAGGCTTTTTTGCAAAATATCAACATATCTGAAAATGATACGGTTGATGTTTTGGTAGAAAATGAAGCAATTATTATAAAAAAAATATACGCCCCAAAACATAAAACTACCAAAGAACGGCTTGTAAATTTTTACGGCAAAAACATTACTCCTGAAAATCAAGTAGAAATAGATTGGGGAAAACCTGTAGGAAAAGAAATATGGTAAAACAAGGAGATATTATTTGGCTTGATTTTGATCCGCAAGCTGGTCATGAGCAACGGGGCCGAAGGCCTGCTTTGATACTCAGTAACGAAAGTTTTAATAATTTTTCAAACTTGGCTATTGTTTGTCCCATAACAAACAGGGACAAGGATCATCCTTTTCATGTAAAATTAGATAATAGGACAAAGACTATGGGAGTAATTCTATGCGATCAAGTAAGAACACTCGATATTAATGCACGGAATTTTGAATATATTGAACATATTCCGGATGATATTTTGTTAGATGTTCTTGATATAGTGCATGGATTTATTGAAATAGAAAAATAAAAAATTGTGGTAATGCGACACTGCACATAACATACGCTATACGCTGCGCCGCAGTAGCGGCTTGGCCTCCACAAAACCCCAGTCGGGCTTCGCCCTTTGTGGGGTTTTGTTCCGGCACATTTTTGCGGTTGCTGGAAACCTGCGGTTTCCTTTA
>BOAV01000180.1 GCA_026002045.1 Spirochaetia bacterium | reverse complement strand
AGCGGATACGGCCGATTATCCCCCTTGCCACGATTTTTACCGACGATCCGGTGCGGATGATCCGGGCGGTTAAATACGGCGCCACCACGGGCTTCAAGCTGCCCCTGGCCCTGCGCTGGAAAATCAAACAACAGTCCCATCTGCTCACGGCGGTTTCCCCCTCCCGGCTTACGGAAGAAATTTTCAAGATTGTTAATTCATCCGGCGCCGCCCTTATTGTGGAAAAGCTTGAAGACTTAAGGCTCTACGAATACCTCCAGCCCAACGCCTCCCGGCTGATGAAGGAGAACCCCGGTTTCCGTGAGCGCTACCTGGACCGGCTTTCCAAATTAAACCAGGGCGCAGGTCCCGCGGAGAAGCCGGGACAGAAGCTCGCTGCCTTTATTCAGGATTACCTTGAACTCCAGGCGCCGTTCCCCCCGGACACAGCAGATTGGGAAGGGGCCAGGGCGGCGGAGCATTACAAGAACGCCTATATCGCGGTGCGGCAATTTGTGCTTCCCATGAATCCCCCCCGCGTGGAACTGGACCATGCAGTGCGGCTCATATTCGCGGAGCACGGCGTCATCGTAAAACATTCCCGTCTTCCCATGCACGGCAGCCGGGCCGGGGCCGGAGCCGCCGGGGAAGCCCTTGTTCAGGATGGCCCCGCTTCTGCGGACGGGACAGCCCCCAAAAAACGCCGTCGAAGACGCCGACACAAAGCGCCGGGGCAGAATGAAAGCCCGGCTGGGCCGGAATAGCCTATAAATTCGACTGCGTTGCGCCTATTTGTACATCGGGCCCAGAACCGCGCAGGCGCGGTAATCCGCGCCTTCCCTGTCCATGCCAAAGGCGTTCCAATAGCTGGGCCGGAAAATCTGCTCCTCCGGCACATTGTGCATGCAGACGGGGATGCGCAGTATGGAACACAGGGCGATAAGGTCCGCGCCGATATGCCCGTAAGAGATTGAGCCGTGATTCGCCCCCCAGTTGTTCATAACATCGTAGGCGGTTTTGAAAGCGCCTGTGGCGCCGGTTACGCGGGGAGCAAACCAGGTGCAGGGCCAAGTGTAGTCGGTGCGTTTCCAGAGAATGTCTGAAACCTTATCCGGCAGATTCACCGTCCAGCCTTCGGCGATTTGCAGCGCCGGGCCAAGGCCCTTTATCAGGTTGAGCCTGCTCATGGTGACGGGCATTTCGGCCCGGGTGATAAAGCGCGAGGAAAAGCCGCCGCCCCGGAAATAGCCAAAGTCAGCAGGGTTCCAGGTGGCGGCGGCAAGGCAGGCTTTCTGGTCCGCCTCGCCCACTTCCCAGAAGGGCTTCATCACGCCTTTGCCGTTTGCATCCTTCATTTCACCGGATGCATCGATGCAGGCCGCCCCTGAATTGATAAGGTGAATAAAGCCGCCCGCTTCTTTTGCCGCTCCGGTAAGATCGTAGCCGGCTGCCCGCTTGACCGCATCGGGGCTCCAGTAGGTGCGCACATCGGCGAAGATCTGGGCCGTGCCGGTGAGCAGTTTGCCAAAGAGCATTCCCACGCCGTTAAGGGTGTCGTTCTCGGTGGCCAGGATGTACGGCTCCCGCGCCCCTTGCCAGTCAAAGGAAGAACAGAGCAGCGATTCGGGGAAGTCGGCGTTGGGGTAGAAGTCCGTCCACTGGCGCTGCCCCTGGAAGCCCCCGGCAATGGCGTTGTGGCCCAGCCGCTCTTCCTCACAGCCTGCGGGCAGGTTGGGATTGCCGTTAAAGAGGTCCTTGATGATGCACATCATCTTGACCACGAACTCCCACGCCTTGTCCTGCTCCGCAGGGGAACGCCGCAGCTCCGGCGGGTTTTTGTCAAAGCCCTCCGGGCAGTGCTGTTTGGTCCAGGCCAGGGCCTTTTGGAATTCTTTCTCATCGTAGATGCCCTGTTCCATGCGGCGGATTATCTCAACTTCGTCAACGCTCTCCACCCGCATCCCCAGATATTCCTCAAAAAAATCAGGGTTGATGATGGAGCCGGCGATTCCCATGCAGATGGAACCGATCTGCAAATAGCTCTTGCCCCGCATGGTCGCCGCCGCCACTGCGGCCCGCCCAAAACGGAGGAGCTTTTCCCGCACATCCGCGGGGATATCCGTGTCGCCGGCGTTTTGCACGTCATGCCCGTAGATGCCGAAGGCGGGCAGCCCCTTCTGCGCGTGGCCCGCCAGCACCGAGGCCAGGTACACCGCGCCGGGCCGCTCGGTGCCGTTAAAGCCCCAGACGCCCTTGATGGTCTGCTTTTCCATGTCCATGGTCTCCGAGCCGTAACACCAGCACGGCGTTACCGTTAAGGTAATGTCCACCCCTTCCCGCCTGAACTGGTCCGCGCAGGCCGCTGTTTCCGCCGCCCGCCCGATGGTCGTGTTGGCGATGACCACCTGAACCGGCTCGCCGTTGGAATAGCGCAGGTTCTGTTCAAAAAGCGCCTTTGCCGCTTTCGCCATGTTCATGGTCTGTTCTTCCAGAGATTCCCTTACCTTCAAGGGCCCTTGCCGCCCGTCAATGGTGGGCCGTATCCCTATCTTTGGATATGCCCCCTTATACCTGTTTACCGCCATGTTTTCCTCCTAATAATATTAATTGTGCATTTCGTCATACTATTCCCAAACAGTCCCGTCGAATTCCAGCTTGACCACCAGGGGTTCATCGGTGATGGCAGCGGTTGGAAGGCTGCGCAGCCGGAGGTATGCCTGGTCTTCCTCGTAGTAATAGGGCGTTTTGGCGACAACCGCTTCCACC
>BOAV01000179.1 GCA_026002045.1 Spirochaetia bacterium | reverse complement strand
GCACCTGCGGGTAGCATTACCCCAAATGGAGGGGGCAGACCAAAGGATATGGGGTCTTGGCATCCTTCCCATATCTTAGTCAGCTAGTCAGGCAACCTCGTGTCGCACAAACAAATAATCATTAAGAGGGTTCAGACGATCCGGCGGCTTACCAGCCAGCGGCTTTTTGTTGTCTAAAGGCGTGGTTCCCATGAGTAAAGTATACTACCTTCCCAATAAAAAGGCAATTTCTTGCATAGCCGTATCGAAATTCTAACCGAAGGAAAGATTTTAAGTCCCTGAATATCTGATAAAAGCGTTTAGCTTTTCATTTCTACGGTGTAGGTAAAGAAGTCGCCCCGGATAATGGAAACACAGTACTCAATTATCCGCTCGGCATCGTAAGTAGTGCGTTCCAGGTGAATGGCGGGAGTTCCTGTTTTCAGGCCCATAAATTTTGCCTCGGAAGGTTTAATAGCGTCGGCGCGGAACTTTTCTACAATGCGCTTGGGAATCACCCCGTCATCGGCCATGGAATTATAAAGGCCATTTTCTACAATCTTTTTTTCAGTAAGATGCGGGCAGAGCGCGTGGGGGATAAGGGAAGTCTCCACAGTATAGGCGGTGTCATCAACCATGCGAAGCCGGGTAATTTTGTAAACATCTACGTCTTCGGCCAGGCCTAAATGGGCAGCCGCAGCGGCATTGGGCTTTACTGTATCAAAGGAGAGCATCTTTACATGTTCATTCTTCCCCTTCTTTTTGAGGGATTCACTGAATGAATAAAATTTTGAAAGCTTCTGTTCAAAATTGATGCTTGCCACATAGGTGCCCTTGCCCTGAAAACGTATCAGCCGCCTTTCGTAGACAAGTTCTTCTATGGCCTTGCGTACCGTTATGCGGGAAACCCCGTATGTCTCACAAAGCTCGGTTTCTGTGGGTATCTTCTGTCCGCTCTTCCATTCCCCGCTCTGGATCTTCCGGGAGAGTTTTTCCTGCAATTGATAGTACAGGGAAATAGGTTTGTCTCTGTCGAACACTGTATCATCTGAATCTGCCACGATAATACCTCATATGGTAAACATCATTTGATTATAACAACCTAATGAATTTAAAGCAACTATCCCTTGACACAATGTTGTTATAGGTTTATATTGTTATAATATTATTATGATAGGAGATCAGTTTATGGCAGACAAAATAAACGCATTTTACGGTGCGGGGGCGGAATTTTCCGCAGGAAACACCTTTACATCCTCAGAAATTGCACAGCAGCCTGAAATTTGGCGCGCTCTGGGGGGCGTATTAAAAACGGAGAAAACAGGGGTCCAGACATTTTTAGGCAAACTAGGAAATCCTGACAATATTCGGATTATTTTAACCGGCGCAGGAAGCTCTGCATATGCGGGAGAAGCCGCCGCAGCAGCCCTGGGAAAAGAAGGACTCCATTGCGAAGCTATTGCTACCACGGATATAGTCTCATCCCCCTATTCAGTGCTGCTCCCCAATGTACCCACCCTGCTTGTTTCATTTGCCCGTTCAGGGAACAGCCCCGAATCTTCACAGGCCCTAAAGTACGCCCGGGGCATTGTTAAAAATTTATACGAATTGGCAATAGTGTGCGACGGCTCAAGCGCTCTGGCAAAGTTAACCCGTGAATCGTCCAAAGGCTTTTGCCTGGTGATGCCCGAAGGATCAAACGATAAGGGCTTTGCCATGACAAGTAGTATTACCTCAATGATCATTGCCTGCTTTGTTGTTTTTTCCGCCTCTCCTCTTGATGACTTATGCAGGGACATCGAAAACCTTGCGGGAACAATAGAAAAACGCAGTGCAGAATTAAGCAGCCTTGCCCGCAAATGGGCAGCCCATGATTACAAGCGCCTTATTGTATTGGGGAGCGGCAGCTGCAAAGGCCTCGCCAGGGAGGCGGCGCTTAAATCAATGGAACTGAGCGCAGGCGCGGTAAACACCAATTATGAAAGCGCCATGGGTTTCAGACACGGCCCCAAGGCGGTAATCAACGACAGTACGCTGACTATTCATTTTATTTCGCCTGATCCTCTTACCTCAAAATACGATAAGGATCTTCTAAACGAGATAATAAGGCAAAAAAAGGGAAACAGGATCATTTCCCTAAGCGCAATACCTCTCGCCGAAAAGGCTGATGAAGGCATCACTATTAACACGGTGTACAAAACCTCGCCTGAACTTTTCAGCGGTTTGAGTTTTCTTGTGTTCTGCCAAATGCTGGCCATGTTTAAATCGCAAAACTTAGGTTTTGCCGTAGACAACCCTGTACCAGGGGGCGAACTTACCCGGATAGTTTCCGGGGTAACCCTCTATGATCTTAAAGGCTGATATGAAAGGCAGGAATTTTGATGTCCTTGCCATAGGCGAACTCAACGTTGATCTCATCTTTACAGGATTAAAACAGGCCCCTGCCTTAAACCGCGAGATAGCCGCAGAAAAATATTCCCGGGCGCTTGGGAGTTCCACAGCCCTCTGCGGCGCAAACCTGGCAAAGCTGGGTCTGGGCGTTGCCTTTTGCACCAAGGTGGGAGATGACGAAAACGGTCATTATGTTGTGGATGAACTCCAAAAAAGAGGGATAGATACAACACACTGCAAAATTGATCCTGCCTCAGAAACCGGTGTGACCCTTGCCTTAAACTGGAACAGGGACCGCGCCCTGGTGACAGTCATGGGAACCATAAGCACTTTTTCCCTTGCCGATTTTGATATTGAGATATTGCGAAGCGCAAGGC
>BOAV01000178.1 GCA_026002045.1 Spirochaetia bacterium | reverse complement strand
TGCGCCGCCCATTATCGCTCCATTTCCTTAAAGGCGGTAATAATGGTTTCCCCATGATACCGGGTCTCTGCCCGGCGGGAAAGGGCGGTGTAAAGGGCGGCGGCCCCTTCGTAATCCGGGGCGCTGCCCAAAAAGCAGGCTTCGGACCTTTCCCCGGTGCAGCGTCAGCCCTGCTGGCACCTCATGCGGGATATGCCGGTCCTGCTTGACGGCACGGTTCCCCTTTGCCGGGAAGATTTATCAGCCCTGAAAGGTGAGGGGCAGCAGATTTTGGGGAATGTGTTTAAGAATTCGCTTGAAGCAATCTGGGAGCGGGGAGCGCAGTTGTATGAAAAGCATTGTACGAAGGCCGGCGTAGACGGCCCCAAGTATCCGGCCTTCTGTGCAGGGTGTGATGAATACTATACCTACAACTTTTAACGATGCCCTCCCTTCCTACACGGCGGTGGGGGGTAATGAGCGGCTCGCCTCTACCGGGCTTTCGGCGGTGCTCCTTAACCGGGGGGGGCGCTATCCCCGGCGGACCCTCTTTCAGGAACTGGAGAAAGCCGGTTTTGACTATGTTATTTCCATAGAAAGTTCCCGTGAGCGCTACGATGTGGAGGAGCTTTCGGGCCGCTTCCCCTTTGTACGGTTCATCCTTCTTTCTGAAGATATCAGCCCCGGTGAACAGATCAACCTGGCGGTGTCGGAACTGTCCGGTCCCCTCTTTTTTGTGCTTTGGAACGATCTCAGGATCATTACCGGGGGCGGGGCTTCCCGGATGGCGGAACGGCTCCACCTGAGCCAGGAAGAACTGCAAAAAACTGAGGGGAACGGCAGCGCCTTTAAACGGCTCTGTACGGTCCCGGTGATGCAGAACGCCCGGTGTGAAACCCTTCCCACCCTGATCGCCCCGGCGGTGAAAGCGAATATGGTCAAAACCCTGGTTTTTGTCCCCCTCAGGGAGGGGCTTCACAGCCTCTATCCCTTTGACGGGGTAGGTATCTATGACCGGGACCGTTTTATCCGCCTGGGCGGCTTCGATGGTACCCTGAAAAATCCCCACTGGCAGCTCATGGATTTCGGTTTCCGGGCCTGCCTTTGGGGAGAAGAAATCAGCGTCACCCAACTGGTCAAGCTTTCCTATGACGGGGAGGTCCCTGCCACGGATAACACCCCCGAGGCAAACTATCGCCGTTTTTACCTGAAAAATCTGGCCCCGGTCTTCCGGGGGGACTATGCCCATCTGCCCCTGCGCCGCTTCCCCGGCTACTTTATCCGATCCGGGGAGGACCCCTTCAGCGCCTGGGAGGAATTTGCCGCCGCGCGCAGTTGGGTCAAAACCACCCGCTACCGCTTTCGGAACGATGCACGGGCCATAACCGACCTCTGGGAAGACATTGAAACATGACCGCAGTAGTACTTCAGGCCCGGCTTGATTCAAGCCGGCTTCCCGGCAAAGTCCTGTTACCTCTTGACGGCAAGCCCCTCATTTTTCGGGTCATGGAGGCCCTCAAAACCGTAAAGGCGGATCTTTACATCCTCGCATCCCCGGACGACTGCGCCCCGGCCTTCACCCCCTTGGCGGAAGAGGCGGGCTTTGTCTTTTGCGCCGGTCCCAGAGATGATGTCCTGGGCCGTTATTGCCTTGCGATCCGCCGTTTCGGTATCGACCGGGTGATCCGGGCCACCGGTGACAACCCCTTTGTCTTTGCCGATGCCGCGGATGCCCTTAACGAAGAAGCCGTCTCCCTCAACGCCGCCTATGCCGGTTACAGCGGCTTGCCCTATGGCGCGGGTGTGGAATCGGTTGCCGCCTGGGCCCTCCTCAAGGCTGAGGCAGAAGCAAAAGCCGGTCCTGAGCGGGAACATGTCTGCCCCTACCTTTACAATCACCCGGAACTTTTCTCTTTGCACCGTCCCCTGGCCCCCCTTCGTTGGCAGGGGCCTTCCCTGCGGGTAACCGTGGACACGCCCCCGGATTACGAAGGGGCCGCCGCCCTTTACACCGCCCTTTCCCGCCGGGCAGAGACCCGGTATCATGGGGAAACCATTATTACCGCCTTTAAGGAAATGGAGCGATAATGGGCGGCGCAATTCTCGTGGTGGGCTGTGTTGAAAAGGGCAGGGGAGGGGGCCACCTGGCCCGTTCAGCCGCACTGGTCCGGGATCTCCGCGCCCGCAGCCGGGAAGCCTTCCTCTATATAATTGGTTCAGAGCTTGCCCCTCACTTAAGCCCCTTCCTTAAAGACATCGAACCCAGCCGGATCATTTCCGGTCAAAAAGCCGCAAGTGAAAAATCATGGACCTTCATCATCCTGGACCGTTTCAGAACCCCTGCGGAGGAATACCCTTACTGGTCTTCCCTGGCCCCCCTCATCGGCATTGATGAAGGGGGAGATTGCCGGGATGATTTTGACTTCCTCATTGACCTGCTCCCCGGTCCGCCGGATCATTCAAGGCCGAATATTTTGGACCCCTCTTTGCTTCCTCTGCCGAAAAACCGGCGGCCCCATCTCTGGGACGCTCCTGCCCAAAGTACCACCGGAGAATTCCCCAGGATCCTCATCAGCTTTGGCGCGGAAGACCCTGCCGGGCTCGGAAAAAGGTGTCAGGCACTACTT
Organism: Spirochaetia bacterium; assembly: GCA_026002045.1. Taxonomy (GTDB): domain Bacteria; phylum Spirochaetota; class Spirochaetia; order Treponematales; family Breznakiellaceae; genus BNUT01. The sequence continues at coordinate 169 of BOAV01000178.1, read as the reverse complement.
TCGGGTCGGCATCCGGCGATCACCCTCCTGAACCCCGCCGAAGGGCAGCACATCCCCAATCTGCGGGAACACCTTGCCGAATACGATCTCCTGATCACCCACTTCGGCCTTTCCGCGTTTGAGGCCGTCCATGCCGGAACTCCGGTCCTGCTGGTCTCCCCGGGCGCAT
>BOAV01000177.1 GCA_026002045.1 Spirochaetia bacterium | reverse complement strand
GTCTACTTATGATTATTCATAATGTCAAGCGATTTTTTATGTTTTTTCATAGATTTTTATTGATTTTTCATAAATCTTCCGATAATATAGAGACATGGGTGTTTCAAAAAAAGAAAAATTTTTAAGGGATCAGCTTTTTAAGATTCTGGAAAAGCTTGGTATTAGCCAAAATCAATTTGCCAAGGGCATAAAGTGGGATCAATCTACAATTTCAAGGATTGGTAAAAATGATTCCATCGTTAGTGAGAAACTTATTGATGCTATATGCGCCGGGTATAATATCAACAAAAATTGGTTTACAACTGGATCAGGCGATATGTTCAACCAGGCTTTATCTATTGTATCCGCCGATGATCTCAAAAATGACGAACAGGACCTTATCGGCACCTACCGGGAACTCTACCCCCCCGCCCAGGAACACCTATTAAAGCAAGCCCACGATCTTCGTGATACCCAGGAGGCGCTTTTGCATCCCAAGGGCATACCAAAGGCAGAGGGGCACTCTTGAAAACCGACCAGTCCGGTTTCTCGCCGGAATCACGGGGCAGCGGGGAGAGTTTACGGGGGGAAAGCTGTATATCTTTCTATACCCCTCATGGATGGGACTATAAGTCACCGTATATAGGGTCAAGGATTATACCCTTTACCTATTAGCTTTTTATGCAAGGAGAAAATTATGACCAATGAAGAACTTTACGAAGCTTCTCAAAAATACCGGGAACGGCTGGACAATTCAAGGCGGGAACAGGATGCTAAATTTGATAAGAATCTACTTTCTTTATCCGCCGGTTCTTTCGGGGTGTCCTTTGCTTTTATCGGGCAGGTGGTTCCTATGGCCAGCGCTACCCACATTCCTTTCATAGTTCTATCATGGGCCTGTTTTGCGGTTTCAATTTTATCCATAGTGGTCAGTTTCAGGATAAGCTCATTTATTCATAGAAAACTAATAGAACAGGAAAATAAAAATCTGGCCCTACAGTATGAAGGCAAACCTGCCGAATATAAAGTAAAGGGCGTGAGTGTGGATATTTTCAACTATACTGCCCTAACAACTTTTATAGGCGGTATTGTATGTCTGCTCCTATTTGTGGTAAAAAACCTGGCATAATAAAATCATCTGACGTTGACATCGGGGCAGGAGAAACGGTCCCTGTACAACCTGCGCCGACCCCGCCGCCGCAACCTCCGCAAAAACCAACACAGAAACCGAAAAAATAAAGGGGGAGAGTATGGGCGTTTTAGACATATTCAAGATTAAAGAATTCAAGCAAAAAATATCGGTCCTTGAACAAGACAAGCAGTCTATTGAAAATGATAACCATTCATTGCAAGGTATCATTGATGAAATCGGGGCACGGGACGCCATAACGGTAAAAAGAAAAATTGAGGAGTATCAGGAAAAAGAAATAATACTCAATGATACTATTGTTGCATTAAATGATAAAATAAACCGACTGGACGCAGAAATAAAAGAAAAAAACAACGATATACTTGTTACAGATGAAAAATTGATGCTCGAATCATTTGCCTTGTATGAGCCGAAATTCAAGTTTTTGACCAGCGATGAATATAAACGGAAGCTTGAAAGAATACGGGACCAGCAAAAGGAACTTTTACAAAAAGGCTATGCGGCAACCGGCAGCACCACCATGACATATAACGGCAAAGAATCAGAGGGCCGGAAAATGGTCAATGATATGATTAAACTGATTTTACGGTCATTTAACAATGAGTGTGATTACTGCGTGGATAATGTGAAGTTTAACAACATCGAAGCAAGTATAAAGCGCATAGAAAAATCATTTGAAACGTGTAATAAGCTGGGAATAAGAATGTCCGCTGAAATAACTGAAACATACAAAAACTTGAAACTTGACGAATTATATCTTGCCTTTGAATATCAGGAAAAGAAGGAACAGGAGAAGGAAGAGTCCAAACGGGCCAGAGAGGAACTGCGGGAACAACAGAAACTTGAACGGGAAATCCGGGAAGCACGGGAGAAAATCGCCAAGGAGCGGAAACACTTTAGCGCCGCCATAAAAGACCTGGAACAAAAACTGAAAAAGGCTACCGATGAAAAAGAAAAAGAACTGATAGCCCAAAACCTCGCCGAAGCGCAAAGCCATTTTTCAGACCTTGAAAAAGAAGAAAAAGTCATTGACTACCGGGAACAAAACGCCAAGGCCGGGTATGTGTATGTCATATCCAATATCGGGGCTTTCGGGGAAGGTGTCTACAAAATAGGTATGACACGCCGCCTTGAACCGATGGAGCGGGTTGATGAACTGGGAGACGCCTCGGTTCCCTTCACTTTCGATGTTCATGCTATGGTATTTTCAGATAACGCCCCCGAACTGGAATCAAAACTGCATGAACATTTTTACGCAAGCCGGATAAACAAGCTGAATGACCGTAAAGAATTTTTCAGGGCCGATATTACCGAAATCGAGAAGGTTATCAAGGAAAATTACAACAAAGTGGTTGACGTAGTAAAAGAAGCCCCCGCAGAGCAATACCGGGAAAGTTTGCTGATAAAATAATGGTTATAAGGAGCATTCTATGGCAGAAAAAAAGAAAAATAAACTTCTAATTATCGTTCTGGTGGTGCTGGGATTTGTAGCCTTTTATAATATCGCCGGGGCGCTTTCTGGTGGAAATCTTGAATCGCCAAAACAAACTGTTGTTCCAACTCCAGCGCCTCCTCCTCCGCCTACGGTAGCATGGCAGGATAAAGACAACTCAAGTTCGGCACGGTATTTTCTGGAGAGCGCATTAAAAAAGCAGTTTGCCCCGCGAAAAATG
>BOAV01000176.1 GCA_026002045.1 Spirochaetia bacterium | reverse complement strand
ATAGATACCGGCCCCATTGGTGGAGAGGTAGTAATTCCCGCCGGATTCAACCGCCCCGCTTAAAAGGGCAGTCCCGGATTTGACAGTTCCGGTAGTGCCACTACTATCATCAATATAAAAAATGGCATAAGTATTACTTTGATTGGGACTGTCCGCCTTGCTCCAGAGCGATCCAAAGAGGATGTCCCCGGCCCCGTAAATGGCCTGGAGGGAGGAGTATCCGTCCACTGACGGGACAGTAACCTTGTTCCAATTTGCACCGTTGGTAGACCGGTATAAACCGCTGCCGGTGAGGACATAGAGGTAGTCGTCTGTAGCGGCCAGGGCTTTAATTTTCCCATCGGGCTTGCCCGGCTTATTCCAGTTTCCGTTTTTGTACCGGTAAATGTCATCACTGGCTACATAGACCCAGTCTTTAAATTCAACAAAATTGGTGGGAGCCCCCTTGATTCGGGGCTCCTTGGGCTCTACTTCCTGGGCAATCTTGTAAAAGAGCGCCTCCTGATCACAGGATGCCAGGAGGAGGGGCAGCGCAAGGGAACATGCCATACCCAGTATTGCAATCCATTTAACCGGTTTTTTTTTCATCATTCATTTCCTCAAACTTAAAAGTGGTAACGGGCCGAAAGGGACGCTTCAAAAAAATTACCATAAACTGTTTTTGTTCTGTCATTGGGAATCTGAGGAATCCACCACCATGTGGTATTGAGCCCAAAGGACCAGTCCGGATTAAACCGGAAATAGGCCGATGCGGATGGTTTTAAAAAGAAACTCACAATATTTTTATCAAGGAGCATTTGAGGCGCAAGCCCCAAGCCAAGGGCGATGGGAAACTCAAAACGTTTGATCACAAACTGGTACCCGACTCTGGCGGTGATGGGAATGATGTAGAGCATGTGTTTTCCTATGGTACCGGAAAACATCCCCTGTATTTCGCCGCCCACAAATAAACCGGGGGTAAGAAAATAATTATAAGAGATGGAACCGGTCCCCCCTACCGTGATCTGTCCCACCCCCGAAAAGAGCAGTTCCCCGGAATTTCCGGTAAAAACCGTGGGGATAGTCACCCCCACAGACAGAATAACGACCTGATCCCCCCGTGAATAAAGGCTGGGGGGCGTATAGCCCCCCCAGTCTGACTCAATGGGTATTTCTTCTTCATAATCCGGTTCTTCCTCCGATCCCGGGGATTCCGGTTCCTGGGCATGAATGGGCGCCATCCATACCGCCAAAAACAATATACATAAAAAGGTCCATGCCCTTTGCATACAAATAACTCCTATACTAATAACATTAAGTACAACAAATGTCCCGCCTTAAAGGTTACCGTTGGGGAACCCCGTTCTCAATAGCAAGGTATTGCAGCAGGATGGGATATTTTGTCAGCAGTTCACCGTACCGGGCCAGTTCATCAAAGCGGAACCGGGAATCAAGCTGCTTTTCCGCCCCTCCTTCCATTCCGGCGCTCAAATATTCCCGCTGTTTCGCAAGAAAGTCTTCGTATATCCCCCGTACCTGCCGGTAAAGGGCAAAATCGGGGAATGTTGCAGCCTGGATACGGCAGGAAAGGTTTTCGATTTGGGGAAAGGCCCCCCTTATTGCCTCTTCCAGAGCAGGACTGCGTCCGGAACCGGATATTGAAGCCATTTCCCCCTCATTGGACGCCAGAATTTCCATCTGCCCCGGGATAAAGGCTTCGATATCCGCGGCAAGGCCCGCTTCAAAGGCTGATAAATCCTCCTGTCCGGCAAGATTTTTTTCCGAAACCAAGGGGATCAGTGAATCGGCCCTGACATTAAAGGAAAGATCCGCGGACAATTCGTAGGAAAAATCAACATTAAGGGATGAAAAGGCCGCATACACATCCCCCGAGGGCAGCATTCCCCGGAGGGTGAAGGTCTTCTCCACCCGATTCGGGGTAAAAACCTGAATGGTCACATTGGTGGGGATCAGTTTATACCATACCCAGCGGAATTCCCCCTCCCGGATAAGCCTTTGATCCAGGCCGTGGGTCTTTGACCGCATCACCCCATAGGAACCCGATGGAACCCCAAGCTGGGCCCAGCCGAAGAAAAAGCCGACCCCCCCCACAATCAAAAGAACCACAAGAAACGCAAAAAACTTCTTCATGCCACCTTCCTGACAATTTTCAACACACAGCCGGATCAAAATTGCAATTTTGAAAACACTTCTATATAGTTATCATAACACGGAGTGCAGCGGATGAATATATCCCCCCAGGAAAAAAAACCCTTTGTCCTTACCCTGTTGAAAGGAGGGGCTTTTTTCTTCTTTGGGGTCTGCCTCCTCTCGGTATTTTTATACCTTGCGTGAACCCGGCAGCAATTTATGGACAGTACCCAGCTCACTCTGATCCATGGGGCCGTATTGAGCGGCATCCTTTCGGCGTTCCTGTCCCTTTATGGGATAATCGCCGACCTTGTCTGTCTTATTCGCCGGCGGCCGCATCACGCAGCCTATATCTGGGGTATCGCCGGGTATCTTTTTCTGGGTTTAACCGGGAGCCTTATCGCGGTTCTGGGGACCCTTATCGCCGCCGCCGCAGGGGGAAATGCAGCATGAATCAGGGGAAACGTCTTTATGCCCTTCGAGGCGCCGTCCAATGCCTCAACGAAGCGAAGGATATCGGCGTCCAGGTAACCGCCCTCTACGACGGGCTGCTCAAGGCAAATAACCTTGCCGAGGGGGATATCGTATCCCTTGTTTTTTCCGTCACCCTCGACCTTGACGCGAAAAACCCCTGCGCCGCCCTGCGCCAGTCCGGCCGGGCCGGTGATTTAGCCCTCTTCGCAGTCCAGGAAGCCGCCGTACAGGGCAGCCTGCCCCG
>BOAV01000175.1 GCA_026002045.1 Spirochaetia bacterium | reverse complement strand
GAACCAAGGACGAAATCCAGAGGATTACCAAAAAATACATGAGGGGAAACAGCTTGAGCTGTTCCCTTACCAAAATAAAGCATGAAGGTTAAAGATACCGCAGGGCTTGCCCTGCGGTTATTCATTAAGTATACCAACTCTACTTCTAGTATTAGGGGACTTTTTGAAATCTTTTATTATAGGATAAATGATATAGGAAAATGCCCTCCGCCATCCTTGGCTCCGGGCAAGAAAAATTACGGCGCATAACATACGCTATACGCTGCGCCGCAGTAGCGGCTTGGCCTCCACAAAACCCCACAAAGGGCGAAGCCCGACTGGGGTTTTGTTCCGGCACATTTTTGCGGTTGCTGGAAACCTACGGTTTCCTTTATCGCAACCGCAAAAACGTCGTATAGCTTTCACGTTATGTGCAATGGCACTTTGAACTATTGACAAAAATAAATGTATACAATAATATATAATATAAGGAGATTTTATGGAAATTGCCAATGCATTTTTTGAATATCTATCAGAAAGAATGAGAAACGAAAACAATCTATCAGATATTACATGGGCATTATGTTGTTCTAGTGACGAATTTAGAAAGATATTTATTGAATATTGTTTTGAAGAAGATATTCAAAATATTGAAACATTTGTACGTGAATATTCCCGCGATGATTGTCGGCCTGATTTTTTTATAGATGATAAAAATGGTCAAGAATATATTATTGAAGTAAAAATTTATGATAGAAATAATCATTTTGAACAATATGATAATGTATTTAAAAATGCAAAAAAAGCATTTATAGCAAACTATTATTTTGAAAATATTAATGGATGGAAAATAAAGACTTGGAAGGAATTCTTGCAAACATTGGAAAAAAAATTTGACGAATTTTCTCAAGAAGAAGTTAATTTAATAAGATCATATTATGCATATACAAAATTGGTAATTAATTACGTGGAGGTTAAACCAATGAATCTATCAAATGTTTCGTCAATCAAGGATTTTTACAACATTTTGCAACAGGTTGTAGAAGAATGCAACATAGTTAAGTTACATGAATGGAACCAAACAAAGAGTGCTTTTACTTGTAATGAATATGGCAAATATTTATGGTATGAAAGCGGAAAAAATAAATATGTTTATTTTTGGATTGGGTTACATTTTGAAGACGAAAAAATATACATTTATGTTCAGTATAAAGACAAAGGGTATTGCCCTGATCGTGTAGCAAAAATATTAACAAGTATGGAACCAGGAGATTATTATGATGAGTTAATTCCGGACGATCCATATATCTGGATACCATTAAAGGAACAATATCATGAACAATTATGTAAAAAGACAAATGTTGAAAATCAAAAAGAAATAATCAAGAAATTTATGGAAGAAGTGTTAATAAAATTGCAGTAAAGCAAAGTGCCACTGCACATAACATACGCTATATGCAATTTGGGCAAATTTAGTGTATAAAAAATCATACAGATATATAGTTGACAAAATAAAAACAATATGATAGAATGTAGATATGGAACTTAATATTCCCTCAAAATATCGAAAAGATATTGAAAGTGCTACAAATTTACTCAAAAATGAAGGCTGTCAATCAGTTTTTCTGTTTGGTTCTCTGGTTACAGGAAAAGTACATGATGATTCTGATATAGATATTGGTATAAAAGGGCTCCCCAAGGGTAAGTTTTTTGATGTGTATTCGAGAATATATTTTGACATAGAAAATAAAATTGATTTAGTTGATTTTGATACAAATCCCGATTTTTATTCAATGCTAAATAGTATTGGTGAGGTTGTTCAAATTGGATGAAATTGTAAAAATAAAAATTGAACATGAAATTTCACGGATAGAAAAATTATTGGTAGATGTAAAGCCCTTATTTGATTTATGTAAAATAAAAGAACCTGATATTATAGAAATGACTGCGGCGGCTCAAGTATTACATTCATTTTATAATGGCGTGGAAAGTGTTATCGTATTATTTTTTAAGTACATAAATGAAAAATTACCTAATGATATTAGATGGCATAAAACCTTATTTGAAATGGCATTTGGAACTAATTCAAAAAGTATAAGAATTATTAGGGATGATATAAAAAAGAAGTTGGAAAAATATTTGCTGTTTAGACATTTTATAAGGCATGCATATAGTTCAGAATTAGACTGGAATGAAATGGGACCGTTAATAAAAGGAATTGAGAACATATGGGAAATTGTAAAAGCCGATTTTGGAATATTCATAGAAAATAATTGAAAGTGCCCAAACTGCACATAACATACGCTATACGCTGCGCCGCAGTAGCGGCTTGGCCTACGAAAAACCCCAGTCGGGCTTCGCCCTTTGTGGGGTTTTTCTCCGGCACATTTTTGCAGTTGCTGGAAACCTGCGGTTTCCTTTATCGCAACTGCAAAAACGTCGTATAGCTTTCACGTTATGCGAAATTGGGCTTGAACTTTGTTGTAAATTATGAAATAATATATTAATGGAAAATACTATAAGCAAGGAAGAGTTAAATGAACTTTACGCATGGGTTGTTTCGCCTATTTATGGTGGAAATACTGAAGAATTAAAAAAGACAATTTTAGACAAATATAATAAATTACCTGAATGTATTAATGAAAATGAACAAAAGACAGAATATAGTCTTGATTATTTTCTAAAGGAATTAGTTGAACGTGTTGAATACTCAAATCCTATTACATATTCAATACTAAATAAAGGGAGAAAATATTTACATCTTTTATGGATTATACTTGCTTTAATATTAATTGTTCATGATATTGTTCCTTTAATGGTATCCAGATATATGGATCGTCCGGAATTAACTCATCATAATAATCTCCTGGTTCCATACTTGTTAATATTTTTGCTACACGATCAGGGC
>BOAV01000174.1 GCA_026002045.1 Spirochaetia bacterium | reverse complement strand
TCTGATCGATTCCGGCCTGGAGGGCCTTGTTATACCGGGTGGTCAGATCCGCCAAGGCCTGCTGGGGATTGGCATTGGCGTAAATGATCGAGGCGAAGGTGTCCCACATATTCGGGCCTTCCACTACCACGGCGGCGGAATTGGCCTCGTGGGGAGTCCGGGGCCAGAGCCCGTCGGTGGCGGTGATCAGCATGGTGGGGTTATCCCGGAAAATGGGAGCGGGACTGGCCCTGGCGATGACCTCCGGGACCATGGTAATGCCCAGACCCTGCTCGTAGTATTCTTTGAGGAGATCCGTGTTGGTCAGGAGATCAACGTACACTTTCCAGGCGGTCTGAATGTTTTTGCTTGCCTGATTGATCATCCAGCCGTTGGTAACCTGGTAGTTCTGGGCGCCTTTCACGTTTCCCCCCGGCACGGGGATCTGTACCGAGCCCCACTCTTCCTTGGTGGGGAACTGGGATGCGTACACCCCCGGTTCCGCATGGGTGTAGGAAAAGTACATGGCGATCTTGCCCGCCGCAAACTGGCTGCGCAGGGGATCGATATCCAGGGATTCGCAGCCGGGGAAGGCGACGGCCGGGGAGAGCAGCTCTTTCCAGGCGGCCAGTACCGGGCCGTGGCCGGTAAAGTCGTACTGCCCTTTGGCAAAGTCGTAGCCCTGGTGAATTCCCAACTGCCGGTCAATCATGGGCGCCAGGGAGCGGCTCAGGCCGGACTGGGGGCTCCGCATATTCTGGGCAAAACCGTAGATCCCCTCGCCCTTGAGGGTGTCGGTGATCTTTTTCGCGGCGGCAACCATCTCTTCCAGGGTCTTGGGCGGCTCAAGGCCGACTCGCTTGAATATCCCCTTGTTGTAGAACAGCCGGTTTGTGGTAGCCATGGTGGGGATAAAGTACACCTTCCCGTTTATCCGGTTCACGTCGTCCCAAATCAGGCTCCCGAAGGTTGCCTTGAATTTCGCGTCCATCAGGGGCGTATAATCGGTGAATCTCCCCTGGTTGACATGGAGCAGGAACACATTGGGGTCATGGGCTAAAATGTCCGGCGCCTCACCGGTCTGGTAGGCCAGGTTGACCGTCTGGGAATAGTTATCCGAATAGGACCCCAGCACAACCTCGATGTTGTCCTTGTTAGTGGCGTTGTAATTTGCCACTTTCTGTTCCATAAAAGCCAGATCGTGACGGTTGTACGTCCAGACATGGATAAGCTGCTTGCCGCCCGCCGCCTGCTGATCGCCTTTTCCTCCGGCGAACACGGTCCCGGCAACTATCGCCAGGATCAGAGCAAGGGCCAAAAGTTTCTTTGACATCATAAATGTCCTCCTCAAAAAATATATTTTGAACCAAACGGTTCATGAGACCCTGTTATGGAGCTACGTACTTTGCCGTCCGCTCGTCGATGATGGCTTGTGCGCCCGAGGCAAGCCAGTCCGCGAGGCCCTGATCCCAGAGCCGGTCAAAATCAACGGGTTTGCCGGTAATGGCCAGGGTGCTGAAATTTTTCAGCTTGTCCTTCAGGGTTTGCTGGTAGGGCCCTCCGACGCTTAAGTCCGCCGGAACGACCGGTATGGACCAAGTGTTGGTCATCGCGGCTTTATAGGCGTTTTCGGCCAGATCGGGGCGTATTGTAAAACGCCGGATAATGGCCGCCTTGTTTTTTTCGTCACTGCCCAGATAAAGGCCGTTCACCGGAATGGTATAGTCCAGGTTTAAGACACTGTTTTGTATCCACGGGCCGGTAACTGTTTTGACCTGGGGAATTCCCTCTGCCATGTCGTGGGTGATTCCCTCCGGCCCGAACTGGAGGAAATACATATTCTCAAAACGGGCAAGCCAGTTGACATAACGCATGGCCGCTTCCGGGTTTTTGGAATAAGAGGGGATAAAAAAGTGGACCCCCTCTACGTCAAAGGCGAGTTTGGAAGTAATCCCCTTCGCGTTGGTGAAGCAGTCAATCGCCACGAATTCGGCGTCCGGTATGCTGGCCTGGAGATCCTTCTGTATTCCGGGAGTATTGACGTATGGGTGATCGTAAAAGGCCTCGAAACTTCCGGTAAGCCCGGATTTCTGGAGCTTATCCCAATCGCCGCTGTTCCTGAGGGGAAAATAGGGATCGATAAGCCCCTCGTTGTACAGTTTGTTAAGCCAGCGGTAACCTTCTTTTATACCCGGCATGGTCGGCCAGCTTGCCCCGGAGTCGGGAATCACATAGTTGATCCAAATGTCTCGGGAACTGATATCGGGGTCTATGAAAGAATTCATGCTATTAACCGGCCCCCATTGGGGGGACCATGAAAAAGGCGCCACCCGGTCTTTGCCCACTCCGCCGGGGTCTTTGTCCCTGAACGCGATCAGTGCCCGGTAAAATTCGTCCCGTGTTTTGGGCAGGGGAAGCCCCAGCCTGTCCAGCCAGTCCTTCCTGATAAACGTACTATAGTTGGCGGTATTGGTCCGGCGGGCGGGAATAGAGTACATTCTGCCGGTCTGACCGCTCCGGTAACGGTAGATAAGGTCCCTGCCGGGGATGGAGGGGTCGGGGCCGAGGAACTTTTTTAGATCGGGCATCAGGCGTTCCACATGGGGCGCCAAGTCATAGAGGCCGCCTTGGTTCCGGTAATTGGCGATGAAGGTCGTATCGTAGGTTAAACAAATGTCCGGAGCGTTGCCGGCGGTCATCATGGTGTTGAGGACGGTGGTTTCCTCCTGGCGGGGAACCGGTGCAAAGGTAACCTTGATGTTCTCGTCCTTGAGCAGTTTCTCCTGTATCCATTTGGTCCAGTTGTTGCTGACCGGGCTGGAGCGCTCCCCGCCGGTACCCCGGTCAAAGACCTCCACGGTGATCTCCGCCGGTTTTGTCCCTCCGGTGGCACTATCGCTTTTTCCCCCGGCGAACACCGGGACGGCGGCTGTCATCAAAAGGATGACGCCAAAAATTTTTCGTTTAATAACAC
>BOAV01000173.1 GCA_026002045.1 Spirochaetia bacterium | reverse complement strand
TACTGCAGGATGCAGGCATTGACGGGGCTATCGAGCCCTCCCAAATAGTGGCCGAGATTCCCCCCAACCCCGAATTGGGCGATCTGGGCTTTCCCATGTTCAGCTTCGCCAAACTGCTGCGGAAGGGCCCGCCCCAGATTGCTCAGGCTGCAGCGGCGGCGCTTGCGGCAGAAATGGTGCCAGGCAGCTTTGCGGCTCAGGGCCCCTACCTCAATGTCCGCCTGAACCGGGGCGAAGCCGCCGCCGCAATCCTTGCCGAGGCCCTTGCGGGTGAAGGAACCGCCGGCGAATTTTCCTTTGGCCGCCCCGGTTCTCTGGCGGGGCAGCGTGTCATGGTGGAATTTTCCAGCCCCAACACCAACAAGCCCCTCCATTTGGGGCACCTCCGCAACGATGTGCTGGGGGAAAGCATCTCCCGGATATTACGGGCCTGCGGGGCCGATGTCCGCAAGGTCTGCATCATCAATGACCGGGGGGTCCACATCTGCAAATCCATGCTGGCTTATCAGGAATACGGCGAGGGGAAGACCCCGGAATCGGAATCCCTCAAGGGGGATCACTTTGTGGGGGACTGGTACGTCCGTTTCAATAAAATTTTTACCGAAGAAACAAAGGCCCTTGAAAAAGAAAAGGGCTTAAAGAAGGAAGAAGCCGAAGCGCTGGCCCCCTCACTCACCAAGGCCCAGGATCTGCTCCGCAAGTGGGAAGCCGGGGATGCGGCCACCGTCGATTTATGGAAAAAGATGAACGCCTGGGCCGTGGGCGGCATGAAGGAAACCTGGGACCGGACCGACATATCCTTTGACCAGTTCTATTATGAAAGCCAAACCTATTTGCTGGGCAAAGACGAGGTCCTCAAGGGCCTTGAGAAGGGCCTTTTCTACAAGAAGAGCGACGGGGCGGTAGCGGTGGACCTGAGCGCAGAAAAGCTGGACGAGAAGGTACTGCTCCGCAAGGACGGCACCTCAATCTACATCACCCAAGACATCGGCACCGCCATCTACCGCCACAAGGACTGGCCCTTTGACCGCCTGGTCTATGTGGTAGGCTCCGAGCAGCAGTACCACTTTAAGGTCCTGTTCTCGATTCTGGACAAGCTGGGCTTTGAATGGGCCAAAAATCTCTACCACCTTTCCTACGGCATGGTGAACCTCCCGGAGGGCAAAATGAAGAGCCGGGAAGGCACGGTGGTGGACGCCGATGACCTCATCGACAGCCTGCGGGACATGGCCCTGAACGAAATCCGGGAAAAGGACCGGGAAGAGGCCGTGGGGGACTCCGCCGCGGTAGCGGAAAAAATCGCCCTGGGCGCCCTTCATTACTACCTGTTACAGGTTTCCCCCACCAAGGACATGCTCTTTGACCCCAGGGAATCCCTGTCCTTTAACGGCAACACCGGCCCCTATCTGCAATACATGGGGGCGCGAATATCGTCCATGCTTCGTAAAGCTGAATCTACCGGCAGTGCACCCTTCAATGCGGCGCTCCTAACCGGCGACGCCGAATGGGAGCTGATCAAAACCCTGGCGAACTACCCGGAAGCGGTAAGCGCCGCCGCCGCCGGAATGGACCCCTCGTTATTGGCGGCCTATCTCTACGAGCTGTCCAAGACATTCAGCCGGTTTTACCACGACTGTCCCATACTCAACGCCGAAGATCCCGGCCTTGCCGCCGCCCGTCTGGCTTTAAGCCGGGCGGTGCTGCGGGTTTTGCAGGACGCCCTTCAAAATACTGATCATAACCGCGGCAGCCCCCCGGACCCGGCTGATGATCTTTGCTGCCTCTGCGGAGGCCTCATCAGAGGCCATCCGGATTTTCCGCTGCTTTACCGCCAGGGATGTCATATCCTGTTGGGCCATGATATACCGTTTTCCGTATTCCCCGGAAGGGGCTATCCTGCCCTCCAGTCCCCGAATCTCATCCTCAATTTTTATAAGCTCATGGTAACCTGCGATAAATTTGTCGCGGGTTTCCGGTTTGAAGAACTTCCCCTTATCCATGATGGGCTTTAAAAACCGGTTCATTTCCCCCATAAAAATATGTGCATGAAAGGTCCGCAGAAAAGCAAGGGCAAAATCCTCCCTCAGGGGAAAGCCCTCGGGATTGGTCCCCGATGCGGCGTTGTCCGGCAGCTTGAGTTCCGCACCCTTGAAAAAAACCCGGAAAGAATTGAGTATCCCCTGGCGGCGGCTGGACAACTGATATGCGGCAAGCTGTTCCTCAATACGCCGTTTCCAGTAATCCCGGTACACCGCAAACCAGTCCTCCCCGCCGGTAATGGTCTTTGGAGACAGGGACATATCACGGCTTCCACAGCGGAGTATACCGGTAAGGGGGATCCGCCTGTTGAAGTTACGGATGATGATCACGGCCTTTTCCGCCTGATGGAGGAGGCGCTGGATTTCCTGGTCCGTGTCAAAGCCGGGCTCGACGGACCTTTCTTGCAAAATAAAGATGAAAAGGGATTCCAACAGGGTAAGGGGCGGCGGGTCCCGGAGGGAAAAGAGGATGTTATTGAGGGAGCCCAGCATATCCTGCACCACAAACACGGAACAGGTCCGTCCGGCTTCCGGGCCGTGTTCGGCATCGGCGGGGCCAAAGGCCATGAGTACCCGGTCAAACAAAAAAGATGATAATTCCCTGAGACAATATAAGGACCGGGCATTGCGATACATGGCATCCCGTTCATCCTCTTTTATCGCCGCGAAGGCGTCTTCCATGGCGCGGAGACTGGCCTGACGGATTTCAGTCTCCGACATATCGGAAAATTTTTGGGCTATTGTTTTGGGGTCCGTTTCAATCTGAAGACACTCATGGGTCTGGCCCATCTCCAGGGAACCCAAAAAGACATAAAAGGCCCCCCGGTCCCGACCGATGCTGAGATCCAGGGCGTCAAAAAAAAACCGGGCCGCATCTTTTAAACTCAAAAGGAGCTGATAAAATTCGCCCTGCAAATTCCCCTGCTGATAAT
>BOAV01000172.1 GCA_026002045.1 Spirochaetia bacterium | reverse complement strand
TGGTGAGGACCAGCATGGTTCTATCGGTATTGGCGGTTGTGCAGAGCGAATATATGACCCCGCAGGCTATGGCGGGGGCGGTGTTTTTTGCCGCCGGTTCGGGGATCAGTACCAGACGCTTTCGCTCATCGGCGCTGAGAGCGGCGCAGGAAGCAATAATATGCGGCGCATGGCTCTTCCCGGCGATAATGATCACCCGGCTGTCAGCCCCTGCGATAACCGCGAGGGCCCGTTCCACTGCGGCGGAAAAAAAGCTATAGCCCGGCCTGTCAGGCGAAATGGGCAGGAATTGTTTGGGCCGCCGGGAATTACTCGCCGGCCAGAGCCGCGTCCCGGACCCCCCGGCCATAATAATAACATCATTAAACATTACGGTAGTATATGTCATTAAAACGGCATATACTACCTTTTATGAGAATAAAAAGGGCCGCTTTCCTGCTCCTCCTCCTTGGCCTTTCCCGCCTGTCTGCCCAGGAGGCGGACATTGAACTGCCCGACCAGGGGGTGTTGAAAAGAATATTCAACAGGCCGGGCATTATTAAAACCGATGTGTCCCAGGAAAAAGGGGACGATAATATCCGGTGGGTGGATGTGTATACCGATGTTCATATCACTACGGATATTCCCATGGATAAGCTGCGAAGGGAGATCCTGAATTTTAATAATTACCCCCGGATATTCAAAAGAAATCCGGGCATCACGGTGATTCAGGAAGATGATCAGGTTTACCTTGATATGCTTGTGGGCGGGGAACTGATGGGGGTTTCCCTTTTCGCCAATGCCCGGGTATTGGTAACCGAATTGTCCAATACCCCCGAAGAATTTGTCCTCAATTTCAGCCATGTTTCCGATGACGGCCGTGTAAAGGATGTCTATGGCCGGTGGTTTTTGAAAAGGATACCCGGCGGCGGGAAAGAACAGTTCTACATCCGTTATTATGCTTCCAGCAAGGTGATACGTAGATATCCCCTTCAGCGGATGATCATGGCCCTCTGCATCAACAGCGAAAGCAGGGATCTGCTGACCCAGTTTTTAAAGGCCGCCGGGGAATAGGCATGTACAAGAAGGGCGAAAAAATGTGAAAATTAGGTATATTTACAGGGGGGATTCAACATGGAATATACGGCTTTTGGCAAGACCGGCAGCAAAATTTCAAGGATCAGCTTTGGGTGCTGGGAAATGGGCGGGACCCAGTGGGAACATACCAGCGATGAAATCAATACCCAGGCGATTCACCGGGCTTTGGACAAGGGGATCAACAGTTTTGATACCGCCGAAGGCTACGGGGACGGCCATTCCGAGGAGGTCCTGGGCAGGGCTCTTGAGGGCAAACGGAACGAGGTCTTTGTGGCGACCAAGGTGTCGCCAAAAAATCTCCGCGCCCAGGATGTCCGTAATTCCATCACCAATAGTTTGAAACGGCTGCGGATGGATCATGTGGATCTCTACTATATTCATTGGCCCAATAAGGATATCCCCCTGGAAGAGACCATGGGGGAACTGCTGAAAATCCAGAAGGATGGGCTTATCCGGCATATCGGGGTGTCCAATTTTTCAATTTCCCAGCTTAAGGAGGCCCTGAGCTTTGGCCGGATCGAGGCGATCCAGAACGAGTACAGCCTTTTGCAGCGGGACATCGAAGCGGAGATTTTGCCCTTCTGCAAAAATGAATCCATCAGCGTGATGAGTTATTCCTCCATCGCCAAGGGGATTCTCACCGGGACCTTTCATTTTGGGGGAACCAAACTCAAGGAAAATGATTTCCGCGCCCCCCGGCGGCTTTTTCTCCCGGATCATCTGGAAAAAGAAAAGGAACTGCTTGACGCCATGAAGGAGATTGCCGACCGCATCCATATTCCCCTGTCCCAGCTTGCCATCGGCTGGCTTTTTTCCAAACCGGGGCTCACCTCCGCCCTCCTGGGGACCCAGAGCGAAAAGCACCTCATGGAAAATATCAACGCCGTGGGCCTTTCCCTGCCGCCGCAGGATTTGGCGATCCTGGACAGGGTAAGCGCAAAAGTTCTTGCCGCCATCGGATAAACGCATAGAAATTAATAAAGAAGAAAATTTAACCACTTTTCCACCCAAAGAGTGGAAAAGTCGACCTCACTGACCTTCACGGACAAAAGAAAAGATAGGGAAGTAAGAGTCCGTGTAGTCCGTAATTGCAGGTTGTAATTTGTACATTACAGCCGGTAATTTATACCCTGCGTCCCATCCGGAATAAATTATAAGCCGTAATTTATAAATTATACGGTAAGTGGTGACACTCGTTTTAAGCAGGGTGGAAGGGTGATTTGATGATAATAGTATACGCAATGGTGTCTGACACCGAATTGGACTTATTTTCCTAATTCTTTTAGGATAACTTTTACCATTTTGTTTCCGATTTCACTGTGCCGGGGGACAGACACTTTCTTTCCTGTTTTTTCATTGATATAAATGTCATGGCCTCCCCCATGTCGAAATAATACAACGCCCTGTTGCGTTAGAATTTTTAATAAGTCATTACGCTTCACCCAGCAACCTCTAACACCGGATGCTTTTCAACTTCCAGGGTTCCGTCCTTTATCCAGCCGTAAATTTCGGCAAGATGAGCTTCCAGGTCTTTTACATCTGTCCCCTGTGTTGGGTGTTCCGGGTAGTCCAATAACCAGCCGAATAAAAATTTCCCATCCGGTTCATAGGTATATGGTAATTTCATTTTGCTAACGTCTCCCCTATACTCAATAATAATAGAACTGGGGTTTCCGGTCTATAGGTCCTTTTTAACCACAAGCTGCCCATAGGGCGGCTTGTGGTTAAAAAAAACAAAAAAAATCTTAAAATGGCTTGATAAAAAAAGTGATAAGGGATATATTAACTAGTGAACATGGATTCCTGTTCCGGTTTAAGTGCCGTTGCAGGGGTTCTCAAGCTTAATAAAGTTGCGGGGAAGGAAAGAAAAGTTAGATGAACGAAACACGTAATTCCTTATATAGTA
>BOAV01000171.1 GCA_026002045.1 Spirochaetia bacterium | reverse complement strand
GGCTTACCCATGTTCACTTCCTGTTGTCCCGGATGGGTCCGTTTTGCGAAGTCAGAATACCCGCAACTTCTGCCCCAGTTGTCCACGGCGAAATCGCCCCAGCAGATGTTCGGGGCGGTGGCGAAAACCTGGTTCGCCAAAGAAGCAGACATTGACCCCAAAAAACTCTTTGTGGTGTCCATCATGCCCTGTGTCGCAAAAAAAGACGAGCTCACCCTGCCGGGCATGGATGACCACGTAGACCTCGCCCTCACCACCCGGGAATTCGCCCGTATGGTACGTGCCTGTCACATCAACGTAGAGGAATTGGAAGAAGCGGCTTTTGACGCGCCTTTGGGCGAGTCCACCGGGGCCGGGGTGATCTTCGGCGCATCCGGGGGGGTCATGGAAGCTGCACTCCGCACGGTCTACGCCGTGCTCGCGGGTAAAAACCCGCCCCCTGATGCTTTTCGCACCGTGCGCGGCAACGCACGGGCACCCTTTACCGGTGTTGTGGAGGCAGAGTTTGATGTGCCGCTTAAAGACGGGTCAACGAAGTCCCTGCGCCTTGCAATAACCAGCGGGCTTGCCAACACCCGCCGCCTGGTGGACGCGATTATCGCCGGAACCGTGCATTACGATTTCGTGGAAGTGATGGCCTGTCCCGGAGGCTGCGCCGGCGGCGGGGGCCAGCCCATCGCCCCCAACTGCGAACTCGCTAAGGTGCGGGGTGCGCGCCTGTGGATGGGGGTCTTGTTCAGGATGATCACATTGCGCCTGAAGTCGATATTTAAGGCCGGGGTTTCCCGGAAAAATTTTTCCGCGATTTTGCCCGAGGGGCCCACGAGGTAGCGGCGGTTTTCGGCGGCCTGTTCGCGGCGGCCGGGGTTATCGGCCACCAGAATCAGCTTGATGTCGTCCGCGGGCCCAACATCGTCCAGGGCGCCGTTGTACACGATAGGGGTCTCTACGGTATAGGCGGGACCCTCCCGGCTGTTTACCAGCTTTTGCTGTAACCGTCCCAGCTTGGGCATATCCCGGCAAAGGCCCTCAACCATCTCCCGGTACTGGTCCCGCGCCGCGGCAAAGGCGGTCCACGACGCCGGGGCGTTTGTTCTTTTTTTCATGGCATCTTGAAGATATCCTGTTTTGTTATTTTGTGCCATCTCGTTTTTGTTTACGAATTGTGAAAACTGTGTTAAATTATATGTCATGGGGGAGACAGAATATGAGTGTTGTAACCGCCGCCCTTGAACGCCGTTTGACGGTGCCGCTCTTGGGGGATTGTGCTGTGACGCAGACACGGGCTTTTGTGCAATGGTCCCGTTCCCAGTCTTGCGGTAAGTGTGTGCCCTGCCGCATCGGACTTTTGCAGTTGGAGGGGCTCTTTGACGTTGTGCTCTCCGGCGCCGCGACTGCGCAAAATAAACGGGATGCCGTCATTGCCGCAGAACGCCTGGGCCGGGTCATTCGTGACAGCGCGGACTGTGCCATCGGTTTTGAAGCCGCCGCCCAGGTACTGGAAAGCCTGAAAAAAGACCGGGCCGATTACGATCGTCTGATATCAGGCGGTGCCGCAGCCCCTGCCCCCGGCTTGAGCGTCCCCTGTGTTTCCTACTGCCCCGCCAACGTGGATATTCCCGGCTACATCGCCTTGACTCAGGCGGGGCGTTATGCTGACGCGGTGCGCCTCATTCGCAAAGACAACCCCTTTCCCGCCACCTGCGGCCTCATCTGCGAGCACCCCTGTGAAGAGCATTGCCGCCGGAGCATCATCGACAGCGCCCTCAATATTCGGGGCCTCAAACGCTTTGCCGTGGAGTACGCCGGGGCGGCAGTTCCCGTGCCGAAGCGCGCGTCTGCCACGGGTAAAAAAATCGCTATCCTCGGCGGGGGGCCTGCGGGGCTCACCGCCGCTTACTTCCTTGCCCTCATGGGGCACAACGTGGCGGTCTTTGAGCGCAGAAAATACCTGGGGGGCATGCTTCGTTACGGCATCCCCAGCTACCGTCTGCCACGGGAGACCCTTCAGTGGGACATCGATGCAATTTTGAGCGCCGGCGGCATCACCGTAACGACAGAAATTTCGCCCAAGGTGGCGGAATTGCAAGCCAATCACGATGCCCTTTTTGTGGCCATCGGCGCACACGGTGAAAAGCACCTGGGCGTGGATGGAGAAGGCATGCGCGGGGTTATGTCGGCGGTGGCTCTTTTGCGCGAAGTCAGCCCCGGCCCTCACAGAAGTCCTGAAACCCGCGAGACATTCGATTTGATAAAAGGAAAAACCGTCCTCGTTGTGGGCGGGGGGAACGTCGCCATGGATGCGGCCCGCACTGCCCTCCGCCTGGGTGCTGCCTCGGTGAGCATCGTGTACCGAAGGCGCAAGGAAGATATGACCGCTCTCCCCTCTGAAGTTGAGGCGGCAGTTGCCGAGGGCTGCCAGTTGCTCACCATGATGGCCCCCGTCCGCGTCGAAGGGGAGGGGGACGAAGCAAAGGCCCTCGTGGTGCAGCCCCAACTTCCGGGCCCCCTGGAAAATGGCCGCCCCAAACCCGTTCCCGCCAAGAAAGATAGTCTGCGCCTGTCCTGCGATTTAATCATCGTGGCCGTGGGGCAGGCCGTGGAAAAGGGCATTTACGATGCAAAGCTCGTCACAAAGGTATTTTTTGACGGCGGCGATTGCGCAACGGGCCCCGCCACGGTCATCAAGGCCATTGCTGCGGGTAAGGATGCGGCCCGGCGTATTGATGCGGCCCTCGGCTTTGATCACCATATTATGCACCCCATCACTGTTGACGTGGACATACCAGCGCCGCCCCTCAAAAATAAGCCCCCCCTGGGGCGGGTGGAACCGGCGGAGCGTTTGCCCCTGGAGCGGCGGGGTGACTTTGACGGCATGGAAATATGTTGCAGCGCCGAAGAAGCCGCCCAGGAAACAGGCCGCTGCCTCAGATGCGATAGATCGGGTTACGGCGCCTTTCGGGGCGGGAGGGTGACGCAATGGTAAAATTAGTAGACGAGCCCCTGGTGTCCTGCACCAT
>BOAV01000170.1 GCA_026002045.1 Spirochaetia bacterium | reverse complement strand
GCCCGGAGGATGTCGGAATTGGAATAGCTCTCGGCAACCCCGGAAAGCATGGCCTCGCTGGTAAAGCCGCCTGCGTAGAGGATGGCCTGCATAGCGCCCCAAAAGTCTTGAAGGAGCACCTTGGTAAATGGCGTGCCGTCTGTCGCCGTGGATCCGGAAGCGTTTTTCGCCGCTACCTGGGGGTAAGTGCCGGATACGAGAGAGCCGTAAGTCGATGACCACATGAACATAAAAACCTCACCTTTGTCCGCCGATCAGGTTTTCTTAATCTTCAAGCGCCGTTTTGCTAAGGTCAATACCCCGAGCGCCGGCAAGGAAATATTTTTAAAGACCCCTTGACCTTAGCAAATTCAGGGCGCACGGTGGGAGTATACCGCCGGGAAACGGCGAATTTTTTGGAGGATTTGTATGGGGAAGTATGATCGGGTGAGTCACCGGGTAGGTGAGCCGAAGATTGGGGAGGAAGCGGCGCTGGAAACGCTGCGGTCTATCCTGGACTTTTACGAAATCGGCATTGACGAAAAAAAGCCGGATGAATCGAAGGCCGCCGCAGAAGCGCAGTTTGACGACATCCTGGAGGCTATCCGCTGGGGGGAAATCGAAGTTGACGATGAAAAATCGTTTGCGATTGTCCAGCGTTTGAGCAACGGGCAGGCAATCACCTACCGGGAAATAACCACGGAGGACTTCAAGTTCCGCTCCCGGCTGGACATCAATGAGGAAACCTCCGCCTACAAAATCCTGGGGCGCTTGTCGGGTATCGGAGAAGACGCCATTTACAAGCTCAAGGGGCAGGACCGGCAGAACGCCGCGAGGCTGGCGCTCATTTTTTTTATGGCCTGAGTGTCGCCAGCTCCTGGGCGTGCGCTTTGGCCTATAATCACAGTCCGGGGGAAGTGCTGGGAATGAGTTACAGCACCCTCCGGTATATTATCAAGGAGTGGGTGCCTGAATGGAGAAAGTGGGATGACGCTAATAAACCGAAAGGGAAATAATCATGGCTAAGAATTTTCCGGTTTCCACGTCTTTTATGCTCAAAGACCAAATGACCGGGCCTATGGGCAAGATACGCCAGGCGGTGGGTGCCGGATTTGCGGCCATGGGCAAGGATGCCTCCCGCTTTAATTCGATATTGAAAGGCGTGACCATCGGCTCGCTGCTGTCCAAGGGCATAACCTCGGCAATCGGGGCGGTGCGGAATAACATCGGTAGCGCCATTGGCTATGCAAGCGACTTAATCGAAACCCAGAATGTCGTAAATTCGGCTTTCAAGGAAGGCGCCGGTGTGATCAACGAATGGGCAACCAACTCCGCAAAGGCATACGGATTGACGGAGCTTCAGGCGAAAAAATACGCCTCTACCCTCGGCAGCGTGTTTTCCGGCATGGGGATCAAGGGGCCGGAGTTGGGCGGGATGTCCATGCTGATGTCGAATCTCGCAGGCGATCTTGCCAGTATGTATAACCTTGACCGGGATGACGCCTTTCAAAAACTGCTTTCCGGCCTTACCGGACAAACTGCGCCGCTTAAATCGCTGGGTATCGTCATGTCTCAGGATGCGCTTGAGGCGTTTGCGCTTTCAAAGGGCATAAAAACTTCCATTAAAGACATGACCGAAGCTGGTAAAGCGGCGTTGCGGTTCCAGTTTATCATGGCCAATCCGGCGGCAAAGCAAGCCATGGGGGATTACGGTAAGCCGATAGCCTCATGGGCGGTGTCCAGTCAGGACGCCATAGCCGCCGTGCAGCAGGCATGGGGGAAGCTTGCGGAGGCGTTTATGCCGGGGATTATCCGGATCGCCGATGCCATAAAGGGGCTGGCGGATAATGTTACCGAATGGGCACGGGAAAATTCGGAGAATATCGCAAAAAACATTTCAGGGCTTGTCGATTTTATCGTGAAGGGGATAAACACCATTGCAAAAAATATCCCTCAAATTATGAACAAGATTAAAGAGACCATAAAACTAATCGGCGGATTGATAAAGATAATCAAAGACATTGCCCCGGTAGTAGTTCCCGCCGTGCTGGCATTTAAGGCGTTTAACGGGGTAAGCAAGGTGTTTTTTGGGATTGACGCCGCTATAAAGGTGATGTCCGGCTCAACGATGCTTGCAGCCGGGACGCAGGGTACGCTTGCAGGGGCCATTGGAACAACGACACTTGCCCAATGGGGCTTAAATGCCGCAGCGGCAGCCTTTCCGGTGACTATCATCGCCGCGGCCGTTGCCGGTATGATTTCATTGATAAAACACGTACACGAAGCAAACAAACTTCGGTATGCGGAATATGAGGACACAACCGAAAGCCAATGGTCCAG
Organism: Spirochaetia bacterium; assembly: GCA_026002045.1. Classification (GTDB taxonomy): domain Bacteria; phylum Spirochaetota; class Spirochaetia; order Treponematales; family Breznakiellaceae; genus BNUT01. Next base: position 735 of record BOAV01000170.1, on the reverse strand, counting down.
GGCAAGGGCTATGGTGGAAGATGACCAAAAAAGGCGCTTTGGTGAAGATGCGGCTGCCGTAGAATATCGTAGACAAAATCCAAAACTGTTAAACCTTGAAGATGCGGTAAACAGCATAAGGGCGCAGGATAGCAAATATGATAAGATGCGTATGGGGCAATATGACCATAACAACGCTATGGAGACGGTAAACGGACCGCCGGGAGAATCTGCCGGGATGAGTGACTATGAAAAGGCCATGCTGGAATATCAGGATGCCTTGAAAAAATACATGGAAGAGACCGCCGAAAATACCAAAACCTCTAAGGCAAAAGGCAGCGCGGGGGGATTGAACTACGCCGGGGCGGGTCATGTGGACATATTTGGAACCGTCAGAAGCGGGCTTATTTGATTACGCTATCGGCACTTCGGGAAGATCGCCTGTTTTGAGATAATGCTCAAACTTTTTGGCGGTCAATAAGGCAACCCCGGCAACTGAGAAGTTTGACAGGGTTGCCTTATCTAAAAGCTCTTGTCTCTGTGGGTCTGAATATAAGGCTACTGCCTTGACCGCTTCCTCAAGGGCTTTTGCCCTAATTTCTTGATCTTCGTTCATGCTGTTTCTCCTTTTACCGATCTTCTATCGAAATAAGCTCAAAAGTATCAGGTCCCGTCTGCTGCACGGCGGCAAGATACTTGTTCCGAGTCATTACGCCATAGTCATTTTCCAGGTCGAACCATGAGGATATGACATAA
>BOAV01000169.1 GCA_026002045.1 Spirochaetia bacterium | reverse complement strand
AAATACAGCGGGACGATTCTGGCAGTGCAGGATACCACCGGAGTAAATTACGACAATCACCTCAAGACTGAAGGGATAGGATATATCAGTGATAAGACACTTGGTGTTAATGTTCATACCTGTCTAGCCGTGACCGCCGATGGATTAGTTCTGGGGGTATTGGACCAATCAAGTTATAACCGGCCTGAAGCAAAAGACGAGTCGGCAACCCACGACAGTAAGAAAATACGGCCGATAGAGGAAAAGGAAAGTTTTCGGTGGTTGGAAACCCTTGAACGGAGTACGCTGGATATTCCCGAAGGCATCAAAGTGATTACCGTTTGTGACCGGGAAGGGGACATGTACGAGTTTTTTGCCAAGGCAGCATCCTTGAATGAACCATTGCTCATACGGATTGTTCAGAACCGGATGACGGTAGAGAACAAGCGTATACTGGATGAAATACAAAGGAAAAAGTGTCAGGGCCGCCTTGGGGTGACTATTCCAAGGGACAGCCGAAACAGCATTCCGGAACGAGAAGCGGTATTACAGCTTCGATATGCACAATTTGCGGTAAAAAGGCCGCATATACTGAATCCGGTTAAAACATTACCGGATACGGTTGATATGAACATCATCTATGTCAAAGAAGAACATCCCCCTAAAGGGAACAAGCCGATAGAGTGGTTGACGAAACTTCGTTTCGTATGGCGACAACAGAACCGGTAAGTACTCCCGAGGAAGCCTATGAGAAAGTCGGGTATTACATACAGCGGTGGAAGATCGAACGGTTCCATTACGTGCTGAAAAGCGGGTGTGCCATCGAAAAGCTGCAGGAACGAAGCATTGAGCGGACAACGATGCTCATCTTAATGTATTCGGTCATAGCGGTAATGATTCTAAACATGACCTACGCTGGACGGCTCACGCCTGATCTGCCTTGTTCAATGCTCCTGGAGAAAGATGAGTGGCAATTATTATATTGTGTTGCGAACAAGACAAAGACGCCGCCTAAAAAGCCATATTCCGTGGCAGAAGCCATAACATGGTTAGGGCAATTGGGCGGCCCAAAGAGAGCCCCGAGTGATGGGCATCCCGGCGTAAAGACCATCTGGATCGGGTTTATGAAACTCTACACCTTGCTTGCTTATCGGGAGTTTCTTTGATTTTGTGGGTCAAGTTTAGCCTTTAGGGCGGGGAGGTTCATTTTTTTCCCAAGCTCCCGCGTACTCCAATGGGTAGCATCCACCGGCTTTTCCTGACACACTAACCGGGTTAATTCGTTTTTAAGCTCTTCACTTATTGGATCTTTTCCAGGTAATCGCGTTTTGTCTCTCAGGAGCGCATCTATACCGCCTTCATTAAAGCGTCTGACATGATCGCTTACGGTATTGATATTAATGCCAAGTATATCTGCTATTTCATTGGTTGTTCTGCCTTTGGCCCGATTAAGAACCGTCTGTATCCGTACCGCGTATTTATACGCTATATGTCCTTCTGACAACAAGGTTTCCGTTAACCTTATTTCTTTTTCTGTCGCTACTACTTGAATACTTTTTCTCATATTTCAAGTATATCATATTTTTATTAGGTTGTCTGTATTTTACAGGACACTAGACCGCGATGATCCTGGCTGTCCGTATCAGAACGGCGGGCACGAGCGGATGCACCGGGACATGATGCAGGAACTGGAAGGACAGATAGACGGCAGCCTGAACGAGCATCAAAAAGTTTTTGATGAATGGCGGAAAGAGTTTAACAGGGAGCGGTCGCACCAGGCGCTTGGGATGAAACGGCCTGCCGAAGTGTATCGCAAATCAGAGCGGAAGTATATTTCTGAAAAAGTAGAATTGGTGTACGGCAAAGGAATGAAGAGCCGGATGGTAAATGACCGTGGGTGGTGTAATTTCCGCGGGAAGCGGCTGTTCATCGGGAACCCGTTTACCGGCTATCAGGCGGGATTAAAAGAGCGAGCGGGTCAGCAGACTGAAGTCTGGTTTGACAATTTTCTGCTGGGAGAAATCATCTCCGCTACTGGACAAATCGCGGCCCGGGGGAGTATTATTCAGCAGAAACCTAACTGAAATGTGTTACCTATGTGTCGCTACATTTCTGTTACCTATGTCTCCGGGTTGCACCATATCAATCATGGACGGATAGGATATACAAAAAACTAACCGAAGAAAACGGTTATTGGAATAATTTTGAATGGAATATTAATTTGGAAGAAAGATAAAATGCGGATTACGGCACTACCCCCAACTGCCCGCATGCCCCCGCAACACCCCGCCCCTTGCGGTAGCGGCGGGTCACCTTGAGGCCTCCTTTTTCCAGAAGTGATGCAAAGGTTTCCGCTTCGGCACGGGAAGGTTCCCGTAATGGCTCGCCCTCAAAAACCATGCCCTCAACCGGGTTCCAGGGGATCAGGTTTATCACGGCGTCGAGGCCCCTGGCAAAATCAATCATGGCAGCGGCGTCTTCTCTGCCGGTATTGACGCCCCCCAAAAGAACCGCTTCCAATGTGATCCGTTGGCCGCTTTTTTGCTGGTAAGCGGTAAGGGCCTTTTTCAAAAGGGGGAGGGGATTTGCCTCGCCTATGGGCATCAAGCGGTTCCGCAAATCCTGCCGGGCGCTGGTGAGGGAACAGGCAAGACGTATGTAGGGGCCATTGTCCGCCAGGTCCCGGATGCCGCCGATGACGCCGCTTGAGGACAGGGTGATCCGCCGCCGGGAAATCCCCAGACCCTCACTGTCAAAAAGAACCGCTAAGGCGCGGCGGAGCTCCGCAAGGTTGAGGAGGGGTTCCCCCATACCCATGATCACGATGTTGGAGATATTGGTTCCCACGGACAGGGCTTTGAGATGCAAAAATTGCTCCACGATTTCCGCGGAATCCAGGTTACGGCTGAACCCCAGGGAACCGGTTTTGCAGAACACGCAGCCAACCGGGCAGCCCGCCTGGGTGGAAATGCAGGCGGTTTTGCGATCTTCGGCATCGGAGAGGAGCACCGCCTCAATTTTGGACCCGTCTAACAAACTGATTTGGAGCTTCACCGTGCCGTCGGGGTCTTCCAGCCGGGCGCCGACCTTGCTTGACCGCACCAAAAAACGGCGGTCCAGGTATTCCCGCAAGGACTTGTCCAGGTCGGTCATCTCTTCAAAAGAATTAACTCCGCGGC